>DASTSE010000229.1:0-12661 GCA_035760865.1 Dokdonella sp.
CGCGCACGCGGTAGTGCGCGAATGGCTGCGCGGAACGCTCGCCTGTCGACGACCTCTCGCGCCCGCAACGACGACGAACATCGACGCACGCGGCGGATGAGTCGCCGCCGGGACGCGCGGCCGAGCGGCAGTGCGACGCCCCGGGCGGGCCCGCGCACTCCGCGGCCGCGCGATCAGCGCGTGAGTCGGGTCATCCAAGCCTGCAGGCGCCTGGGTGGATACGGCAGCTGCCGAAACTGCGCGGCCGTGCGCGCGATGAGCCGACCGGTCGCATGCGCGTCGCCGGTCTCCTTCCAAGCCGTCGCGAGCAGCAGCGCCCGCTCGAGGTCGAGCACGGGATCCGCCTGTTCCAGTCCTTCGAGCGCGGCGCCGCACTTCCCGATGGCCGCCAACGCCTCCCGCGGCCTGCCCTCGATGATGTCGATCTCGCCGCGCAGGCAGTCGGATCGACCGGCCCAGTACGACGCGCGCGTCGTCGCGGCCGCGGCGGCTCGCTCGAATTCGTCGGTAAGCGTGCGCGCTCGATCGAGTTCGCCGCGCGCGACCGCGACGCGGATGCGCTTCTCGAGCGCGCGACCCAGCGCTTCCGGATCGGGTGCGGAGTCGGCCCGCAGGTCGGCGAGCGCGCGGTCCAGCTCGCGCGTCCCGGCACCGGCGTCGCCGGCCGACATCGCGAGCGCAAAGCCATGGTCGGCGCGGATCGTCGCGGTCTGCGGGTTGGCGACGCCGACGGCCGCCTCGCTGATCCGGAGCGCACGCGCGAGCAGCGGCGTCGCGTTCGCGAAATCCTCCCTCGCGAGGTGCACGGCAGCGACGTTCTTGAGCGCGATCGCGACGTCGGGATGGTCGCTCCCGAGTGTCGCCTCGCAAATGCGCAGGTCCTCCGCGAACGTCGCCGCCGCACCATCGATGTCGCGTTCTTCCAGCTGGGCCACGCCGAGCGCATTGAGGTGGTTCGCGACGACCCAGTGGTCTTCGCTGTAGATCTTGCGGTCGATCGCGAGCGCCTCCCGCGCGTAGCGCTCCGCCTTGCGCATGCGACCGAGTCGGCGGTAGGCCCTCGACAGTCCCGACAGCGCCGACGACACCTGGTCGCTGTCCGCGCCGAATCGCTGGCGACTGAGATCGAGTTCGCGCTCGTACACGGTCACGGCCGCGGCCAGGTCGCCCGTCGCGAGCAATGCGGAGCCGAGCGTCTTCAGCGCTTCGCGCAGGAAATCGTCCTGCCCGAGCCGCTCGCCGATCGCGACCGCCCTGCGCGCGTCGAGAACGGCCTTCTCGGGCTCGTGCAGCTTCACCGCAATGGACGCCGAGTCCCGGAACAGGCTGCCCGCCAATGCGCTCGTCGCATCCGCGCGTTCGAGCAGACTCTCGACCGCGCGCCTGGCCTCGACGTACTTGCCGCGAAAGTAGAGGTTGCGCTCGAGCGAGCGCTCGACGTCGCGCGTCAGCGGATCGTCCGGCCCGAGTGCCGCGACCGCGTCGTCGTGGATCCGCGCCAGCAGCACGCCGCTGCGCTCGAGGTCGCCCTGCGAACCGACGACCTCGGCCAGCCGCGTCCGCAGTTCGACCTGCGCATGCGGGTCCATCGTGTGCTCGTTGCGTATGACCGCCGAGGCGCGATCGACGAGTTCGAGGACGGTGACCGGGGCCGCGTGCGGTCGCACCGGCTCCGCTTCCGCGAAGGCGTCGAAGATGAAGTCGCGCATCGCATTCGCTCGCGTGGCTTCCGCGTGGGCTCGCGTCGCGGCATCCTGCGCCTTGATCGCCTGCGAGACCGCAAGCGCCAGCGACGCCAGGATGCAGGCGGCGAACGCAGCCGTCACCGTGACGAGCGCACGATGGCGCGCGATGAACTTGCGCGCGCGGTACGCGGCCGACGGCGGATGCGCGGCGACCGGACTGCCGGCGAGGAATCGCTCGATGTCGTCCGCGAGGTGCCCGGCGGACACGTAGCGTCGGTCGGGTTCGAACGCCGTCGCGGTGCGCAGGATGTCGACGAAGTCGCGGTCGAGCTCGCGCCAGTCGCGGCGCACCGACGCGTCGGCGTCGACGGGCAGCGTCGCGTCGGGCTCAAGCCGCGTGCCGACCAGCATCTCGCCCGCGAGAACGCCGAGGGCATAGACGTCGGCAGCCGTCGTCACCAGGCCCGCGGTGAATTGCTCGGGGGCGGCGTAGTCGGGCGTCAGGGCGATGTGTTGCGTCGCGGTCCGTTCGGCGTTCTCCTCGACGATCTTCGCGATGCCGAAGTCGAGCACCTTGACCTGCCCGTCCGCGCCGACGAGCACGTTCGACGGCTTGATGTCGCGGTGGACGATGAGGGCACGATGCGCGGCATCGATGGCCCGGCACACGTCGACGAGCAGGCCCAGGCGCCGCCTCCTGCCCAGGCCCTCGGCATCCGCATGGGCCAGGATGTCCTTGCCGGCGACCTCCTCCATCGCGATGTAGGGCACGCCGGCATCGGTGAGCCCCACGTCCAGCAGCCTCGCGATGTTCGGATGCGAGAGCTGCATCAGGATCGATTGCTCGCGCCTGAACCGGCGCCTCGATTCGGCCGAGTACAGCCCGCTCTGCAGCAGCTTCAGCGCGACCGTCTGCTGCAGGTCGCCGAGCGGTCGGGTCGCGCGGAACACGATCGAGGAACCGCCTCGGCCGAGCACCTCGACGAGGCGGTAGGGTCCCGCGTTTCGCCCGAGCAGCGATCGCGCGTAGTCGGCATCGTCGCTTTCGCCGAGCCAGTCCGCGCCCGGCGTGTCGAGCGGGCTGGCGCCGTCGTCGGCGGCGAGCCAGGCCTGCAGGATGCGCCGCTCGTCCGCGTTCGCACCGGCCTCGACCATGATCGCGGCATGGTCATCGCGCGGCGCTTCGGCGAGGCGATCGAACAACGCGCGCAGCCGGGCATGCGCGCCGGAATCGACCGCCGTCATCGACGCGGCGTGCGAGCCGCGACGCGGCTCGATCGGCGGCGTGCGGCACAAGCGTGCAAGGCGCGCATGCACGATCTGCGCCCGGGCTACGACGCCAGCTGCGTGCTGAGGAATGCGCGCGCGAAGCGCCAGTCGCGATCGGCCGTTCGCCTGGACACGCCGAGGACGGCGGCCACCTTGTCGATTTCCAGTCCGGCGAAGAAGTGGAGCTCGAATGCGTGCGCCGCCCTCGCGTCCCTCTGTTCCAGGATGCGCAGTGCGGAGTCGAGCTGCATGGCCAGGGCGGGGTCGGTCGCGACCTGCTGCGCGGAGGCATCGTCGATGTCCGTGTGGACGACGTCGCCGCCGAACTTCATGCGCGACCTGCGGATTGCGCGGTCCACGAGGATGTGCCGCATCGCGCGCGCGGCGTACGTGAAGAACTGCGGTGCGCCGCCGAACTCCGGATCGCTGCCCATCTTCAGCTTGAGGAACAGCTCGTGCACGAGACCGGTCGTGTTCAACGTATGCGCGCTGCGGTTGCGCGCGCGTCGAGCGAGCTGCTTCAGGTGCGCGTAGCCGTGGGCGAACAACGTCTCCGCCTGGAAGCACGCGGGGTTCGCGGCGGATCCTCCGGCGCCGGCTTTCGCGTCGTCGGCGACCGACGCTTCGAGGCATGTGTTGACGGATTCGAGCGCCATGGCAACTCCCCTACGAGTACGCCCGCACCGGGCATCGTCGCTGCAGACCATAGCGGTCGCAGTCCGCAAAAAATTGATCGACCGCACGCGATCCTTGACCGAAACGCCCCGGCCAGGCACCGCCGGTGCCGGCCGCGGCTGCGGCCGGTACGCCGCTGCGACGCGCAGTTCGGGTTATCATGAACGAGGCTTCCGGTCGCAACCCATGGACGCGCTATCCGACGTCCTCAAATCCGTGCGCCTCGAGGGCGCCGTCTTCATCAGCGCCACGTTCACCGAACCGTGGTGCATCTGGTCGCAGTTCGGCTCGCCGGTCGTGCTCGACAAGCTCGCGCGCTACGAGCACGCGTTCTACTTCCATTTCGTCGTGGAAGGCGCGTGCCAGGTGCGCGTGCTCGACGGAGGCGAGGTGATCTCGGCGGCGGCGGGCGATTTCATCCTGTTCGCGCACGACGAACGGCACGTCGTCGGCAGCGACGTCCGGCTGCTCCCGGTCGAATCCGCGAGCCTCGAGGATGCGAACGTCAGCGATGGCGTGCTCGAGTTGCGCCACGGCGGCGGCGGCAAGGTCGCGCGTTTCGTATGCGGCTACATCGGCTGCTCGCGCAGCCTCAATCGAGCGCTGTTCGACGCGCTGCCCCGCGTGATGCGCATCCCGGTCGGCGACGGGCCGACCGCGGCCCTGCTCGGCGATCTCCTGCGCATCGCGGTGCGGGAATCGGCCCGGCGCGGCCCCGGCAGCGAATCGATCCTGGCCAAGTTGACCGAACTGGTGTTCGTGGAAGCCCTGCGCGGCTACGTCGCCGCACTTCCGGCGCAGTCGAAGGGATGGCTCGCCGCGCTCCGCGATCCCCATGTCGGCCGCGCGCTCGCGCTGCTGCACGGCGACCCGGGTCGCCCCTGGAGCCTCGACGAACTGGCCCGCGATGTCGCGCTGTCGAAGTCGGCACTCGCGCAGCGCTTCGCTTCGCTCGTCGGCGTTTCGCCGATGAGGTACCTCCACCGCTGGCGGCTGACCCTTGCCGCGCGCGAGCTGCGCGACGGCGCCGGGCCTATCGTGCGTATCGCGGCCGCCAGCGGCTACGAATCCGAAGCCGCGTTCAATCGCGCATTCCGGCGGGAGTTCGGCATGCCGCCGGCGACGTGGCGAAAGACGGCCACGGCCGGCGCGATCGAAGGGCGCGTGGACGCGTCCTGATGCAGGGATTTCCGGCCCGAGACCAGGGTCGCCCGCGGCGGCGCCGTTCACGACGTCATGCCTCGGCGACGGCGGCGATGGAGATTCGAAGGCCGGGAACGCGAACGGGCAGCTTCGCGCCCTGGCGTGCAGGCGGCGTCCGCGGGAACCAGCGCAGCCATTCCTGATCCATGCCGGCGAAGTCGTCTTCCTGCGCGAGGATGACCGTCGCGCTGACGATCCGTGCCATCGACGTCCCCGCCGCATCGAGGATCGCGGAAATGTTCGTGAGGCATCGGCGCGTCTGCTCCTGGATGGAGTCGCCTTCGATGCGCCCGGTCCGCGGATCCACGGGCAAGGTGCCGGACACGAACACGAGCCCCGCCGCCTTGACGGCCTGGCTGTAGGTAGCCGGCGGCGTGGGCGCTTGCGGGGTATGGACGACCTGTCGTGCCATGCGCATCTCCTGCGGATCCTCCTCGACGACGAAGCAGCGGCCGCCGGCACCGGGGGGCGCGGTGCCGTGCCGCGGGACGATAGAACGCTGTTCGGCGTCGAAATGCGTCAGGCGGTCGCTCACCGGCGCGACATGGGCGGTCTGCACCGGGTCCGCTCGCACTGCGCGACCGAAGCAAGCGAAGCCTGCCGCTGGCGCAGCGGGCATCCGAAGCTCGTCTCCCGCTGAAGGCGCGCCGGCCGCGATGGCTCCGCGAGTCCGGCATGTCCGGCACGGCGTCGTCGTCGGGTCGTCGGCGATGCCCGCAGCCGACGATCGGTGCGCGGGCGATGCGCTGGCAGCGCTTCCGGCACGGTCGATCAGGGCGTTCGCGATCGAGGCAGCGACGGCGCGCATCGATGGCCACCATCCCAGCGGAGGTACAGCGTGGAAAACCTTCAGCCTTCGCACACGTTCGCCTACGTCCGCCTTCTGTTCGAACTGCTGGTCGACATCGATCCCGGCTTGCGGACCGACTGGCTCAGCGAGCACGTGTCCGACCCCGCCGCGCGCGACGCGGTGATGCGACTCGTCGCCGCCGATCGCGAACTGAGCGTGCTGGATGCGTCCATGCTGGAACTCGCCCGCGCCATCTCGGGCACGGACGCGGCACCCGCCTGAACCGCAGGCGTGTGCCGCGAATGGCGCGCTCCTCCGCGCGGTGGAACGCCATCGCACGGCATCGCAGCGGGCCGCTGCGATGGCGCGAACGCGCTCCGTACCTCGTCTGGGTGCATGTCGTCCCGGCGCACCGGCGCCTGCTGCCAGCGCAGCTCGCGGACCCTCGTGAAGAAGGCCCATCGCATGTCGAAGCTACTCTCCGCCGCCTATGGCGCGATCGCGTACCTGCTGTCCGTCGGCATCATCCTGTTCACGATCGGCTTCGTCGATGACGCGATCGTTCCGAAAACCATCGACCACGGTGGCGCGACGAGTGCGAGCATGCACGTCGCCATCGTCATCGACATCGCGCTCGTCGGGCTGTTCGGCCTCCAGCACAGCATCATGGCGCGCCCCGCCTTCAAGCGGTTCTGGACCCGGGTCGTCCCGGCGCCGATCGAGAGGAGCACCTACGTCGTCTTCGCGAGCGCGGCGCTCGCGTTCCTGATGTGGCAATGGCGTCCCATCGACGAGTGCGTGTGGCAGCTGGGCCCGCGGGCAGCGATGATCGCCGTCGGCGTCTCCCACCTGGGTTGGGCGCTGGTGTTCCTCAGCACGTTCCTCATCAGCCATTTCGAACTGTTCGGCCTTCGCCAGGCGTTCGCGGGCGCACTCGGCTTTCGCGACGGCGAACCGCGCTTCAGGACGCCGTCCCTTTACCGCATCGTGCGTCATCCGCTCTACCTCGGCTTCCTGCTCGCGTTCTGGGCCGCGCCGAAGATGAGCGTCGGTCGTCTCGTGTTCTCGCTGGCCATGACCCTCTACATCGTGCTCGCGATCGAGCTCGAGGAGACCGATCTCGTCGCGCAGTTCGGCACCCGCTACCTGGAGTACCGCGACAGGGTCGGCATGCTGCTCCCGCGGCTGTGGCACGCACGGCGTTCGCCGTGATCGTGCGCACCCTTCACGCGCACGCCGACGCACCGGACCGGGGCGCGAAGCGCTCGATCGAAGAACCGCGGCGCCCACGCGCCGCCCTCGCACCACGCTAGCCATGAGGCCTGTCGCCATGAACACGCAGCACGAACAAACCGAACGCGTCGTACGCAACCACCTGCAGAGCTTCGTCGAGCACAAGGGGCTCGACGCGATCCTCGCCGACTACGACGAGCGCGCGATCTTCATCGCGGAATCGAAGGTGTACCGCGGCAAGCCGCAGATCCGCGAGTTCTTCGAAGGCCTCATGCAGGCGTTGCCCGCAGACGCCGCGGAACGATTCTCGCTGTCCAGCCTGTGGGTCGAAGGAACCCTCGCCTACATCACGTGGAGCGTCGGCGGAGCCGTGCCGCTCGGCACGGATACTTTCGTCGTCGACCACGGAAAGATCGTTTCGCAAACGAGCGCCTTGTACTTCCAGGCGTCGTGAAGCCGCCGCGCCGCCCGTGACGCGCGTGCCCGTTCGCCACGGGCCGCACGCACGCACGCGGCGCTCCGGGCGGAATCGGCGATCGACAGCGTCCCCCGCGGCATGCGGCGCGACAGCGCGAGTGCCAGGACGGTGCGCCCGCGCCCGCGCAGGCGTTCGCCGCTGCCGCGTGCCGCGAGCGCCGCTCGCGTGGACGGCGCTGCGGCACGGCGCCGTCGCGCCGTGATGACGCATAATCGGCGGATGCCACCATCGCCGCCGTTCCGCCCTGCCCTGCTCGCCCCGCGTCACTGGCCTGCCTGGATCGGCCTCGGCCTCATCCGCCTCGTTGCACTGCTGCCCCACCCCCTGCTGCTGCGGCTCGGTCGGATGCTCGGTGCGATCACCGCACGCGTGTTCGGCGAACGGCGACGCATCGCCGCGCGCAACATCGAGCTGTGCTTCCCCGCGCTCGCGCCCGCGCAGCGTGCGCAGTTGCTGCGCGAGAACCTGCGCGACTCCGGCACCCTGCTGGTCGAGTTCGCGCTGGCCTGGATGGGTTCGCGACGCGCGATCGAGCGCATCCCGGTCGCGTTCGAGGGCCTGCATCACCTCGAGCAGGCGCGCGCTTCGGGCCACGGCGTGCTGCTCGTCGGCGCGCACTTCTCGCACCTGGAGTTGTGCGCGCGCCTCGTGTCGCAGCGCATCGCGATCGCGGGCATGTACCGCGAGCACGCGGACGCCGCGTTCGAGTGGGCGATCAAGCGCGCGCGCCTGCGCTATGCCGACGCGATGTTCGAGAAGAACGAACTGCGCCAGACCGTTCGCTACCTCAGGGGTGGCGGCACCGTCTGGTACGCGCCCGACCAGGACATGCGCGGCAAGGACGTCGTGTTCGCTCCGTTCTTCGGCGTGCCCGCCGCGACGATCACCGCGACGCATCACCTCGCGCGCCTGTCCGGCGCGAAGGTGGTGCCGTTCTTCCATCGACGCACCGCGGACGGCGGCTACGCGATCCGCCTCGAGGCGCCGCTCGACGCGTTCCCGGGCAGCGACGTCGTCGCCGACACGGCGCGCGTGAACGCCTGCATCGAGCGCATGGTGCGAGAGGCGCCCGAGCAGTACCTCTGGCTGCACAAGCGCTTCAAGACGAGGCCACCGGGTCATCCGCCGCTGTACGATCCGTAACGGCAACACCGCTCGCCTCGGCGTGCGGCATCGGCCTGACTGGGGAGGAAGGCATGGGGTTCCTGATCGTCGTAGCGGCGTGCATCGCCGGCCTGTTCGTCGGCGGCACGTTCGGCAACAACGTCGGCTTCGGTTTCTTCGGCGGGCTCGCGCTCGGCATCGCGTTCGCGCGCATGCGCGCGCTGTCGGAGCGCGTCGACGCGCTCGGCAGGCAGCTCGACGCGCTGCGGCGCTCGCCCGCGCCTCTCGGCGCCGACGCAGCGGCGCGAGGCCCTGCGCAGGCGACCACGCCCGCGGCGGCCGTCGCGGCGGCGACCTCGAACGTGAGCGCGGCGATCGACTCGACCGCGGCGCCGTCGATCATCGAAGCGATGCCGGCACCTCCGCCCGTCGCCGACGCGGGCGCGGCCGCAGCTGCGTCTGCGACCGCGACGATGCCGACGCCCGCGCCCACGCCCGCACCGACGGCGCGCGTGGCGATACCACCGGCGCGCACGTCGGAACCCGATCCGCTGCAGCGCTTCGGCGCCTGGCTCAAACGTTGGTTCAGCGAAGGCAACGTACCGGTCAAGGTCGGCATGCTCGTGCTGTTCGCCGGCGTCGCGGCGCTGCTCAAGTACGCATCCGACCAGGGCTGGCTGCGCCTGCCGATCGAACTGCGGCTCGCCGCCGTCGCGCTGGCCGCGATCGCGGCGCTCGCGCTCGGCTGGCGCGAGCGCGCGCGGCGGCCGTCGTTCGGCCTGACCCTGCAGGGCGGGGCGATCGGCGTGCTGCTCCTGACCGTGTTCGCCGCGTTCCGCCTCTACCACCTGCTTCCCGCGGGTGCGGCGTTCGCGCTCATGCTCGTGCTCGTCGCCGGCGCCGGCGCGCTCGCGGTGCTGCAGGACGCGCGCGCGCTCGCGGTGCTCGGCATCCTTGCCGGCTTCGCCGCGCCGATCCTCATTTCGACCGGCAGCGGCGATCACGTCGTGCTGTTCTCGTACTACGCCCTGCTCAATCTCGCGATCTTCGCGATCGCCTGGGCGCGCGCGTGGCGCCCGCTCAACCTGCTCGGCTTCTTCTTCACGTATGCGATCGCCACGCTGTGGGGCGTGCTCCGCTACGAGCCCGCGCTGTACGGCAGCACCGAGCCGTTCCTGCTGGCGTTCTTCGCGATCTACCTCGCGATTCCGATCCTGCACGCGCTGCGCATGGCGACGACGCAGCGCAACCTCGTCGACGGCACGCTCGTGTTCGGCAATCCGCTGGTCGCGTTCGCGCTGCAGGCCGCGCTGCTCGACGGCGAGCGCATGCCGCTCGCATGGTCGGCGCTCGCGCTGGCCGCGCTCTACCTCATTCTCGCCGCGACGCTGCTGCCACGGCGACGCGTGCTCGGCGAATCGTTCGCGGTACTCGCGGTCGGCTTCGCGACGCTCGCCGTGCCGCTCGCACTGAGTGCGCGCAGCACCGCGTGCACGTTCGCACTCGAAGGCGCCGCGCTGGTCTGGCTCGGGCTGCGCGAACAACGCCGGCTGCCGCGCATCGCGGGTCTCCTGCTGCAGGCGCTCGCGGCGCTGGCGTTCGCATGGGCGCTCGCCGACGGCGCCGCCGCGACCGAAACCGTCGTGATCGCGAACGGCACCTGCATCGGCGCGCTGCTGATCGCGCTGGCGGCGTTCACGACCGCGTGGCTCTACCATCGCCGTGGCGATGCGCGCCGCGAACTCTGCATCCTGACGTACCTGTGGGGCCTCGCCGGGTGGCTCGGCGCCGGCGTGCGCGAGATCGACCGCTTCGTGGCGGCGCCGCAGCGTCCGGCTGCGCTGCTCGCCCTGCTCGCGCTGACCGCCACACTCGCCGCATTCGCCGCGCGTCGAACGCACGCGTTCGCGACCGCGCTCACGGCAGCGCTCGCGATCGCCGCCGGCGTCGTCGTCGCACTCGCGTTCGGCGACGCGGGTTTGCGTCCCTTCGCGGGCTGGGGCCTCGCCGCATTCGCGGCATACGCGCTCGCGGGCATGCTCGCACTGTCGCAACTCGGCGATCGCCGCGACGCCACGCCCGCGCTCGCCCACATCGGCTGGGCCTGGACATGGACCTGCGCGATCGCGGTCGCGCTCGAACAGGTCGCGAGCGACCTGCAGCTCGGTTCGGGCTGGCACGTCGCGTTCGCGGCGTCGCCGCTGCTCGGCGCGTGGGCGCTCGCGCTGTCGCGACCGTCGTGGCTCGGTGCGCCGCTCGCGGCACGTTTTTCCGAATGGCGCGGCACGCTGTTGCTGCTGCAGGCACTGGTCGCCGCATGCGTGTTCTTCGGCCTGCTCTGGCACGACGGCGACAGCGCACCGCTGCCGTTCATCCCCGTGCTCGATCCGGTCGAGCTCGTGCAGATCGGCGTGCTCCTGCTCGGCGCGCGCTGGCTCACCGATGCGGACTCACCGCGCGACCTCGGTGGACGACGCGCGCTGCTGCTCGCGGGGGGCGGGTTCCTGTTCGTGACCGCTGCGACCTTGCGTGCGGCGCATCAGTTCGGGGGCATCCCCTGGGACGGACACCTGTGGTCGTCCAACCTCGCGCAGACTTCGCTCACCGTGGTCTGGAGCGTGCTCGGCGTGCTCGGATGGGTCGTCGGGTCGCGCCGCGGCCAGCGCGCGCTCTGGCTCGCCGGCGCGGTGCTGATGGCCGTCGTGCTCGCCAAATTGCTGCTGGTCGACCGCACGCGCCTCGGCAACCTGTTCGGCATCGCCTCGTTCATCGCCTATGGCCTGCTCTGCACGGTGATCGGCTACTTCGCACCGGCGCCGCCGCGCGAACCGGGCGAAGGAGCGGCATCGTGATCCGCGCGCTCGCTTCGCTCGCGGCGCTCGCGAGCCTGTCCGCGCCCGCGGCCGGCCTGCGCGACTACGCGTACGCGTTCACGATCGAGACACCCGCGGGCGCCGAGAGCAGCGCCTGGCGCGTCGACCTCGATCCCGCGGTCTACGCCTGGGTTCGCGATCCCACGCTGCGCGACATTGCGGTGTTCAACGCCGAAGGCGAGCCGGTGCCGTGCGCGCGCGTCGCGGCGGAGCCGGGGGCACAGGCCCGCGAGCGCACCGAGTCGCTGCCGATGCTCGCGCTGCCGACGGGCGGGACGGACACCGTCGGCGACCTGCGCCTGCTGATCGAGCGCGATTCCCGTGGTCGCCTGCGGCGCCTCGACGCCGGCGACGCAGCGAAGGCGAGTTCCGGCGAGCGCGCATGGATCGTCGATGCGAGCGCGCTCGACGGCGCGATCGAACGCCTGACGCTGTCCTGGGAAGAGCCCGCGAGCGGCGTCGTCGCGCGCTTCGAGATCTCCGCCGGCGACGACCTCGAACACTGGCGCCGCGTCGGCGAAGGCAGCGTGCTGTCGCTGCGCGAGGGCGACGCGCGCCTCGAACGCAACGACATCGCGCTGCCCGACGTCCGCGCGAAGTACCTGCGCCTGCGCCGTGCCGACGACGGCGACGCGCTCGTCGGGCTGCGTGCTTCGGCGCGCGTCGTCGAGCACGCCGTCGCGGTGCCGATGCGTCGCTGGATCGACGCGCGCCCGGTCGAACTGCCTGCCGAAGAGCGCGGCACGGCAGCGGCGCGCTACGCGTACGCGTTGCCCGCTGCGCTGCCGGTCGAGCAGGCGCGCGTCGAGCTCGCGAGCGACAACGCGCTCGCCGCGCTCACGCTGTCCGCACGCGAGGCCGCCGGATGGACCGAGCTCACGCGGTTCACCGCGTTCCGCCTGCGCTCGGGCACGGACACGTTGCGCAACGGCGATGTCGACCTCGTCGCCGCACGCCGCCTCGATGCGTTCCGCCTCGATGCGCGTACCCCGCTCGCGACCGCACCACGGCTCGCGTTCGCGTTCCGTCCCGACCGCTTCGTGTTCCTCGCCGAAGGCGCCGCGCCGTACCGCCTCGCGGTCGGCAGTGCGACCGCGCGTCGGCCCGATTACCCGCTCGAGGCCGCGCTCGCGAGCCTGCGCGCGAGCCGTGGCAAGGACTGGCAGCCGCCGCAGGCGACCATCGGCGCGGGCCGCGCGAGCGGCGGCGACGCCGCGCTGCAGCCACCATCCACGCCGACGCCATGGCGGCAATGGCTGCTGTGGGGCGTGCTCGCGCTCGGTGCCGCGCTCGTCGGCGCGTTCGCGCTGAGCCTGCTGCGAGAGCGCCGACAGTGACGGTCGCGGTGGTC
>DASTSE010000230.1:0-4513 GCA_035760865.1 Dokdonella sp.
GGGTGGATAGTCCGCGCGCGTGTCGATCCAGCCGCCGCTTTCGCCGGTCCACGCGGCGCGCCCGGCAATCGCGCTCGTGCCGATCATCGTGTCGGCATAGCCGCCTTCGACGAAGCTGCCGCCCGCTGCGACGAAGTCGACGTACGGCCCGCCCGCGATCGCGATCTCGAGCACGCCACCGTCGTAGCCCGGCTCGAGGTCGTAGGCCTGGCGGAACGCGAGCGTCGCGCCCGCCTGCGGCACGAACGCCGGCGACTCGAGCGTCGTGTCGGACGGCGACGACGGATCCGCGGCGAACACGGCATTGGGTGCACTGTCGGCCGCGTCGGCGACGGTGAGCCAGGTGTTGGCGCCTTGCGCGGACGCGACGCTCCAGCCGGACGGCAACGCGGGCACGTCGACGCCGTCGAACGCTTCGACGCGTGGCGTCGTGCACGTTCCCGCGCCGGCGTCAAACACGTAGCCCGCGCCGGGCCAGCCGTCGGCGCCGCTCGCGAACTCCGCGCCGATCAACGCCGTGGTGCCGTCGAGCGCGGCGCCGATGCCGAACTCGGCGCCGTCCGATGCGTCGTCCGCGACGAGCTTGGCCTGCTGCGCCCAGCTGCCGCCCGTGCGCGCGAAGACGTAGGCCGCGCCGGCGTTCGGCGCGGCCGCGAGATCGGAGAACAGCGAGCCCGCGATCGCGACGCCGCCGGACAACGCGACCGAGGTACCGAATCCGTCGCCGTTGAACGCGTCCCCGGCGACGAGCTTGGCCTGCTCGCTCCAGTCCGCGCCGCCGCCGACGAACACGTACGCGGCGCCTTCGCCGGCCATGCCGTTCGACGACGCACCGACGATCGCCTGCCCCGCGTCGAGCCAGACCGCACCGCCGAAGCCGTCCCAGGCCTCGCCGTCGCCGGCGACGAGGCGGGCGCGCTCGCTCCAGCTGCCGCCGTCGCGCGTGTAGACGTACGCGGCGCCCTGCCCCTGGTTCGCGCCAACCGTCGTCGACACCGCACCGACGAGCACGCTGTCGCCGCGGACGGACACGGCACGGCCGAATTGCACCCATGCGGCACCGTCGGAGGCGGCGAGTTTCGACTCGAGGTGCCAGCCGCCGTCGAACGCGTAGACGTAGGCGGCGCCCTGGCTCATGTTGCCGTTCACCGACGCGTTCTGCGCGCCGACGACGACGCTGTCGCCGTCGATCGCGACCGCATTGCCGAAGCCGTCGAACGCGGCCCCGTCCGCGGCGGCGAGCTTCGCCTGCTGCGCCCAGTTCGTGCCGCTGCGCTCGAACACGTACGCGGCGCCCTGCCCGTCGACGCCACCGATCGCGGCGAAGCGCGCGCCGACGACGATGCGATCGCCCGAGATCGCGAGCGCGAAGCCGAACTCGTCGCCGGCGACACCGTCGTCGGCGACGAGTCGCGCCTGCTGCGTCCAGACGCCGCCGCTGCGCACGTAGACGAACGCAGCGCCCTGGCCGTCGTTGCCGTCGACGTCGGCACCCGCTGCGCCGACGACCGCGGTGTCGCCGCTGATCGCAACCGCGCGGCCCGCGTAGTCGTTGCTCGCGGCGACGTCGGCGAGCAGCTTCGCCTGTTGCGTCCAGCCGGCAGCCCCCGCGACAACGCCACCGCGCCGCGCAGCGACCGGCGCCGCCAATGCGAGCGACGCGGTCGCGACGAGGACGAGCGCGAGCGCGGCGACGCGCGCGCGGCGAAACGGATGGTGCGGCATCATGTCCTCCGGGTTTGGAAAGTGCCGCCGACCGGCCGGATTCGCGACGAGGAGCGCCCGCCGGCGGCAAGGCGCTGACGTTCGCGCAGCGCCCGCGCACCGGCACTCGAAAGCCGTTGCATTCGCGTTACGAAAAAATTTGCGAGGCGGGACAGGCGCTTGAACGGCGACACCCGGCCGGGCCGCGGCGCGCATGGCGCGTGACGCGCGCCCCTCAGGCGTCGGGCGGGTGGCGCAGCGCGGCCGGAATCGTGCGTTCGCCGGCGAGCTTCTCGGCCTGCGCGAGGGCGGCGTACCACGGCGCGGACGCGCGCAGGCGGTGGAACAGTTCGAGCTGCAGCAACGCGCAGCGAAAGTCGCGATCGGCCCAGGCCGCCACGCGCCCGATCGTTGCCTGCGCGTCGGCCTCGCGACCGCGCGCGAGCTGCCAGCGGCCGTACGCTTCGACCACCGCGACGAGGTCGTCGGCGACGCCGCCCGCGTCGGCGTGCGCGAGCGCCCGCGCGAACGCCGCGTCGGCGCGATCGGAACGCCCCGCCGCCGCGTCGACGACCGCTTGCGCGAGCGCTTCGTAGGCGAGGCTGCGTTCGTCGCCGGCCGCGGCCTCCGCATCGAACGCGGCGTCCGCGCCGCGGCCGAGCGCGACGAGCGCGCGGCTGCGTGCGGCGCGGAACCACGCCCGCAAGGCCGCGACGTCGGGCGTGCGCCCGCCCGCGAGCGCGCTCGCCGCGATCGCTTCGGCCTCGGACCAGCGACCGTCGTCGAGCGCGATCGAAGCGCGCACGCGCGCGATGCGCAGCGCGGAATCGGCATTGCGCGCCGCCGTTTCCCGCGCCGCCTCGCCGACGAGCACGCCAGCCTCGGCGAGGCGACCGAGCGCGTAAAGCACCTCGATGCGGTCCGCGATCATCTGCGTGCGCAACTGCGGATCGCGCGCACGCGCACGCAGCGCCCACGCGCGCTCGCTGAGCGCGAGTGCGCCCGCGTGGTCGAGCAGGCGTTCGCGGCAGGCGAACAGCAGCGAGAGCGTATGCAGCCGCTCGTTGATCGCGTCGAACCGCTCGAACACGACCGCCGCCCGCTCGAGCGCCGGCTGCGCCGCGTCGATGCGACCGCGCTGCAACTCGAGCTCGCCCGCGACCATGTCGAGACGAGCCTGGCCCGGCGCGTCGCCGGCCTGCTGCAACTCGATGCGCGCGCGAGAAAGATCCTGCAGCGCTTCGGCGTAACGGCCCTGCGCGGCGCGCGCGGCGCCGCGGCCGCCGTAGGCCTGGCCGAGTTCGAGCGGCCGATGCCAGGCTTCGACTTCGGCGATCGCGGCCGAGAAGTCGCGCTCGGACTGCGCGTAGTCGCCGCGATTGAGGTGGATCGTGCCGAGGCCGGTCAACGCCCCCGCGCGCAGCGCAGGGTCCTTCGGCGCAGGTTCGTCCTCGAGCAGCGACGTGAGCGCCTGGGCGACCGCATCGAGGTTGCCGGCGCGGAAGTCGACCTGGGCGAGCCGGTAGCGCAGCTGCGGCTCGGCCTGCACGAGCGCGGGCGCACGCAACAGGATCGCGCGCGCGACTTCGAGCTGGTTCGCGAGCATCGCCGCGTTCGCGCGCTGCAGTGTCTCGTCGAGCGCGGGGGCCGGCCCCGTCTCGTCGGGCGCGAGCCGACCGAGGCGCACGAGCAGGCGATCGCCCGCGGTCCGCAGCGCCGGCAGCGCCTCGCGCCCGTCCGCCTCGACCGCGATCGGCTCGCCTTGCGCAGGCCGCGCGCGCAGCGCGACGTGCCAGCCCTGCGCGGTGACGGTCGCCGAACCGTCGACGAGCAGGTCGACGCCGGTCGCCGCGCGCAGTCGCGCATCCTCGTCGGTCGAGCCGTCCGCGTGCAGCGCGGCGAGCACGGCTTCACTCGGCGGCACGCGCAGGCCGCCCGCGCGCAGGCGCGTCGCGAGCGCATCCATGCCTCCGAGGCGCAGCCAGTCCTGCGGCGGCGTCGCGGTGACCTCGAGCGGGCGCACGAGCGCGCCGGGCGACGACGCGTCCGCGTGTGCCGGAGCCGGCGGTCGCCACCGCAGCCAGGCGGCGACGCCGAGCGCGATCACGAGCATGAGCAGCGCGGTCGCAAGCGCAAGCGCGCGCCGCGATTGGCGTGGCAAGCGCGGCGCGTCCACGACGCGCGCGGCCGATCGAGCGTCTTCGCTCGGCGATGCCGCCGCCGCGGGCGGCGGCGCCGCCTCGACCGCGTCCGCGATCGCCGACGGCGTCAGCGTGCGCACTTCGGCCAGCCAGCGATAGCCGAATTTCGGCATCGTGCGGATGTAGCGCTGGTCGTTGCCGTCGTCGCCGATCGCGCGGCGTGCGCGCAGCACGATCTGGCCGAGTTGCGCATCGGAGACGTCGACACGCCCCCACAATGCGGCGACGAGCTCGTCGCGGCCGACCGCGCGCTCGCGGTTTTCGATCAGGTACAGCAGGCAGTCGAACACGCGCGTCGGCACGGTCACCGGCACGCCGCCGCGGCGCAGTTCGCGCGCGGAGCGGTCGAGGCGGAAGTCGTCGAAGAGGTAGGTGATCGGCGATGGCATGCGGGAAACCGGCGCGGCCGGGCGCGCACGCGTCCCGGCCTGCACCGCGGCATCGGCCGCGGCGATCGTCGATCATAGCGTCGTCGTCGCCGCACTGCGTGCTGCACCGCGACTAGCGCGCGGCCGTGCCGGCGCGTCGCGACCGTGCAGTCGTTCACGTCGCCCGCGTGAACTCGGGCACGCGACGCGTGCGCCGCCGGACACGGTCGCGGCATCGAC
>DASTSE010000231.1:0-4036 GCA_035760865.1 Dokdonella sp.
CTCAATGCGCAACCGCCGAGGCCGCAGAGGCTCACCAGCAGCAGACGTTTCATGGGATTGGGGCTCATGGCGTTCACTCCCTGGCTCATTGCCAATGGATGCGCGCGAGCGCGATGTGTCCCACCCTCAAGGCATCGTTTCGCCGCGCTCTCGTGGATGCGGTGCCGGGCGGCGGCATCGACACGGGTCGGTGTCGACCCAATTGCGGTACCCTTCGTTACACAGACCGCGCGAGACCGCCCGTGAGCGAAACTCCCCGCCTCTCCCTCGACGGTGCGATCGAAGCCATCCTCGAGCGCGGCGGCGACCACGTCGCCGTCGCCGCGCCGCTCGGGCTCGGCAAGCCGAACCGCCTGCTCAATACGCTGTATGCGCGCTTCAAGGCCGAGCCTTCGCGACAGCTGTCGCTCTACACCGCGCTCTCGCTCGACCTGCCCGAGGCGGGCAGCGAGCTGGAACGGCGCTTCCTCGAACCGTTCCTCGCGCGCCAGTTCGGGCCGGACTATCCGCGGCTCGCCTACGTCGCCGACATGAAGGCGGACCGCGTGCCGGCGAACGTGCGCATCCAGGAGTTCTATTTCCAGTCCGGCGCGATGATGCATTCGCCGCAGGCGCAGCGCGACTACGCGAGCATCAACTACACCTCGGTCGCGCGCGAGCTCGCCGAGCACGCGGGACTGCACGCGATCGTGCAGCTCGTCGCCGCGCGCGGAAGCGGCGCCGACGTGCGCTACAGCCTGTCGTGCAACCCGGACGTGACGATCGACGTGCTCGCGGCGATCGCGGCACGTGGCGATGCGCGGCCGCTCATGATCGGCGTCGTGCATCCGGAGCTGCCGTTCCTCGGCGGCGCGGCCGAGGTCGGCGCGGAGTTCTTCGATGGGCTCGTCGAGGACGATCTGCCTGCGCAGCCGCTGTTCGCGCTGCCGCGCAACGCGGTCGACGCCGCCGAGTATGCGATCGGCCTGCACGCGAGCACGCTCGTGCGCGACGGCGGCACGTTGCAGATCGGCATCGGCGCGCTGTCCGACTCGATCGTGCATGCATTGCTGCTGCGCCATCGTCGCAACGCCGATTACCGCGCGGCGATCGCTGCGCTGCGCGGCGCCGACGCCGACGGCGATGCGCTCGTCGCGCGCTGGGGCGGCCTCGCGCCGTTCGAGCGCGGCCTGTACGGCGCGAGCGAGATGATCATGGACGGCTTCATGCATCTGCGCGAGGCGGGCATCCTCGTGCGGCGCGTCTACGACGACATCGACGTCGAACACGCGCTCGCCGAGGGGCGCGCGGTCGATCCGGCGAAGCTGCGTGGCGGGCACTATCTGAAGGCCGCGTTCTATCTCGGTTCGAAAGACTTTTATGCCTGGCTGCGCGCGCTCGACGGCGATGATTACGCGGGCCTCGAGATGAGCCCGGTATCCGACGTGAACCAGCTCTACGGCGGGCGCGAGCGGCTCGATGCGCTGCAGCGGCGCGATGCGCGCTTCTTCAATACCTGCATGATCGTCACCCTGCTCGGCGCGGCCGCGTCGGACGCGCTCGAGGACGGGCGCGTCGTCAGCGGCGTCGGCGGCCAGTACAACTTCGTCGCGATGGCGCACGCGATCGCGGGCGGCCGCTCGGTGCTGCTGTTCCGCGCGACGCGCAAGAACGGCCGCGCGCTCGAATCCAACATCCGCTGGAGCTATGGTCACACGACGATTCCGCGCCACCTGCGCGACATCTACGTGACCGAATACGGCATCGCGGACCTGCGCGGCCGCTCCGACGAAGCCTGCGTGCGCGCGATGCTCGCGATCGCCGACGCGCGCTTCGTCGACGAACTGGCCGCCGGCGCGATCCGCAACGGCAAGCTGCCGCGCGATTTCCGCGTGCCCGACGCGTGGCGCGCGAACACCCCGGAAGGCCTCGCCGACCGGCTGAGCGCGACAAAGGCCGCGGGGCTGCTGCCGTTGTTCCCGTTCGGCAGCGATTTCGATGCGACCGAGCAGCGCCTGCTGCCGGCCCTCATGTGGCTGAAGGCGCGCGTCGGCGACGCGCGTCGCTGGCCGTCGCTGGTCGGCGCGCTGCTCGCACCCGGCGGGCGTGCCGAGGACGCCGAGCTCCTCGCCCGCCTCGGCCTCGCGCGCCCCGCTTCGGCCGGCGAGCGCGTACTCGCGCGGCTCGTGCGCGGCGCGATCGAGCGATCGCGCGCTCGGTAGTCGTCGTCGGGGGAGTCCAGCTCCGAACGGAGCGCAGCCCGATCACGCGGTCGCGATCGGAGCCACCTCGGAGCGGATTCCTGCCTCCGCCCGATCAGTTCAGTACGGACGCGTCATGGAACGGCAGCGGCGTCGCGCCCGCATGGCGAACCGCCTCGCGCACCTGCGCTTCGTGTTCGCGCTGGTCGTCGACGACGACGAGGATGTTGCCGGCGTCGATCTCGCGCTCGAACTTGCGGCGGACGTGGTTGGGCACGGTCGAGCCGACGAGCGCCGCGCTCCACGCGCCGACCGTCGCGCCGACGAGCACGATGAGTGCCGCGCCCGCGACGTTCATCTCGACCGCGGGAATCAGCAGCGCGACGAGTGCACCGAAGATGCCGAGCGCGGCGCCCAGACCCGCGCCGCGCAGGGCCGATGGCAGCATGTCGGTCGATGTGTCGAGGCGCTCGCTCGGCAGGCGCTGCATCTCGATGTCGGCGCGCGCGATCAGCGAAATGTCCTCGTCGTCGGCGCCCGCCGCGCGCGCGGCGAGCATCGCGGCTTGTGCGGTCGCATAGTCGCTGGCGCAGAATACCTGGCGGTATTTCATGATTGCCTCCTCGTGCCCGATGGCCTGGACGGGACCTCGCGATGGAACGCTAGTCCCGCCCGCCTCAATCGCGCCTTAACCGCGGCCGACGCGCCGCTGCGGCGCCGCATCGAGGCGCGCTCGACTATGATGTTCGTTCCCGATTCGGCGCAGGAGGTTTCATGAACGTGCAAGGCAAGCGCATCGCGATCACCGGCGGCTTCGGCACGCTCGGCGCTGCAGTCTCACGCGTCGCCGCCGCGGCCGGTGCGAAGGTCGCCGCGATCGACCGCGCCGACGCCGCACCCGCGGGCCTCGCCGAGGCGGGCATCGTCGCGATCGGCGGCGCCGACATCGCCGACGGCGACGGCGCTCGCAAGGCGATCGACGCCGCAGCGCACGCGCTCGGCGGCCTCGACGCGCTCGTCAACATCGCCGGCGCGTTCCGCTGGGAAACGCTCGCCGACGGCAGCCTCGACACCTGGGACCTGCTCTACCGCATCAACGTGCGCACCGCCGCCGCCGCGAGCAAGGCCGCGCTGCCGCATCTGCGCAAGAGCGACGCCGGCCGCATCATCAACATCGGCGCCAACGCGGCGACCAAGGCCGCCGCCGGCATGGGTGCCTACACCGCATCGAAAGCCGGCGTCATGCGCCTCACCGAAGCGCTCGCCGAAGAGCTCAAGGAAGCGAACATCACCGTCAACGCGATCCTGCCGAGCATCATCGACACGCCGCCGAACCGCGCCGATATGCCGAATGCGGACTTCGGCAAGTGGGTGAAGGCGGAGCAGCTCGCGGATGTGATTTTGTTCCTCGTGTCGGATGAGGCTGCGGCGGTTACGGGGGCGTTGATGCCCGTCGTGGGGCGCGTTTAGTGTCCGCGCCGCCCCCGATAGCTGGGCTTTCGGCAATTGACAGGCGCTCGAAGAGTTGGATACCAGCCCAGTAGTACGGGTGCCTGAAGGCCCTGCTATTACGTAGTCGTTGCTGAGCGACCCTAATCGCGGCGCCGACATCACCGGCGGGATCCGCCACCAAGGACCTATAGAAGGTGGGAACCCAAAGACCTGCCGCCGCATCGCTCGCCGACCATGAGAACGCAATGACGTAATGAGCGCCGCCTTCGGAGACGGCACTTGCAAATCCAAGCGACGTGCCGACCTTTTCGCCTGGCCCACCCAGGCTGCATGAGTCCAGCACCACCAGATCGGCATTCACGCCATTCGCCAACACATCAAACCAACTAAGAAATGATTCCAGC
>DASTSE010000232.1:0-7145 GCA_035760865.1 Dokdonella sp.
GTGCCGTCGTCGTCCGCGAGCACGGACAGCACCGACGCGCCCGGCAGCGAGCGGCCGCCGCCGCCCGTGTGCACGGACACGAACCCGGCCGCGCGCGGATCGAATACGCTGATGCCATTGCTCCAGGTGCCGACCCAGATCTGGCCGTCGCGATCCTCGAACAGGCTGAAGGCGCGGTTGCCTGCGAGCGAGCCGGGCTGTTCGGGCGCGTGGGTGAAGGTTTCGAGCCGCCGCGTGCGCGGATTGAGCCGTGACAGGCCCGCGTTCTCGCTGCCGAACCAGATCGCACCGTTGCGATCGACGAGCAGGCCGGTGAGGTCGGTGTCGTCGAGCGACGGCGACGTCTGCGCGTCGTAGTGCTCGATCTCCTCGCCGTCGGCGCCGAAGCGGAACAGGCCCTGCCTCGTGGCCGTGAGCCAGGCGTCGCCGGCTTCGGTCGAGACGACCGTGCGCACGGCAAGGTGCGCGCCCGCACGGGACTTCCATTCGCGCATCGTGCCGTCGGTCGGGTCGCATTCGAACAGCCCGCTCGAGGTGCCGACGAGCACGTGGCCGTCCGCCTGCAGGGCCATCGAGTTCGGGCGTCGCAAGGCGTCGTCCTCGCAGCGCGAGTCGACGAAGGCGCCGTGCGCTTCGTCGTAGTGCTGCAGGCCATGGTTGCGCGTCGCGATCCACAGCGTGCCCGTGGCGTCCTCGAGCAACGCGCTCACGTACTCGCTGCCGATCGCGTCGGCGCGCGTGGCGTCCGGGACGAAGTTGTCGAAGCGATCGAGTCGCTCGTCGTAGCGGCTGAGGCCGCCGCTCGTGGTGCCGACCCAGAGCCGCCCCTGGCGATCGACGAGCAGGCGATGGATATTGTTCGCGGCGAGCGAGGACGGGTCGCTGCGATCGTGCTTGTAGACGCGAAAACCGTAGCCGTCGAAGCGGTCGAGGCCGTCCTGGGTCGCGACCCAGATGAAGCCGTGGCGATCCTGCGCGATGTCGACGCCGCTCGCCTGCGACAGGCCCTGTTCGACGCCGATGTTGCGAAAGCGGACGCGCTCGACGCCGTGGTTGGCCCGGCCCTGCGCGTGCGCTCCCGCTCCGGCGCACGCCAGCATGGCCATCGCGATCCAGCATGCTGCCCGTCGCACCGCGCGGTGCCCCCCGTCATGCCTGCAGCGAGGCTAGCTCGCGGCGCGCGCCGAATACAAGGACGACGCGCAGCGACGCAATTGTCGCAGCGCAGCAGGGCGCGCATAATCGGCGTCTCACCCGGCCCCGCGCCGACCGTCATCCATCCGGAGGATTCCATGTCCGATATCGTCATCGTCGGTGCGAAGCGCACCGCGATCGGTTCCATGCTCGGTCAATTCACCGGCGTGCCGACGCCGACGCTCGGCGCGGCCGCGATCCAGGCCGCGATCGAACAGGCCGGCGTGGCGCCCGCCGACGTTTCCGAAGTCATCATGGGCTGCGTGCTGCCGGCGAACCTCGGCCAGGCGCCCGCACGCCAGGCATCGCTCGCCGCGGGCCTGCCGAAATCCACCGGCTGCACGACGATCAACAAGGTCTGCGGGTCGGGCATGAAGGCGATCATGTTCGCGCACGACCTCATCAAGGCCGGTTCGGCCGAGATCGTCGTCGCCGGCGGCATGGAGTCGATGACGAATGCGCCGCACATGGTGTCCGCGCGCGGCGGCCTGCGCTACGGCGACGCCAAGCTCGTCGACCACATGGCATGGGACGGCCTCACGAACCCGTACGACGGCCAGTCGATGGGCGTGTTCGCCGAGGCGACCGCCGACAAGTACGGCTTCACGCGCGAGGCGCAGGACGCGTATGCGATCGAGTCGGCGCGTCGCGCGCAGGCGGCGATCGCCTCCGGCGCGTTCGCCGCGGAGATCGTTCCGGTCAAGGTCGCCACGCGCAAGGGCGAGGTCGACGTCGCGACCGACGAACAGCCCGGCAAGTCCGACCCCGCGAAGATCCCGACGCTCAAGCCCGCGTTCCGCAAGGACGGCACCGTGACGGCGGCGAGCTCGTCGAGCATCTCCGACGGCGCCGCCGCGACCGTGGTCATGAGTGCCGACGCGGCTGCGAAGCGGAGCCTGAAGCCGCTCGCGCGCATCGTCGGCCACACCACGCTGTCGCAGGCGCCGGAATGGTTCACGACCGCGCCGGTGGGCGCGATCGACGCGTTGCTGAAGAAGGTCGGATGGAAGGTCGAGGACGTCGACCTGTTCGAGGTCAACGAAGCGTTCGCGGTCGTCGCGATGGCGCCGATGAAGGACCTCGGCATTCCGCACGACAAGCTCAACGTCAACGGCGGTGCCACCGCGCTCGGCCACCCGATCGGCGCGTCGGGCGCGCGCCTGGTCGTCACGCTGCTGCATGCATTGATCGCGCGCGGCGGCCGGCGTGGCGTGGCGTCGCTGTGCATCGGCGGCGGCGAAGCGACCGCGATCGCGATCGAACGGCTCTGATCGCCTCGATCGGGCGGCGATCGCTCGTCGCCCGATCCCGCCCCCTCCAAACT
This sequence comes from Dokdonella sp., assembly GCA_035760865.1. Classification (GTDB taxonomy): domain Bacteria; phylum Pseudomonadota; class Gammaproteobacteria; order Xanthomonadales; family Rhodanobacteraceae; genus Dokdonella_A. The sequence continues at coordinate 2,519 of DASTSE010000232.1, forward strand.
GAACGCCCTGCTAGAATCGCCGCGGTTCACACGTCGCGGACGATCGCGTTCCGCATATCCTGGCCGCAGGGGCTGCCGAGGCAGGCCAACGGCCATCCACGGGAGGAGGCAGACCAGATGACCAGCAAGATCCTGAAGTTCGCGCTCGGCACGGCCCTCATCGCCACGCTCGCCGCGTGCGACGATTCACAGAAGCAGGCGCAGGAAGCCGCCGACAAGGCTGCCGCTGCCACCAAGCAGGCCGCCGCCGACGCCCAGGCTGCGGCGAAGAAGGCCGCCGACGCGACGGCCGCCGCCGCGCAGCAGGCGGCCGAAGCCGCCAAGCAGGCCGCGGCGACCGCGAATACCGCCGTCAGCGATGCCGCGCAGCAGGCGGCCGATGCGTCGAAGAGCGCCGCCGAGGAAGCCAAGGACGCTGCGGCGAAGGCCGCCGATGCGACCAAGGAAGCCGCCGCGAACGCGGGCGCGATGATCAAGGACGGTGCCGAAGCGACGGGCGCGGCGATGAAGGCCGCGGGCCATGAAGTCAAGGAAGGCGCGAAGGAAGTCGGCCACGACGTCGCCGAAACCGCGAAGGACGCCAAGGACGCGGCGACCGAGGCAGCCAAGAAGAAGGAATGATCGGCGCGCGCTTCGGCGCGCCCATGGCAACGCACCGGCCGCCTCGCGCGGCCGGTCGCGTTTTGGAGGCCCGCGAATCGCATGCGCCGTTCGACCGGCGCCCGCGCGCAACCTTGCGACGCCACATCGGTACCTACCCCATGCACACACCCATGGGAGATCCACCGATGCACTCGCATTTCCGGAAAGCACTGCCGGCCGCCCTGTCGCTCGCCTGCGCCATGCCCGCCGTGGCCGCCACGCACACGGTCACCGTCGGCGGCAACGGCCTCCGGTTCTCGCCGCGCGAACTCACGATCGCGGTCGGCGACAGCGTCACGTTCACCAATGCCGGCGGTTTCCACAACGTGCACGCCGAAGACGGCTCGTTCCGCTGCGCCAACGGCTGCGACGGCGTGGGCAGCGGCGACGGCACGCCTTCGAACAGTTCCTGGAGCGCGACGGTCACGTTCAACGCCGCCGGCACCTTCCCCTACACCTGCGACGTGCACGCCGATTCCGGCATGACCGGGACGATCACGGTCGAGGGCGGCGGCGGCGGAGGCGGCAACGTGCCGATCACGAGCGGCTTCACCGGCACCTGGGTCGACTCCGGCGCGACCGGATCGATGGGGTTCGGCGTCGAAGTGCTGCCGGGCAACAACCTGCTCGCCGAGGGCTACACGTTCGCGCCGGACGGCGGCCAGGCGTGGATCGGCGGCGTCGGCCCGATCAGCGGCAACAGTGCGGTGGTCACCGTGACGACGATCGACGGCCCGGGCGGCCGCTTCCCGCCGAACTTCGACCAGAGCCAAGTGCAGAACACGCCGTGGGGCACGCTCACGTTCACCTTCAGCGATTGCGGACATGGCCAGGTCGCATGGAACTCGACCGTGCCCGGCTACGGCAGCGGCACGATGCCGTTGCTGCGCGTGACGCAGCCGGCAGGCATCACCTGCCCGTGAGGTAGCGCGCTCCGTCCGCCGCAACGGCGCGCTGCGCCGCTGCGGCGGATCGCCCGCGACCGCAGCGCAATCGCGCGCCGCGGGCAAGACTGGCTTGCGATCCCGCGCTGTGCTTACATCGTGCGATTCCGCTCCCGCGACGATCGCCCCATGCCGCAGCTCCGTTCGCAGCTCGACCTTCGTTCTCCCGAATTCCAGGCCAACGCGTCGCACCTGCGCGCGACCGTGGACGACTTGCGCGCGCAGATGGCGAAGGCGGCCGAGGGCGGCGGCGAGAAGGCACGCGCGAAGCACACCGAGCGCGGCAAGCTGCTGCCGCGCGAGCGCATCCGGGCGCTGCTCGACGCGGGCTCGCCGTTCCTCGAACTGTCGCCGCTCGCGGCGCACGGCATGTACGACGATGCCGCGCCGTGCGCGGGGCTCATCACCGGCATCGGCCGCGTGCACGGCGTCGAAGTGCTCGTGATCGCCAACGACGCGACGGTGAAGGGCGGTACGTACTTCCCGATGACGGTGAAGAAGCACCTGCGCGCGCAGGACGTCGCGCTGGAAAACCGCCTGCCCTGCGTCTACCTCGTCGACTCGGGCGGCGCGTTCCTGCCGCTGCAGGACGAAGTCTTCCCCGACAAGGAGCACTTCGGGCGCATCTTCTACAACCAGGCGCGCATGAGTGCGCTCGGCATCCCGCAGATCGCCGTCGTGATGGGCTCGTGCACTGCGGGCGGCGCGTACGTGCCCGCGATGAGCGACGAAACGATCATCGTCAAGGAACAGGGCACGATCTTCCTCGGCGGCCCGCCGCTCGTGAAGGCCGCGACCGGCGAAGTCGTCGACGCCGAGACGCTCGGCGGCGCCGACGTGCACACGTCGATTTCCGGCGTCGCCGACCACTTCGCCGAGAACGACGCGCACGCGCTCGACATCGCGCGCGGCATCGTCGCGAGCCTCAACCGCCGCAAGGACGTTTCGCTCGCGCTGCGCGAGCCGCGCGAACCGCTGTACGCGGCCGAGGAGCTGTACGGCTGCGTGCCGCGCGACACGCGCATCCCGTTCGACATCCGCGAGGTGATCGCGCGTATCGTCGACGGTTCGGAACTGCAGGAGTTCAAGGCGCGCTACGGCAAGACCCTCGTCACCGGCTTCGCGCACGTCCACGGCTATCCGGTCGGCATCGTGGCCAACAACGGCATCCTGTTCGCCGAGAGCGCGCTCAAGGGCGCGCACTTCATCGAACTGTGCAACCAGCGCAACGTGCCGCTCGTGTTCCTGCAGAACATCACCGGTTTCATGGTCGGCAAGAAGTACGAGCAGGCCGGCATCGCCAAGGACGGCGCGAAGATGGTCACCGCCGTCGCGTGCTCGCACGTGCCGAAATTCACCGTCGTCATCGGCGGCAGCTTCGGCGCGGGCAACTATGCGATGTGCGGTCGCGGCTACCAGCCGCGATTCCTCTGGATGTGGCCGAACGCGCGCATCTCGGTGATGGGCGGCGAGCAGGCCGCGAGCGTGCTCGCGACCGTGCGCCGCGACGGCCTCGAAGCCGCGGGCAAGCACTGGTCGAAGGACGAGGAAGACGCGTTCAAGGCGCCGATCCGCGACCAGTACGAGCGCCAGGGCCATCCCTACTATGCGACCGCGCGCCTCTGGGACGACGGCATCATCGATCCGGCCGACACGCGCCGGGTGCTCGGCCTCGCGCTGTCGGCGAGCCTCAACGCGCCGATCGAGCAGGGCCGCTTCGGCGTCTTCCGCATGTAGCGGCGCAGGGCCGCGGCGCGCCCGCACGGGAGCGAATCGACGAACGGTATAGTACGAATATCTTCGTTGACATGACGGAGACGTCGCGCTAGGGTTGGTTCCGCGACCACCAGCGGAGCGTTCCCCATGCGAAAGCAGGCGATATGGCTGTTCAGTTCCATCCTGCTGTGCGCCGGCGCGGGCGCGCGCGCCGGCGACGACCTGCCTCCGCGCTACGACTCGCGCTCCAACGTCGAGCGCCCCGCCACCGATCATTACGCCACGCCGGAAGACAAAGGTCGTCCCGGCGAAAAGTTCTACTTCGACGCCGTGCGCGCGGTCACCAAGAAGGACTATCGCTTCGCGATCGACATGTACGAGGTATCGGCGTCGTGGGCGTACAAGCCCGCGCAGTACAACCTCGGCGTGATGTACCTCAAGGGCCAGGGCGTACCGGTCGATCGCGCGCGCGCGATGGCGTGGTTCGCGCTCGCGGCCGAGCGCGGCGATGCCGACTACGTGCAGGCGCGCGAGCTGCTCTACGCCGACCTCGGCAAGGACGAGTTCGCCCACGCGAACGAGATCTGGCGCGAACTCAAGCCCACCTACGGCGACGACGCCGCGCTCACCCGCGCGAAGATGCGCTGGGCGCACGTGCGCGCCGAAATGACCGGATCGCCGGTCGGATCGCCGGGCAACCTGAAGGTCGGCAGTGCGAGCGGCGGCGTGCGTCCGGTGCGCCTCAGCCCGACCGGACGATCGGAAGTCAACGGTTTCGCGAGCTCGGCCTTCGGCGTGCTCGGCGGCAGCAGCGAAGACGGTTCGATCGTGTATCGCCAGTTGCGCGAGAGCGACAACCCCTACGATCCGAAGTTCGAATGGCGCACGTCGCCGACGCCGGCAGGAACGGTCACGGTGGAGCCGATCGTGCCGCCGCCCGGCGATGGCGAGGATCGCACCGAAGAGCACGCACGCTGAACCCTGCCCGAGGAGGACACCATGACGTCACGAATCGCACTCCTGATCGGCCTCTGCGCCGCCCTGCCGGCATCGCCCGCGTGCGCGGCCGACAAGCCCGCCGACAACCTGCCGCCGCGCTACGACTCGTCTTTCAACACGCAGCGGCCTGCAAGCGACCACTATGCGACGCCCGAGGACGACGGCCGTCCCGGCGAGAAGTACTACTTCAATGCCGTGCGCGCGGTCACAAAAAAGGACTATCGCTTCGCGATCGACATGTACGAGGTGTCGGCGTCGTGGGCGTACAAGCCCGCGCAGTACAACCTCGGCGTGATGTACCTCAAGGGCCAGGGCGTGCCGGTCGA
>DASTSE010000233.1:0-5105 GCA_035760865.1 Dokdonella sp.
GACGTCGATGCGCGTGAAGCGCAGGCTCGCGCGTCCGCCGTAGCCATCCGGGAAATCGTCGATCGCGACGCTGTCGCCGATGCGCAGCGCGCCGAGCGCGTCGACGCGTGCCGGTTGCAGCGCGAGTGGGTGGCGTGCCGCGGCGGCATCGGCGCAGAGGAAAACCAGCACGAGAGCGAACAGTTTTCGCATGGCCGTTCTCCGGGAAGTCCGAGGTGCGGGCCATTCTAGTCCCGCCGGGCACGGGCGCGCGCGCCGCCATTCGACGATGCGTGACGCATTCGCCGAAACCGGATCGGTCGGTTCTCACGGGAGGGGAGCGCGTGCGTGCGCGCGCGACGCCACCAGGTTCCACGAAAGAAAACGGCTGCCATTCCGTCGGGAATGGCAGCCGCGTAAATCCGCCATGCGCGGGCCGCGATCAGACCTCGTACGAGGCGCCCCCGTAGAACGTGCGGCCGAGCGCCGGCTCGAGGCCGCCGCTGAACACGCGCGCGTAGTAGGTGCGGTCGGTGATGTTCGACACGCCGCCGAGCAGGCGCAGCTGCGGCAACGCCCACCAGTCGGCGGAGAAGTCGGCGACCGTGTACGACGGCACCTTGGCCGGGATGTAGTTCGGCGCGTCCGGCGTGGCCAGCGGGAGGTTCGAATCCTGCCAGTACTGGCTCGCGACGGACACGGCCGACAGGGCGAGCTTGTAGCGCTTGTCCTCGCGCCACGACACGCCGACGCGCGCGAGGTAGTTCGGCGAGAACGCGGGCTTGGCGCCGGCGAGGCCGCGAATCGAGCGCGTGAACTCGGAATTGAGCAGGCTCACGTTCGCGAACACGGACAGGTGCCGGGTCGTCTTCGGATCGCGTGCGGCGAGGAAGTCGTAGTCGATCTGGCCTTCGAAGCCGCGATGGCGCGTGTCGCCCGTGTTCACGTTGATCGTATTGCCTTGCGGCATGTCCGGGATCTGCTGCGACTCGATGCGGTCCTTCACGTTCACCCAGAACAGGCTCACGTCATAGAACAGGCCATCGGCCGGCGTGCCGTGCACGCCAGCTTCCCACGACAGCACATGGGTCGGATCCGGATCGTTGATCGGGTCCGGCGAGGTGTTGCCGAACGGCGAGCCGACGTCGAAGTAGCGCACCGGGCGCCAGCCTTGCGACACGTTGAAATACGTCTCGTTGCCGCGCCCGAAATCGTTGCCGAGGCCGAGGCCGAACAACGGCACGGTATGGTCGACGCTGCGGTTGACGTAGCCGCGCGTGAGGTTCGGCGGCTTGACCGTCTCGTCGATGTCGACATTCTCGCGCTCGAGGCGCACCGACGGCACGAAATGCCATCCGCCCGCGAAGCGGAACACGTTCTCGGCGAACACCGCGCCGTAGTCGGTCGAGCGGTCCTGGCGCAGGCGCGCGCAGTTCTTGTCGCTCGTGCTCGCGCACGGATTGCCGTGGCGCTCGTAGCGGTCGGGATGCAGCGTGTCGTCGGTCCACTGCCGGAACGGCGCATCGGAGTGGTACCAGGTCGTGCCGACGGTGAACGCGTTGCCGCGGCCCCAGTGGTGCACGAGACGCGCATCGAGGCCGCCGAAGCGGAACTGGTCGTCCTGCAGGGTCGCGGTCGTCGGAGGGCTGCCGCGATCCTGCGAACGCGCGGCATTGTCCTGGTAGCCGTACCAGAGCTTCGCGACGAGCTCGGTGTCCGCGTCCAACTTGCGCTCGTGGCCGAGGATCGCGACATAGCGGTCGGTCCAGAGGTTGTTGTACGGCGTCGTCACCGTCTCCGGATCGGCGCTGAACTGCGCATAGCTGAGCTTGCCCGGATCGCCCGTATCGAGGCTGTAGGCGTGGAAGTCGAACGTGTAGTACGCGAGGTCGTCGGGGCGATAGCCGAGGTGCAGGTCGCCGCCGCGCAGCTTCGAGTCGCCGTTGTCGCGCTCGCCGTCGCTCGTGCGGTAGTGCGCGTCGACGAGGTAGTCCCATGCGCCCGACGTGCCCGAGAGCTGGTTGAAGGTCGCGAACAGGCCGTTGCTGCCGACGACGTTTTCGGTATAGCCCGCGAGTTCGCGATCGGCGACCGGCTTGCGGCTGACGAGGTTCACGACCGGCGGCGGCTCGGGTCCGTACAGGAGCGAGCTGCCGCCGCGGATGAGCTGTACTTCCGACAGCGTCTGCGGCAGAGGGAACGTGTAGATCGTCGGATAGCCGATCCAGTCGGACATCAGCGGGATGCCGTCGAGCATCACGGTCACGAATTCCGATTCCTGCGGATTGCCGATGCCGCGGTAGCTGAGGTTCATCTGCCCCGGCGACTGCTGCTCGGAGTAGAAGATGCCCGGCGTCTGCGCGAACAGCGCGCGGTTGTTGTTGTCGACGATGGTCGGCACGCTGTCGAGCTTGGTGATCGAGGTCTTCTTCGTCACCGTGATTAGCGGACCGTCGACTTCGCGCATGATGTGCTGCAGCTTCGGTCGCGTATCGTCGTGCGCGCGCTCGCGCACGTCGACCTTCGGAAGCGTGTTGGCTTGCGCGTCGGCCGCGTCGGCGGCAGCGACGTCGTCCGCGCGCGCAACCGCGGGAGCGAACAGGACCTGGGCGATCGCCAAGGCGAGGGCGCCCGGCACGAACGGAGTCGTCTTCATGCAACAATCCTCGGAGGGTCGTCGCGCCGCCCCCCTTGGACGTCGCGCAACCCCCTTTATCGCAGGCTTGCGCCGTATCGCGATACCGCCTGCGGACCTAGGTCTACAGGCTGAGTTTTCGCACTCGAACGGCAAACGAACATGGATCGACGCACGTTCCTGCACTCATGCGGCGCACTCGCGGCCTCGGCCGCGGTGCCGGCGACCCTCGCCGGTTGCGCGATGGCGCCGCCCGTCGCCACGCGACGCACAGCGGCAGCGCCCGATCTCTCGTTCTCGGATGCGTGCGGCATTCCGCCGGTGCACATCTCGGCCGAGCGGGAGATCCGAACCGTGGTCGGCCTGCGGCCGTATCGGCCGTCCGGTTTCGTCGTGCGCGCCGAGCGGTTCGGCGACACCCTGGTCGTGCACAACTACGGCCATGGCGGTTCGGGCATCACGCTGTCGTGGGGTACGTCCAGGCTTGCCGTCGATCTCGGTGCGCCCGGCCACCGTGGCCCGGTCGCCGTGCTCGGCGCCGGCGCGGTCGGCCTGTCCAATGCGATCCTGCTGCAGGAGGCCGGCTTCGACGTCACGATTTACGCGAAAGCGCTGCCGCCGGAGACGACCTCGAACATCGCCGGCGGCCAGTGGTTCCCCGCGTACCTGTCCGAACGCGCGAGGCGCACGCCGGCGTTCGAGGCGCAGCTGCTCGCGGCCGCGCAGTACGCGTACCGGCGCTACCAGATCATGATGGGGCCGCGCTGGGGCGTACGCTGGATGCGCAACTACTATCTTTCGCACGAGCCGTTCAACGAAGACGGCTACATCGGCATGGACAGCCCGCTGCGCGAACTGATGCCCGAGCATCGCGACCTCGCGCCGGGCGAGCATCCGTTCGCCGGCTACGCCCACGTGCGCCAGTTCGACACGCCGGTGATCGAGCCGCCGGTCTATCTCGCGGCGATGCTCGACGAGTTCCGCATCGCCGGCGGGCGCGTGCGCGTCGGCGAGATCGCCGACCTCGCCGCGCTGCAGGCGCTGCCCGAGAAGCTCGTGTTCAACTGCACCGGCCTCGGCGCGAAGGCGTTGTTCGGCGATGCGGAACTCACGCCGGTGAAGGGGCAGCTGACGGTGCTGCTGCCGCAACCGGAAGTCGAGTACGCGGTGATCGCGGGCGACTTCTACATGTTCTCGCGTGCCGACGGCATTCTGCTCGGAGGCACGCACGCGGAAGGCGACTGGTCGCTCGAACCGGACCTCGCGGCGAAGCAGCACGTGCTCGCGGGCCACAAGGCGCTGTTCGACAGTTTCCGCGCGTGCAGGCCGAAAGCCTGAAGCGCGCGTGTTCTTCCGGCGGGAGCGGCTTCAGCCGCGATCCGGTACGAAAACATCAAGAGCTTCGCGACTGAAGTCGCTTCCACAGACAGCTTTCCCTTGTGGGAGCGGCGGAAGCCGCGATGCTCTTGTTCCCATCGACCGAAAGAGCATCGCGCCTGCGGGCGCTCCCACAGGAACGCGTTCGAGCCTCAACGCCGCGGCGGCGGATCGGGCACGAAACCGCCCGGGAACGGTTGCGGTTCGCTGCGCGCGACCGGGCGCGCGATGATGCCCTGCGCGACGAGGTTCGCGTAGCTGTCGTACCACACGGCGAGCGTCTCGGCCGGGTGGCTCGTCGCGCGTTCGAACGTGGTCTCGTCGACGTGCGCGTATTCGCGCGCGCCGTGGCCGGTGCCGAGGCGTTCGGTCGCCGCGCGGCTTTCGGCCTTCGCGCGCGCGGGCGCCTGCGCGAGCGACGCACTCGGCGCGGCCGCACCCGCGGCGCTCTCGCTGCGCTGCATGTCGGCCTCCGGTGCGGAGGCCGGTGCCGGCGGCGGCGCAGCATCCTTCGCGGCTTCGTTCGCGATCCGCTCGCGCGTGCGCCACACCGGCATGCGCTCGGTGAACACCGCGACGCCGATCACGCCGACATTGGCCGGCCGGCCGGTGCGCGCCGCGTAGCTGTTCGGCAATGCGGTGAAATTGAACTGGGCGATCTCGTCGAGGTTCTTGCGCCAGCCCGCGATCTCGGTCGACTCCCACGCGTCGAGGACGTAGCCGGTCTGGCTCGTGTCGGCAGTCTGGCCGCTGACCGCGTTGACGCCGTCGACACTGAGCACGGCGAGCACGCGCGCGCCGGTGCGGTTGGACAGGCGCACCGAGTAGCGATGGCCCGGCGTGCCGGCGACGTAGAGCTTGCCGCGGTCGGCATAGGTCGGCAGGGTCTGGCCGGTGTCGCGGTCGACGACCGCGAGGTCGAGCAGGGTGCCCGCATGGGCCGTCGAGGCGAGTCCGGCCGCGAGCAGGGCGGCGCAAAGCAGGGTACGCATGATGCATCTCCGTGGTGGGGCAGCGTTCGATCCAACGCGGGCAGGCGGCCCGCGGGGTTGAACGGGCGAGCGTGCCGGAAGCGAACGTACGCATGCCCGGCGCTCGGATCAGGCGCTCAAAG
>DASTSE010000234.1:0-4701 GCA_035760865.1 Dokdonella sp.
GAGCGTGTAGATGTCCACGCCCGCGTCGTTGTCGCCGACCTGGTCCTCGTCGACGCGCACCACGATGCGCGCGGCGTCGACCTGGTCGATCAGGCCGCCGCGGCGCGCGGCCACGGTCACGCCGGAATCGCGCGCGACCGCGCGCTCGATGCCGGTGCCGACCAGCGGCGTCTGCGAACGCAGCGTCGGAACGGCCTGGCGCTGCATGTTCGCGCCCATCAGCGCACGGTTCGCGTCGTCGTGCTCGAGGAACGGGACCAGCGCCGCCGCGACCGACACGGTCTGCATCGGCGACACGTCCATGTAGTTGATCTCGCTGGCCGGACGCAGCTCCGATTCGCCGCGGAAGCGGCACGAAACGAAGTCTTCGACGAACGTGCCGTCCTTGTTCAGCGGCGAGTTCGCCTGCGCGATCACGTATTCGCCTTCGTCGATCGCCGACAGGTACTCGACCTGGTTGGTGATCTTGCCGTTGTTGACCTTGCGGTACGGCGTCTCGAGGAAGCCGTAGTCGTTGGTGCGCGCGTACACGGCGAGCGAGTTGATGAGGCCGATGTTCGGGCCTTCCGGCGTTTCGATCGTGCAGACGCGGCCGTAATGGGTCGGGTGCACGTCGCGCACCTCGAAGCCCGCGCGCTCGCGCGTGAGACCGCCCGGACCCAGCGCCGACACGCGGCGCTTGTGCGTCACTTCCGACAGCGGATTGTTCTGGTCCATGAACTGCGACAGCTGCGAGGAACCGAAGAACTCCTTCACCGCCGCCGCTACCGGCTTCGCGTTGATGAGGTCCTGCGGCGTGAGACCGTCGGCCTCCGCCAGCGACAGGCGCTCCTTCACGGCGCGCTCTACGCGCACGAGGCCGATGCGGAACACGTTCTCGGCCATTTCGCCGACCGAACGCACGCGACGGTTGCCGAGGTGGTCGATGTCGTCGACGATGCCGCGACCGTTGCGGATCTCGATCAGCACCTTGATGACGTCGAGGATGTCGGAACCCGCGCCGAACTCCTTCACCAGCGTCTTCGACAACTCGTCCCCGCGCTCGCCGAAGTACGTGCCGTCGTAAAGGATGCCGGGACCCTTGTCGTCCTTGCGACCGACGCGGCGGTTGAACTTCATGCGACCGACGCGATCGAGGTCGTAGCGCTCGGCCGAGAAGAACAGGTTCTGGAACAGGTTCTGCGCCGCATCCTTGGTCGGCGGCTCGCCCGGGCGCATCATGCGATAGATCTCGACGAGCGCCTCGAGCGGCGTCTTCGACGGATCGATGCGCAGCGTCTTGGAAATGTAGTCGCCGCGATCGAGGTCGTTCACCCACAGCGTGGCGATCTTGTCGACGCCGGCCTTGCGGAACGCCTCGAGGTGCGCGTCGTTGAGTTCCTCGTTCGCCGACGCGAGCAGTTCGCCCGTCTTGGCGTCGACGACGTCGTGGGCGAGGATGCGGCCGACGAGGTACTCGTCGGGCACCTCGAGCGACTTGATCGAGGCCTTCTCGAGCTGCTTCACGTGGCGCGCGGTGATGCGCTTGCCGGCCTCGACGACGACGGCGTCGTCGACGCGCAGGTCGAAGTTCAGCGTTTCGCCGCGCAGGCGCTCGGCGACGAGGTCGAGCCTGGCGCTGTCCTTCTTGCCGAGGTGGAACACGTTGTGCTCGAAGAAGATCGCGAGCATTTCCTCGTTCGTGTAGCCGAGCGCGCGCAGCAGCACCGTCACCGGCAGCTTGCGGCGGCGATCGATGCGCGTGAACAGCGCGTCCTTCGGGTCGAACTCGAAGTCGAGCCACGAGCCACGGTAGGGAATCACGCGCGCGCTGTAGAGCAGCTTGCCCGAGCTGTGCGTCTTGCCGCGGTCGTGGTCGAAGAACACGCCCGGCGAACGGTGCAGCTGCGAGACGATGACGCGCTCGGTGCCGTTGACGATGAAGGTGCCGGTGTCGGTCATCAGGGGCAGTTCGCCCATGTAGACTTCCTGCTCCTTGACGTACTTGATCGCCTTGTTCGACGACTCCTTGTCGTAGATGACCAGGCGCACGGTCACGCGCAGCGGCGCGCCGTAGCTCATGCCGCGCGAGCGGCACTCACGCTCGTCGAACGGCGGCTCGCCGAGGCGGTAGTTGACGTACTCGAGCGCCGCACTGCCGGAGTAGCTCGTGATCGGGAACACCGAACGCAGCGCCGCGTGCAGGCCCTTGTCCTCGCGCGCGTTCGGCTCGACCTCGGCCTGCAGGAACTCGCGGTAGGAGTCGACCTGGATGGCCAGGAGGAAGGGGACACCGAGCACCGGCGGACGCTTGCCGAAATCCTTGCGGATACGCTTCTTTTCGGTGAAGGAGTAGGTCGTCTGAGTCATGAGGGGCACACCTCGTACAGCGCGCGACGGCGGCACGTCGCTGGAAGAAAACCGGCGGAAAAACGGACATCGGAAATGGCGCGGGGAACCTGGTTACATGAGGGCTCCGTCGCCATTTCCCATGCCCGCTTCGGCATCGCCGCAACGGGCAAAGCCCGGGGGCTTTCGCCCCCAGGCTTGGCTTCACTTGGCTGCAGCAGCAGGCAACGCGATTCGCGCGTCGCTTACTTCACTTCGACGGTAGCGCCGGCAGCCTCGAGATCCTTCTTGAACTTCGCGGCGTCGTCCTTCGAAACGCCTTCCTTGAGGACGCCACCGGCCTCGGTGAGGTCCTTGGCTTCCTTCAGGCCGAGGCCGGTGATCGCGCGCACCGCCTTGATCACGTCGACCTTCTTCTCGCCCGCGCTCTTCAGCACGACGGTGAATTCGGTCTGCTCCTCGGCCGGAGCGGCAGCCGCAGCAGCCGGGCCGGCGACGGCGACCGGAGCGGCGGCGGAGACGCCGAACTTCTCTTCGATCGCCTTGACCAGCTCCATGACTTCCATGAGGGTCTTCGAGGCGACGGCTTCGACGATTTGTTCGTTGGAAAGGGACATTGGTAGTTACCTCGGTGAATATTCTGGAATGGGTTCAGCGTGTGTCGCCGGAGAGCGGGCTCAGGCCGTTTCGACCGGAGCGGCTTCGCCGCCGCCCTGCTTGTCGGCGACCGCCTTGACCGCACGGGCGAACATGGCCGCCGGTTCGGCGAGCGCGCGAGCCAGCATGCCGAGCGCCTGCTCGAGCGTGGGCAGCGAAGCGAGCACGTCGACGTGGCTGGCCGGATACTGCTGGCCACCGACGACGACGACCTTCGCCTTCAGCTTGTCGTTGGTCTTGGCGAACTCCTTGATCAGGCGGCCCGCTGCACCCGGCTCCTCGTTCGAGAAGGCGTACAGGAGGGGACCGACCAGGGAATCCTTGACGCACTCGTACTCGGTGCCGGCGACGGCGCGCGAGGCGAGGGTGTTCTTCGCAACCTTGAGGAACACGCCCGTCTCGCGGGCCTTCTTGCGCATCGCGGTCATCTGCTCGACCGTGGTGCCCGCGTACTCGACCGCAACGAGGGAGTGGGCCCTGGCGGCGACTTCTGCCAGTTCCGCGACAACTTCTTTCTTCTGGGACAGATTGAGAGCCATTAGCACTCCTCCAATTGAACTCCGCGCGCGGCTCACGCCGCTGGCGGTCCTGAACGGCATCCTTCCTGGACGCCGGGGACGCAGGAAGCGTCCCGGTGGTGGCCTGTCTGACTGGTCTGCCCAGAGAGCGATGAACCAGATTTTCCAGGAGGCGACACCATCTACGCAGGCTGGACTTTTGAGGCCTAGCCGACGGGATCGGGACGATCCTTGCCATTCACGCATCCCTGCGTCCCGATCGCGCCGTCTCGGCCGCCTGCGGTCTTTGACGGCTCCCGCTCGCGCGGTCGCCCTCAAAATTTCGTTACTGCCCGGCAGCCTCGCGGGCTGCCGTCACACGCTGCCGTCGCCGGCAGCCGGACCGAACGCGGGCGCGCCCGCGCCGGCCCCTGTTCCTTCGATCAAGCGACGACCGACGACGGATCGACGGCAACGCCGACGCCCATCGTGCTCGAGATCGACACCTTCTGCAGGTACTGGCCCTTGGCCGTCGCCGGCTTCGCCTTCTGCAGGTCGGCGAGCAGCGCGTTGAGGTTGTCCTTCAGCGCAGTCGCCTCGAACGAGGCCTTGCCGATCGAGCAATGCACGATGCCGGCCTTGTCGTTGCGGAACTTGACCTGGCCCGCCTTCGCATTCTTGACCGCGGTGACGACGTCGGCCGCGACCGAGCCGTCCTTCGGATTCGGCATGAGGCCGCGCGGACCGAGCAGCTGGCCGAGCTTGCCGACCACGCGCATCGCGTCCGGCGTCGCGATGACGCGACCGAAGTCCAGATCGCCGCCCTGCATGCGCTCTGCGAGGTCTTCCATGCCGACCGCGTCGGCGCCCGCGGCCTTCGCCGCTTCCGCCTTTTCGCCCGGCGGGCAGAACACGGCCACCTTGACCGTCTTGCCGGTTCCGTGCGGCAGCATCACCGACCCACGAACGCCCTGGTCGGACTTCTTCGCGTCGATACCGAGGCGCACGGCCACGTCGACGGATTCGGGGAACTTGGCCTTGGCGCCTTCCTTGACGATCTTGAGGGCTTCGTCGATGGAATAGACCTTGCCCGGGGTGACCTTCGCGCTGAGGGCCTTGTAACGCTTGCTGATCTTCGTGCTCATGTTCAGATCTCCGACACCAGGCCCATGCTGCGCGCGCTACCGGCAATGGTGCGCACTGCAGCGTCCAGATCCGC
>DASTSE010000235.1:0-5831 GCA_035760865.1 Dokdonella sp.
TGGTGGAGCGGAGGAGGATCGAACTCCCGACCTTCGCATTGCGAACGCGACGCTCTCCCAGCTGAGCTACCGCCCCACTGCAATCCGCGGCTGGGGACCGCGAAAGGGCGCGAATGATAACCCGCGTTTCGTCGGACGCCAAGCCCGGCTTGCCGGCCTCGTGTGGATCGGAGCTCGGCCAGCGGGCGGGCCCCTCGACTCCGGCCCTTCGGGCTTCCGCTGAGGGCGAGCGGATATCTGGAGCCCGGACGCTCGCGCGAACGGAGAATCGGTGCGCCCGCTCCGGATCATGCATCCAGCGCGTTCAGGCGTGCCGCCAGTGCCTCGTACGTGGCCGCGAGCGGCTCGGCATCAGCCGGCCGCGCGAGCAGCGCGGCGAGCGCGGGCGGGACGTCCACCGGGTGGCCGAGCAGGGGTTCGATGATCGTATCGAACTTGGCCGGGTGCGCGGTCGCGACCACGATCGTGTCGGCGCGGTTGCCGGCGGCGCGGCGGCGGTCGAGCACGTGCAGCGCGGTCGCGGTGTGCGGGCAGACGACGAGGCCGCGCTCGGCGTATGCGCGCAGGGTCGCGCGGATCGTCGCGTCGTCGACGGCTGCGGCGCTTACGGCGCGGCGCAGGTCGGCATCATCCGGATAAAGCCAGCGCAGGCGTTCGAAGTTGCTCGGTGCGCCGACGTCCATCGCGTTCGCGAGCGTGGCGACGCTCGCGCGCGGCGTGTAGTCGGCGCCGGCGAAGAAGTCGGGCAGGGTGCGGTTCGCATTGGTCGCGAGCACGACGTCGCCGATCGGCAGGCCGCACGCGCGCGCGAGGATCGCCGCGAACGCGTTGCCGAGGTTGCCGGTCGGCACGACGAACGTCGGCGGCGCGCCGCCTATGCGGTGGCGCTGCAGGGCGGCGAGCGCGTAATACGCCATCTGCGGCAGCAGGCGGCCGAGGCTGATGCTGTTGGCGGAGGCAAGCGGCACGCGCGCCTTGAGCGCATCGTCGCCGAGCGCACTCTTGACCAGCGCCTGGCAGTCGTCGAACGAGCCGGCGGCGCGCAGCGCGAGCACGTTGTAACCGAACGCGCCGAGCTGGTGCGCTTGGCGCGGCGACACGCGCCCGTCGGGATAGAGGATCACGACGCGGAAGCCGGGCCGGCGATGGAACGCGGCCGCGACCGCGGCGCCGGTGTCGCCGGAGGTCGCGACGAGGACGGTGCGGATGGGGAATGGGGGCGCGACCGCATCGGCGACGTGCAGGGCATCGACCGACGCCGGGACACGCGAGGCCGCACCATCCGATGCGGAAACGTGCGGTGCCACCCTGACGTCATGCCCGCGCAAGCGGGCATCCATTGAAGCGGCCTGCGAAAGAGCACCATGGATTCCCGCTTGCGCGGGAATGACGTCGGTGAGGACGGGAGGTTCCTGCTCATGGGCACGCAACCGCGCGAAGCACGCCGCGAGGAACCGCGCCGCGAAATCCTTGAACGCCGCGGTCGGCCCGTGGAACAGCTCGAGCAGCCAGGCGTCGGCACCGATCGCGCGCAGCGGTGCCGGAATGTCGAGCGCCTCGGCGCAGATCGCGTCGAGTTCGTCGGCGAGCGCGTCGCCCGCGAAGAACGGGCGCAGCAGCCGTGCAGCGACGCCCGGCAGCGTGTCGCAGCCGTCGAAGTCGGCGATGTCGAACGACGGCAACGACGCGGGTACGTAGAGGCCACCGTCCGGCGCGAGGCCGGCGACGAGCGCGGCGCCGAGGCCGATCGCAGGCGCGTGGCCGCGCGTGCTCACGTAGGTCATGCGATCGGCCGCCGCCGTCTCGCGGTGCGGCGGCGTGCCGTGCACGCCGGCGCGGCTCATGCGATCACCCGCGAGGCCGGTCCCGCGACCGGCGAGATCCACGCCTCACTCGCGTAGCCGACGTCGGAGAACGCGCTGCGCATCCAGCCTGCGACGGAATGCGCGGTGCCTTCGTCGGCGCACCATGCGAACACGCTCGGCCCCGCGCCGGAGATGCTCGCGCCGAGCGCGCCCGCGGCCAGCGCGGCCTGCTTGACGCGGTCGAAACCGAAGATCAGCGACGCGCGGCGCGGTTCGACGAGTACGTCGTTGAGCCCGGCGCGGATGAGTTCCATGTCGCGCTCGTGGCAGCCCGCGAGCAGCAGTGCGAGGTTCGCGCTCTGCGCGACGAAGTCGGACAGCGCATAGGAACCCTTGAGCGCCGCGCGCGCGGCGCGCGTCTCGAGCACCGCGGCCGGGTGCACGAGCGCGCAGTGCAGGCCGCGCGGCACCGGGATCGGCACGAGCCGGTCCGCGGTCGACAGCACGAGGCCGCCGAGCAGCATCGGCCCGACGTTGTCGCCGTGCCGGCCGCCGCTCGCGACCGCTTCGCCGTCGAGCGCGAACGGATACAGGTCGTGGCGCGTGAGCGGTTCGCCGAGCAGCGCGTTCGCGGCGACGAGCGCGGCGACCGCGGACGCGGCCGAGCCGCCCATGCCGGAACCGAACGGAATGCCCTTGTCGATTTCGATCTCGAAGCCGGCCGGGATCTTCAGCGCATTGCGCAGCGCGATGACGGCCGCGCCCGCGGTGTTGCGCTCGGCCTCCATCGGCAGCGGTCGCGTGCTGCCGCGGATCGCCGCGATGCGCACGGTCGGTTCGGGGATATGGCGCACGAGGACGCGATCGCCGGGCCCGGCGATCGAGTGGCCGAGGATGTCGAAGCCGACGCCGACGTTGCCGACGCTCGCGGGCGCGAAGGCGGTCGCATGGTGCGTCACAGGCGTGCTCCGAGCGTCGCGGCGACGCGCAGCACGTCGGCGAATACGCCGGCTGCGGTCACTTCCGGACCTGCGCCGGGACCCTGCACGACGAGCGGGTTGTCGCGGTAGCGGCGCGTCGTGAACTGGACGATGTTGTCGGTGAGGCGCAGGTGCGCGAACGCGTGGTCGGTAGCAAGTTCGGCGAGGCCGACGCTCGCGCGGCCGTCGCGGTCGAGCCGCGCGACGTAGCGCAGCACGTGACCGGCGTCGCGCGCGCGCGACTGGCGCGCGGCGATCGCGGCATCGAATTCGGACAGGCGACGCATGAATTCCTCCACCGATGCAGCGCGCAGCGATTCCGGCACCAGGCTCTCGACCGCGACGTCGGCGAGGTCGATGCCGACGCCTGCCTCGCGCGCGAGGATCACGAGCTTGCGCGCGACGTCGGTGCCGGACAGGTCGTCGCGCGGGTCCGGTTCGGTGTAGCCGAGCGCGTGCGCTTCGTGCACGAGCGCGGAAAACGGCACCGAGCCGTCGTAGCGGTTGAACAGCCACGCCAGCGTACCCGAGAAGACGCCTTCCGCGGCGACGAGCTCGTCGCCGGTGTCGAGCAGGTCGCGCAGGGTCGAGATCACGGGCAGGCCGGCGCCGACCGTCGCCTCGTAGCGGAAGCGCGCGCCGCGCGCGCTCGCGGCGCGGATCGCCTGCCAGCGTTCGCGCGGGCCCGCGCCCGCGTGCTTGTTCGGCGTGACGACGTGGATGCCCGCGGCGAGCCAGCCGGCATAGCGTGCGGCGACCGCGTCGCTCGCGCTGCAATCGACGATGAGCGCGTGCGGCAGGTGCTCGGCCTGCACGTGGCGCGTGAACGCGTCGAGGTCGCCGCCGTCGGCGGCGGCCGCCTGCCAGCCGGCGGCGCCGTCGGCTTCGCCGAGCCAGAGCCGGCCGCTGGTCGCGACCGCGCGTACGCGCAGGTCGAGCTGGTGTTCGCGCAGCAGCCGCGCGCGCGCGACCTCGATCTGGGCGAGCAGCGCGGCGCCGACCTTGCCCGGGCCGACGAGGCCGATCGAGACCGTCTGCGGCGACAGCCAGAACGCCGCGTGCGCAGCGCGCAGCGCGCGTGCGGTGTCGGCGGCATCGACCGCGACCGAGATGTTGCGCTCGGAAGCGCCCTGTGCGATCGCGCGGATGTTGATGCCGCAGCGCGCGAGCGCGCCGAACAGGCGCGCGGCGACGCCGGGTTGGCCGGCCATGCCGTCGCCGACCGCGGCCAGCACGCTGATGCCGGCGGCGACGCCGACGCTCGCGATCTCGCCGCGCGCGAGTTCGGCGACGAACGCGCGCCGCAGCGCCGCCTCCGCGCGCGCCGCGTCCGCTTCGCGCACGACGCAGCAGATCGAATGCTCCGACGAACCCTGCGAGATCATCACGACCGACACGCCCGCCGCATGCAGCGCGCCGAACGCGCGTTCGGCCGTGCCCGGCACGCCGATCATGCCGGCGCCTTCGAGGGTCAGTACGGCGAGGTCGCGGACCGCGCTGAGGCCTTTCACGGGCGAAGGCGAGGCGTCGTTGGCGACGTCGCCTCCGATCGACGTGCCCGCGTGCTCGGGGCGGAACGTGTTGCGGATGCGCACCGGCAGGCCACGTGCGATCGCCGGCGTCAGCGTCTGCGGATGGATCACCTTGGCACCGAAATAGGCGAGTTCGCAGGCTTCGTCGTAGCTGAGCGCGGCGAGCGGGATCGCGTCGGGCACGAGGCGCGGATCGGCCGACAGCACGCCGTCGGTGTCGCCCCAGAGCGTGAGCTCGCTCGCGCCCGCGAGTGCGGCGAAGATCGCGGCGGAATAGTCGCTGCCGTTGCGCCCGAGTACGGTCGCGCGGCCGTCGTGCGTGCGCGCGACGAAGCCGGTCACGACGAGCCACGGTTCGGCATGGTGCGCGCGCCAGTCGGCGAAGCGCGCCGCGCTCGTGTCCCAGTCGACGATCGCGCCGAGCTCGCCGTGGCCGACGACGAGCACGTCGCGCGCGTCGAGGCAGGCGCAGCTGCGACCGTCGTGCGCGAGCAGGTCGGCGAGCAGGCGCGCCGACCAGACTTCGCCGAGACCCTGGATCGCCTCGGCCGCTTCGCGGTTCGGCGTGCCGAGCACGGCGAGCGCGGCGAGCAGGTTCGCCAGGTCGCCGAACGCGTGGTCGAGCCAGGTTAGCGTCGCTTGCGCAGCGGCGCCGAGCAGGTCGCGCGCGGTCGCGAGGTGGCGCTCGCGCAGGGTCGCGTACCCCGCCTTCCAGTCGCCGCCGCGCACGGCGGCGTCGACGAGCGCGATCAATGCGTCGGTCGTGCCGCGCATCGCGGAGACGACCACGAGCTGGCGCGGTCCGGGTTGCGCGGCAAGGATCGCGGCGACGCGGCGGAAGCAGCCCGCGTCGGCGAGGCTCGAACCGCCGAACTTGTGTACGGCGCACGGGCTCGCGGCGAGCGCCGCGGCGGCGGGGTCTGGCGTGGTTCGGGACATCGGAAACCTCCGGTTGGAGGCCCCGCTGCAGGGGATTCGGGCGGATCGCGTCGGCCCGGTTCCCTTGCGAGGGACGGGGCCGTGGCGTTGATGGATCAGTCGCGCGCGGGCACCCGTACCACGATCGTCGTCGACGTCGTGGTGGTCGTGCTCGTCGCGATCATGCGAATCGAAGCGGTCGTCTTCGTCATGCACGCGCCGGCGTCGCGGTCGGGGCCCGCGCGGTCCGTCAGGGCCTGGCAGCGACGAAGTGGCATGGGCCGAGTCTGCCGGGAGGGCCCCCGGGGCTGTCAAGCGGCGGCGATGCGCATCGCAGCGCCCAGCGCCCGGGGCGCGTGTAGGGCGGGTCGAGGTGCGCAAGCGGCGAGTCCCGCCGCCCGTTCGAAGCGCTTCGGCGGCACGTGCTTTGCGCGTACCGGCCATGCAGGGCGGGTCGAGCCGCGCAAGCGGCGAGTCCCGCCGCCGTTCGAAGCGCTTCGGCGGCACGCGCTTTGCGCGTACCGGCCATGCAGGGCGGGTCGAGGTGCGCAAGCGGCGAGTCCCCCCGCCCGTTCGAAGCGCTTCGGCGGCACGCG
>DASTSE010000236.1:0-4514 GCA_035760865.1 Dokdonella sp.
GCGAGCGCCTTGTCGCGCAGCATGAGGTTCATGCCGCGCACGAACGCCATCGTGGTCGAGATCTCGCGCTCGCCGGTGCCCTTGGTGATCTGCTCGAACGCGCCGAGCTCGGGCACTGCGATCGAGGAACTCCGCGTGCGCCGCTGCGGCAGGAAGCCGCCGAGCGCCTTGCGTCGTTCGAGCATGTACTGCACCTCGGCCGAATCCTTGCCCGGGTGGTAGTACGGCACGTCCTTGAGCTTGTCGTCGGGGATCGGGATCTGGAAGCGGTCGCGGAAATGGCGCACCGCGTCGTCGTCGAGCTTCTTCTGCTGGTGCGTCGGGTTCTGCGATTCGCCGGCCGCGCCCATGCCGTAGCCCTTGACGGTCTTGGCGAGGATCACGCTCGGCATGTCCTTCGTGCCGACCGCTTCGTGGTACGCGGCGTAGACCTTGTGCGGGTCGTGGCCGCCGCGGTTGAGGCGCCAGATGTCGTCGTCGGACAGGTTCGCGACGAGCGCGGCGGTCTCCGGGTACTTGCCGAAGAAATGCTCGCGCGTGTACTTGCCGCCGAACGCCTTGCAGTTCTGGTACTCGCCGTCGACGGTTTCCATCATGAGCTGGCGCAGCTTGCCCGACGTGTCGCGCGCGAGCAGCGGATCCCAGTAGCTGCCCCAGA
The DNA here is from genome assembly GCA_035760865.1 of Dokdonella sp. Taxonomy (GTDB): domain Bacteria; phylum Pseudomonadota; class Gammaproteobacteria; order Xanthomonadales; family Rhodanobacteraceae; genus Dokdonella_A. The sequence goes on from DASTSE010000236.1 coordinate 659, forward strand.
TCGTCTTGATGACGTTCCAGCCGGCGCCGCGGAACACGCCTTCGAGTTCCTGGATGATCTTGCCGTTGCCGCGCACGGGGCCGTCGAGGCGCTGCAGGTTGCAGTTGACGACGAAGATGAGGTTGTCGAGCTTTTCGCGCCCGGCGAGCGAAATCGCGCCGAGCGTCTCCGGCTCGTCCGATTCGCCGTCGCCGATGAAGCACCAGACCTTGCGGTCGCTCGGCGCGATGAGGCCGCGGTGCTCGAGGTACTTCATGAAGTGCGCCTGGTAGATCGCCTGCAGCGGCCCGAGGCCCATCGAGACGGTCGGCACCTGCCAGTACTCGGGCATCAGCCACGGGTGCGGGTACGATGACAGGCCGCGACCGCGTCCCTCGACCTCCATCCGGAACAGGTCGAGCTGGTCTTCGCCGATGCGCCCCTCGAGGAACGAGCGCGCGTAGATGCCGGGGCTCGAATGACCCTGGTGGAAGACGAGGTCGCCCGGATGCTCCGCGCTCGGTGCGCGCCAGAAGTGATTGAAACCGACGTCGTAGAGGGTCGCGCTCGAGGCGAAGCTCGCGATGTGGCCGCCGAGTTCGCCCGGCTTGCGGTTCGCGCGCACGACCATCGCCATCGCGTTCCAGCGGATGAGGCAGCGGATGCGCCACTCCATGTTCGGGTCGCCCGACATGTGCGCTTCGCGTTCGGGCGGGATCGTGTTGACGTATTCGGTCGTCGGCGCGAACGGCAGGTGGCCGCCGGCGCGACGCGTTTCCTCGACCATGCGTTCGAGCAGGTAGTGCGCCCGATCGGTGCCGTCCGCCTTGATCACGCCGTGCAGCGCCTCGGTCCACTCGCGCGTCTCGCGCGGGTCGAGGTCCTGGTCGAGGATGTCGTTGAGCTGGTTCATGGAAGTCTCGTGCAGGGGCGACGCCGCGCGCCGCGATGGCGGGTCGCAGGTGGACCGCTAGTTTAGTCGGCCTGCCGCGCGGACGCATGCTGCAGCGCTGCCGGGAACCGGCGCGCGGCAGGCGGGAGCGGTCGCGCCGTCGCGGCGCGCCGCGACGGGGTCACTCGAAGCCGCTGCGGAAGAGCGCGTCGCCGGCGAATTCGTAGACCGCGCCCTGGCCGTTGAAATCGATCGCGCGCGACAGCGCGCCGGCATACAGCAGGCTGCCCTGCCAGGCGAGGGAGTAGCCGAACGCCTCGTACGGCATTCCGCCCGGCGCCGCCAGCTTCTGCGTGAACGACCACGCGCCCGCATCGCGCGCGTAGACGTAGACGGCGCTTTCCCCCGAATCGGCCGGGTGGTCCCAGCAGCCGAGCGCGACGCGCTCGCCTCGCACGGCGACGTGATGGCAGCGCTCGCGCGCGCCGATGTCGTCCGGAAGCAGCACGCCGTCGGGCAGCCAACCGTTGTCGCCGTGCCGATACATGAGCACGGGCACGTGTTCGCCGTTGCTCGCGACCGCGAGCCGATCGCCGTCGAGGCTGACCTCGTCGCCGAACTGCTGGCCCACGCCGGCGCCGGGGATGACGTTTTCGAGCTGCCAGACGCCGCCGCTGCGGCGGTACAGCGCGACCTCGCCGGCCGTGCTGTCGTTCGCACCCGCAGCCGGATTGCCGAGCGCCGCGACGTCGCCCGACATCGCGATCGATTCGTAGCCGTTCCGCTCGATGTCCTGGATGCGCGTCCACGCGCCCGCGGACGAGCGCTCGTAGACGCCGACGCGCGACCGGCGTTCGCCGATCAGCGCGATGCTGCCGTCGAAGGCGACGTCGAGGCCCATCGCGGTGTCGTCGATCGGCGCGTCCGGCGTCAGCACCGCTTCCAGGACCCAGCTGCCCGCCGTTCGATGGAACGCATAGACGGCGCCGGCCGCTTCCACGCCCGCGAGGTCGCGACCGACCGCGCCGACGAGCGCGACGTCGCCGTGCAGCGCGACGCTGAAGCCGAACGCGTCGTCGGCGAGTCCGTCGGGTGCGAGCAGGCGCGCCTCGAATGCATGGCTGCCGTCCGCGGCGCGACGGTAGACGTAGGCGGCGCCGCGACCGTGCTGGCTGCCGACCGACTCGCCGTACGCGCCGATCAGCAGCGCATCGCCGTCGACGGCGACCGCACCGGCCTGCGCACCCGTGAGGCCCTGGCCGAGTTCGATCGAGCGCGCGAGCGCGGGCACGTCGCCGTCGTTGCTGCCGTGTCCGATCACGACCACGCCCTGCTGCTCGTTGCCGTACAGCGTCGCGCGCAGGTTGCCGACGATCACGGTCGGACCGTCGCGCTCGATGCCGACGCGGAGCCCGAACTGATCGTCGGCCGCGGCGGCCGGATCCGTGCGTTCGGTCGACGCCACGATGGTTTCGAATGCATCGTCGAAGCGGAGGACGCGGACGGCGCCCGCGTTCGCGCCGGCGCTCGCGCTCGCACAGACGCCGACGACGACCCACGCGCCGTCCATCGCGAGCGTGCAGCCATAGCGGTCGTCGATCGTTCCGCTGCCGAGGCTGAACGAGAGCGCGGGTTCCCAGGTGCTCGCGCCACGGCGGTAGCCCCTCACGACACCGCGATGGTTCGCGTCGGCCGACGACGGGCTGGCCACCAGCAGGCGATCGGCGGTCGCCGGATCGAGCCCGCCGATGGCGACCGCCGAACCGAAGCGGAAGCCCGCACCGACCTCGCCGGCGGGCTCGGTCAGCGACGCGGCGAGGTTCCACGTCGACAGGATCGACTCGAAAACGTAGGCGGCGCCGGCGTCCGCGCGCAGCGTGCCACCGTCGACGACGTCCACGCCCGGTGCGCCGACCACGATCGTGCCCGCGACGATCGCGACCGCGCTGCCAAAGTACGCGCCGTCCTGCGGCGAAGGCGGATCGAGCGTCTGGATGCTCCAGGTCCCGTCCGGCGCGCGACGCAATGCGCGCGCGCGCCCGCGGGCGTCGCCGGCGCCGTCGTGGAGCGGCTCACCCGCGACGGCGATGTCGCCGCTGGTGGCGACGACGTCGTAGTACGCGCTCGAACTCGACGACGCGTACTCCGTCGTCCATCCGCCCTCGCCGAAGCGCAGGACGCGCAGGTAGCCGCGCGACGGCGTGGCGGCGCGGTACGCGGACAGGATCAGGGTGCCTTCGGCGAGCGCGAGGCGACACCCGCTGTCGCCGTCGAGCGCGATGTCGTGCGCGGGCAGGCGCTGCCAGCTTTCGCCGCTGCGACGGTACGTGCGCACGCGCGCGGGCGAGCCGTCGAGCCGCACGTCGCAGGCGACCGCGAGGTCGCCGTCGACCGCGACGTCCCAACCGAACAGCCCGCCCGGTGCACCTTCGCCGCTCGCGACCGCTGAAAGCTGCTCACGCAGGACGAACTCCGCCGCAGCCGCTTGCCCGCCCGCCGCGAACGACGCCAGCGAAAGCACGAGCGCGAACGCACGGGCGAACGACCGCGAATGGAACCTCGACGCGACGCGCATGGCGAACGATCCCCGGATGGCTCGTCGTCTTCCACGCGCAAGCGCGGCGGCGGGGGCCACCGCACGATTGCCGCTCGGACGGCAGTCGGCGCGTGCGCGGCCGACCGGCCGTTACGAGTGCCCGTTGCGACGAAGCGCACGCGCCGCCCGGCGCCGATCGCGTATAACGTCGGCTCGTCCTGCCGGGGGAATTCCATGCGTAACGCCGCGCTCGCCCTGTGTTTCGCCGTGGTCGTCGCGTGCACGCGCTCGGCCGGCGCGGTCGATGCCGTCTTCGCCGACGGCTTCGAACCGAATCGCTGGATCCAGGGCTACTACGTCGGCTACCAGCGCGACCTCTATCCGGTCGCCGCGATCGATTTCGCGGCGGTCACCCATCTGATGATCGGGCGCATGCGCCCGCTTGCCGA
>DASTSE010000237.1:0-2375 GCA_035760865.1 Dokdonella sp.
CTGCGCAAGGATCGCGGCGACGCGATCCAGCCGCTGGGCGAGCGCACGCTTGCGACCTTCGTAGAGCGAGTCGTCGTTCGCCAGGCGACGCAGTTCCTCGACGTTGGCGGGCGTCGCGAGGCGCGCCGCCCATTCGTCGAGCGCGTCGAGGGCATCCGGCTCGATCCAGTCGTCGCCGGAGGCGGCGATCGTGCCGAGGTCGCGCAGCAGGCCCTCGGGCCCGTCGCGAAACAATGCGCCGCCTTCGTCGGCATGGATGGCGCCATCGAGGTAGCGGCGGCGCCAGAAGTCCTCGACGCATTCGCGACGCAGGTCCTCGTCGACGACGAGCCGCTCTTCGCCGAACGCCGCGCCGGTCTCGAGCGGAAAGTCGCGCTGGATTCGCTGGCACAACGCATGGATCGTCGAGATCGGCGCGCGATCGATGTCCGCGCGTGCGATGCGCATGCGGCGAAGCGCATTCACGGCCCAGCCCGGCTCGCGGCAGCGATCGGCGAGATATTCATCGAGCGCGGACGCAGCCGACGGCGGACCTTGCGCGTCGTCGACGCGATGCTGCAGCCACTGCTCGGCTTCGACGATACGCTGGCGCAGGCGCTCGCGCAGTTCCTGCGCCGCCGCCACCGTGAACGTCGTGACGAGGATCTGCTCGACCCCGATGTCGCGTTCGAGCAGCAGGCGCAGATAGACGAGTCCGATGCTCCAGGTCTTGCCGGTGCCGGCGCTCGCCTCGATCAGCACGCGGCGATCGAGCGCCATCGTGCGCCACTCGAGCGGCTGCAGCGCGGTACGCCCGGGCGCGTTCATGCGGCGTTCTTCCGCGACGGCGCGAACAGCACCTCGCGTGCGGGATCGAGGACGTCCGCGACGGCCGTCACGGCCGCAGCGAACGCCGCATGCGCGGGCGACGCGTCGTCGAACATGTCGAGGTCGCGCGCGAGCAAGCGCGCGTGCCCCGGGGCGTAGTCGCGCTCGCCCTTGTGCTCGTTTTCGTCGCCGAGCCACGCTTTGCGCGCCGCGTCGATGCGCTGGTCGGCGCGCGTCGACGTCGCGAACGCCCACGCCGTGCGTGGAAAGAACAGCAGCGGCCGCGCTCCGCTGGCGAGCCACAGCTCGACCAGCCGGCGAAGTCCCGCGCGCAAGCGCTGCGCATCCTGTGCGAGCATGGCACCGAGCCAGCGCGGAGTCGCCGCGCGACGCTGCTTCTTGTCGTACTCGAAGAATGCGGCAGCTGCGTCGTCGCAGCCGAGCCGCAGCGCGGCCCAGTCGATGTGGAACGCGAGCCACTCGCGCAAGCCGGCCTCGCCCGAGGGCTTCGCATCGAACAACAGCAACCGGCCATCGGGGTGGCGGAACAGGCGATCGATGCGGCCGCTCAGCCGAACGCCGTCGCCGAGGTCGACGTCCACTTCGCGCGCGCCCGTGCGCTCGGCACCGTCGAGCCATGCTCGCGCGGCGGCGAGCGTCGCCATCGTCGCGTCGCGCACGTCCGCGTAGGTCTCGGCGCCGATCGCTCCGCCCGGCAGTCGCCCCGAACCCGCGAGCCACGGCGGCGGCGACTCCGGCAAGCCGCTCGCGCGGGCCGCGAGGGCGTCGAACAGCAAGCGCCGGTCGAACCGCTCGAGTGGAGCGATGCGCGATTCGAGCGGCTCGCGATCGGGCCAAGCCTCCTCGTCGAGCGCGTCGAGGCCGACGCCCGCCGCGTCGAGCATGCCGCGCGCCGGATCCTTCCAGAAACGCCGCAGCCGCTGCAGCGGCACTTCGCGCGCCGTCGGCGGAAGCTCCCTCGGCAAGGCGGGCTCGATGAACGGAGCACGCGCGACGTCCGCATCGTCCCGGATGGGCACGAGCCAGGTCGCATCGTACGAATACAGGCGTTCGTCGTACGCAGGTGCGCCGCCTGCGTCACGCTCGTAATAGCGGGCGTCGAACGGCTGCAGCGGATGCGCGACGAGCCAGGGGCGCGCGACCGTCGAAGGCGTCCGGATCGCGTGTTGCTCATCGAGGAACTGCAGCAGTTCCGCGAGCGGAGATGCCGCATTTCGCGGCTTGCCGTCGTGCACGCCGGTGCCGATGTAGCTCAGGTGCAGGCGCTCGCGCGCGGACATCGAGCACGTCTCCCCGGATCTGCTGGCCGCACTTCTCGCTCAGTCCGAGCGTGGGTTCGATCTCGCCAGCATTATGGTGCAGCTGCGCTGCGAATCGCTCGGCGAGCAGCTTCTCATCCCGGCGTTCGTGTTCTTCTTCTTCATGCTCTATCCGCCCGCGTGGACCGCATCACGCCGCTCACGCACGGCGGGCGCCGCGGGCGGTTGCATGCTGATCCGGCCGGCCGCCCTCGCCGCGATCGGCGGGCTTGCAACGATCCGCTCCAC
>DASTSE010000238.1:0-13945 GCA_035760865.1 Dokdonella sp.
GAGCGATGACCTCGGTGTCGGTCTCCGATTCGAAGCGATAGCCTTTCGCCTTGAGCTCCTCCCGCAACTGCGCATGGTTCTCGATGATGCCGTTGTGGACGACCGCGACGCGCTCGCCCGACACGTGCGGGTGCGCGTTGCTCGTGCTCGGCGCGCCGTGCGTGGCCCAGCGCGTGTGCGCGATGCCGGTGACGCCGGCGACCGGCGCCGCTTCGTACAGCGACTCGAGCTCGCGCACCTTGCCGACCGCGCGCACGCGCGCGAGACGGCCGTCCTCGAGCACGGAGATGCCGGCCGAGTCGTAGCCGCGGTACTCGAGAGCCTTCAGTCCGGCGATGAGCACCGGCACCACGTCGCGGGCCGCGGTTGCGGCGACGATTCCACACATGCGGGCTTCCTCGGCTGGGATCGGATTCGCCGGACTCGCCTTGCCGGCGTCGCCCCGCGCTGCCAAGATGATAAACCGACCCGTCGTGGCGGGGGCATGGCGGGAGCATGGCGCGGCGATGGCACGCCGCCCCGCCGGCGCGCACCGCCCCGCGGCGCCGCGCTGCGCGTGCCGGCGGATCGACGATTCCCTGGACGGAGACGAGCGGATGTTGCGGGCGCTGCGACGACAGTCGATACGCTGGCTCACCCTGCTGGTGCTGCTCGAACTCGCCTCGCTCACGCTCGGCGTGCAGCTCGCGGCGCGCCTGCGCTATTTCGCCGACGCGCCCGCGTTGGCCGGGTTCTCGGACGGCCTCTGGCCGCGCGCGCTGCTGTTCGCGGTCGTGCTCGTGGTCGGCATGTCCGCGCTCGGCCTCTACCAGCAGCACCTGCGCGAGGGCTGGTTCGGCCTGTTCGCGCGCCAGCTGGTCGGTTTCGGCATCGGCGTGGTCGGCCTCATCACGATCTACTACCTGTTTCCCGCGACCACGATCGGACGCGGCGTGTTCGCGATCGCGCTCGTGCTCGGCTTCGCCGCGGTGCAGGGCTGGCGCGTGCTGATCGCGCGCCTCGTCGACATCGAATCGCTCAAGCGCCGCGTGCTCGTGCTCGGCGCGGGCACGCACGCGGCGACGATCCCGCAGCGCATGCGTCGGCGCACCGATCGCCGCGGCTTCATCATTCTCGGCTTCGTGCGCATGGGCGACGAGGCGGTGTGCGTGCCGCAGGAGCGGCTGATCTCGGTCGAGGGCAGCCTGCGCGCGTTCGCCGAGCAGATGCAGGTGAACGAGATCGTCGTCGGCCCCGACGATCGCCGCGGCGGCCTGCCGATGGACGAACTGCTCGATTGCAAGCAGGCCGGCATCGCGGTCAGCAACCTCGCGTCGTTCTTCGAGCGCGAACTCGGCATCGTCAAGCTGTCGCTGGTCGAGCCGTCGTGGCTGGTGTTCTCGCACGGATTCGACAGCTCGCCGCTGCGGCACGCGATCAAGCGCATCTTCGACGTCGCGATCGCGCTGCTCGTGCTCGTGTTCGCGTGGCCGTTCATGCTGCTCGTCGCGCTCGCGATCCGGCTCGAGTCCGGGCCGGGGCAGCCGATCCTTTACCGCCAGGAACGCGTCGGCGAGCACGGCCAGGTGTTCGCGCTGGCGAAATTCCGCAGCATGCGCACCGACGCCGAACGCGATGGCGTAGCGCGCTGGGCCACGCGCGACGACGATCGCGTCACGCGCGTGGGCCGTTTCATCCGCCGCACGCGCCTGGACGAGCTGCCGCAGCTGTGGAACGTACTGCGCGGCGACATGAGCGTGATCGGGCCGCGCCCCGAGCGACCGCAGTTCGTCGCCGACCTCGCACGCCAGATCCGCTACTACAACCTGCGCCATTGCGTGAAGCCCGGCCTCGCGGGCTGGGCCCAGCTGCGTTATCCGTACGGCGCCTCGGTCGACGACGCGGTCGAGAAGCTCAAGTACGACCTGTTCTACGTCAAGAACCACGACCTGCTGTTCGACCTCACGATTCTCGTGCAGACGGTCGAGGTCGTGCTGTTCGGTCGTGGCGCGCGCTGAGCCCGCCGCTCAGCGCGCGGCGGGTTCGGGCGGCGGCGGATGCGCGCTCGCGACCCTGAGCGGACGCAGCTTCGAGCTGTACCAGTCGCTGACCTTGCCGTCGACGAACGCGATCCAGGACGGCCCGTAGTCCCACCGCTGCGGGACTTCCATGACCGGCCGGCCTTCGAGTGCGCGCACCGTCGCTGCATCGGTGCCGACCACGATGAGCGTGGCCGGCACGTCGGCGGGTGCCGGCGCGGCCGACCCGAATGCCTGGCCTCGCGCCGGGGCCACGCCCGGGCCGGTGGCGTCGTCGAACAGGCCGCTGCTCCATGCGGCCCAGAGCAACCCGCCCGCGAGCGCGAGCCAGAGCCAGCGACGCGACGCCGTGCGCGCGGGCCGCGCGTCGACCGCCGGCGCGACGCGGCCGGCGCGCGGCATCGCCGCCCGCGGCGCCGAATGCGTGCCGCCGGGCAGGCGGCCGTAGCGGCGGTGAAACGCACTGGCCGCACCGTAGGCCGCCGTGAGTTCCTGCAGTCGCGCGGCGTCGGCGGGATCGGCATCCGCGCCGCGCCGGTCCGGGTGCAGCTCGGCGATGCGGCGGCGGTAGGCGGTCTTGAGCTCTTCCGGCGTGCAGCCGGGCTTGAGGCCCAACTGCTGGTAAAGCAGGAAGAAATCGGCCTTGTCGAGCACGCTTGCCCCCGAACGGTCGCCGCGGCTCCCCGGCTCGCTCGTGCGAGTCGGCCCGGCGGACGTCGCGATTCTACCCGCGGCGACCGCCGGCCGGTCGCTGCGCGTCGGCGCCCCGCATGCCTCGCCTAGACGGCCGGCTCGGCGCTAAAATGTGAACTGCGTCACCCTTTTTGGTCGAGCGACGGTCCGAACGGCGTGCCCTGACCGCGGGTGCGCCCCGACAGCGGCGCCCGAGAGGCCGCACACGCGCATCGCGCAAGGGATGGATACATGACGATCGGGGCAGGGTCAGTGACGACGGGTGCGCCGACGGACGTCGAGGCCGCGAGCTGGGTCGAGCGCGTCGACGCGCTCGATCCGCGCGAGTTCCGTGCGCGCTACCTCGAGCCGCGCCGGCCGGTCGTGCTGCGTCACGCGCTCGACCACTGGGGCGCACTCGGCCGGTTCACGCCGGAGTTCTTCCGCGAGCGTTACGCCGACCGGCCGGTGCGCATCCGCGGCCGCCACTACCGGCTCGGCGACGTGATCGAGCTGCAGCAGGCATCGAGCGAGGCGCAACCGGCGCCGTACCCGTGCACGTTCGCCGAGTGCGCGGACCTCATGGCCGACGTCACGCCGCGCATCGCGTGCAGCCTGCCCAACCGGCATACGAGCCCGCTCATGCCCGCCTCGGTGTTCGACCTCGTCAACCACCTCGAGATCTTCTTCGGCGGCCCCGGCGGGGAGTTCCCCTATCTCCACTACGACATGCTGCGCATGCATGCGTGGATCGCGCAGGTGTACGGCGACAAGGAATTCACGCTCTACGAACGCGGCCAGGAAGATCTCCTCTACGTCCACCCGGAGATGCCGTGGATGTCGCGCGTCGACGACCTGCACGACGCCGAGCGCTGGCCGCTGCTGCACCAGGCGCGCCGCTATCGAGTCGTCGTGCACGCGGGCGAAGCGTTGTTCATCCCGTGCGGCACCTGGCACACGGCGCGGTGCCTGACGATGAACATCACGGTCGCGTTCGACCAGCTCGAGTCGAGCAACTGGCGCGAGTTCGTGCGCGACGTCGTGGTCGAGGAGCGCCGCAAGGGCCACGCCGCGCGTGCGCTCTGGCTGGGCTTGTATCTGGGCGGGCTCGGGCCGATGCTCGCGCTCGCCGAGCGCTTCGGCGCGAATCGCCGCGCGGACTGGGGATCGGCGCGCCTGCATTGATCGAATCGCCGGCGCGAATCGCCGGCCGCAGCATGGGAGGGGCGGGCATGAACACGACGCAAGCGGGCGTTGCCGAAACCGTCGGCACCGGCGCCGGCGGCAGCAGCAGTTGGGTCGATCGTCGCAGCGGGCTCGGCGTCGACGACTTCATCGCCGAGTACCGCGACCCGCGCAAGCCGGTCGTGCTCGGCGATGCCGCACGCGCATGGCCGTTGTACGGGCGCGCGAATCCGGACTACTTCCGCCGCACCTACGGCGACCACGTCGTGCGCGTGCGCGGACACGACTATCGCCTCGCCGAGCTGATCGACCTGCTCGAGGCGTCGACGATCGACCGGCCCGGCCCGTATCCGTGCAAGTTCGAGATCGCCAAGACGTTTCGCGAACTGCTGCCCGAGGTCACGCCGCGCTTCGGCTACAGCCTGCCCGACCGCCAGGCGAACCGGCTCGTGCCGCAGCGGCTGTTCTCGGGCGTCAACAACCTCGAGATCTTTTTCGGCGGCCCCGGCGGCGAATTCCCGTACCTGCACTACGACGTGCTGCGCCTGCACGCGTGGATCACGCAGCTCCACGGCGACAAGGAATTCACGCTGTACGCGCCGGGGCAGGAACACCTCCTCTACGTCAACCCCGACATGCCCTGGCAGTCGGGCATCCGCGACCACCACCATCCCGACTACGAACGCTACCCGTTGTTCCGCGAGGCGAAGTGCCAGAAGGTCGTCGTGCACGCGGGCGAAACGCTGTTCCTCCCGTGCGGTTGGTGGCACACCGCGCGCAGCCTCAACATGACGATCTCGGTTGCGTTCGATTCGCTCGGGCCCGACAACTGGAACGCGTTCATCCGCGATGCGGTCGAGGAGCGCCGCCGCAACGGCAAGCCGCTCAAGGCGCTCGCGCTCGGATTGTGGCTGCGCGCCGTCGGGCCCCTCATCACGCTGCAGGAACTGGCCGGCGCGAATCGCGAGACCGCCTGGGGCGCGCGATGAATGCGAGCGTGCCGTTGCGCGCGGACTGGCATGCGGCTGCGCTGCTCGCGCCGCTGCTCGCGCACGCGCGGCACGCGACGCCCGCCCTGCGCGGCAGCGACGGCGAACTCGACTACCCGGCGCTGTTCGCGCGCGCGGCCGCGCACGCGGACGCGCTGCGCGCAGCCGGCGTCGTCGTCGGCGACGTCGTCGCGCTGCCGGCGCAGCGCAGCGCGGAGACGATCGCGACGATCCTCGCCTGCATCGCGAGCGGTGCCGCCTACCTGCCGCTCGACCTCGATTTCCCCGCCGCGAGGCTCGACGCAATGCTCGACGACGCGCGGCCGCGCTGCTTCTACGGCGCCGCCGATGCGCGCGTGCCCGCTCGCGTCGCCCGCGTCGAGCCCGCGCGCGAGGTGCAGGCACCGCCGCTGCGTGCCGATGTCGTCGGCGAACTGGCCTACGTGCTGTTCACGTCCGGCTCGACCGGGCGCCCGAAGGGCGTCGCGATGCGCAGCGCCGCCGTCGGCGCGCTGATCGACTGGCACCGCACCCATCCGCGACTCGGCCGCGCCGCACGCACGCTGCAGTTCGCGCCGCTCGGCTTCGACGTGTCGTTCCAGGAGATCTTCTCGACCTTCGCGACCGGCGGCTGCCTCGTGCTGCCGGACGAAGCGGAGCGGCGCGATCCGTACGCGCTGCTCGCGCTGCTCGCGCGCGAGCGCATCGAGCGGCTGTTCCTGCCCTACGTCGGGCTGCAGGCGCTCGCCGAAGCGGTCGCCGCCGGCGGCACGCGGCCGCAGGCGCTGCGCGACGTCGTCACCGCGGGCGAACAGCTGCGCATCACGCCGGCGATCCGTGCATTGTTCGCGGCGCTGCCGGACGCCGTGCTGCACAATCACTACGGCCCGACCGAAACGCACGTCGTCACCGCGCACGAACTCGCCGGCGATCCGGCCGCCTGGCCGGACCTGCCGCCGATCGGCGCGCCGCTGCCGCACGTGCGCGTGCGCATCGCCGACGCGGCGCTCGCGCCGCTCGCCGACGGCGACGAGGGCGAACTCCTGCTCGGTGGCGATTGCCTCGCCGCGGGCTACATCCATCGTCCCGAACTCACCGCCGAGCGATTCGTCGAACTCGACGGCGAGCGCTGGTACCGCAGCGGCGATCGCGCACGCGTCGTCGCGGGCGGCGTGCTCGAGTGCCACGGCCGGCTCGACGACCAGCTCAAGATCGACGGCTTCCGGGTCGAGCCGGCCGAGATCGAGGCCGCGCTGTGCCGGCATCCCGCAGTGGCCGAGGCGATCGTCGTCGCCGCCGACGCGGCCGGCGGCCGCCGCCTCGTCGCCCACGTGGTCGCGCGCGACGCCCGCATCGATGCGCAGGCGCTCGGCGCGGGCCTGCGGGCGCACTGCGCCGCATCGCTCGCCCAGTACCTCGTTCCGCACGCGGTCGAGGTCCATGCGGCGCTGCCGCTGACCGCGAGCGGCAAGATCGACCGCCGCGCGCTCGCCGCCGCGTCCGCCGCCGCACCGCTGCGCTGGCTCGAAGACGAATCGCTGCCGAATCAACTTCTCGACTTGTGGAAGCAGCTGCTCGGGGTGGATCATCTCGACGTGGAAGCGAACCTGTTCGAGCACGGCGCGCGCTCGCTGCTGGTGGTGCGCGCGCTGACCGAATTGCGCCGGCACGGCCATGTGCTCGGCGTCGCGCAGGCGTATGAGCACCCGACCGTCGCGGCGCAGGCCGCCGCGCTCTGCGCGGCGCCGCCTGCGGCCGGCGGCGCCGGTGTCGAGCGCGCGCGCGGCGACGCGCAGCGCGCCGCGTTCGCGCGCTTCGGCCCGCGTGCCGGAGGCGGGCGATGAGCGAATCCGCGCACGACGGCGTCGCGATCGTCGGCATGGCGGGTCGCTTCCCCGGCGCCGCTTCGGTCGACGAACTGTGGGCGAACCTGCTCGCCGGACGCGAGTCGATCACGCGCTTCGCGCCCGGGCAGGTATCGCCGCTGGTGCCGCGCGCGTTGCGCGAGCATCCGCGTTACGTGGCTGCGCGCGGCACGATCGCCGACGTCGAGCGTTTCGACGCCGCCTTCTTCGGCATCGCCGCACGCGAGGCCCAGCTGATCGATCCGCAACAGCGCGTGTTCCTCGAGCTGTGCTGGAACGCGCTCGAACATGCGGGCATCGATCCCTCGCGCGCAGCGGGCAGCAGCAGCGCCGCCCCGATCGGTGCTGCCTCTGTCGGCGCGGCCTCCATAGGCATATTCGCCGGCACCTCCAACAACACCTACCGCAAGCTCGTCGACGCGCGCCCCGACATAGTCGCCGCGAGTGGCGAGTTCGCCGCGATGCTCGCCAACGAAAAGGACTATGTCGCGACGCGCGTCGCCCACAGGCTCGGCCTTACCGGGCCCGCGATCAGCCTCTACACCGCATGCTCGACCTCGCTCGTCGCGGTGGCGCAGGCGTGGTACGCGCTCATGAGCTGGCAGTGCGACGTCGCGCTCGCGGGCGGCGTGAACGTCGTCGTGCCGCAGGAGTCGGGCTACCTGCCCGCCGAAGGCGCGATCGAGTCGGCCGACGGCCATTGCCGGCCGTTCGACGCTGGCGCGACGGGTACGGTGTTCTCGTGCGGCGCGGGCGTGGTCGTGCTCAAGCGCCTTGCCGACGCGATCGAGCACGGCGACACGATCTACGCGGTGATCCGCGGCGTCGGCGTCAACAACGACGGCGCCGACAAGGCGAGCTTCGGCGCGCCGAGCGTGCGCGGCCAGGCGGCCGCGATCCGCCTCGCGCTCGCGAGCGCGAACGTCGACGCGGGCTCGATCGGCTATGTCGAGGCGCACGGCACCGGCACGCCGCTCGGCGATCCGATCGAGGTCGAGGCGCTCACGCGTGCGTTCCGCGTCGACGGCGCCGGCACCGGCACGTGCTGGCTCGGTTCGATCAAGGGCAACCTCGGCCACCTCGTCGCGGCCTCGGGCGTCACCGGCCTGATCAAGGCAACCCTCGCCCTGCACCACGGGCGCATTCCGCCGAGCATCAACATCGCCACGCCGAACCCCGAGATCGATTTCGACCACTCGCCGTTCAGGCTCGCACGCGAGGCGGTCGCCTGGCCACGCGGCGCCGCGCCGCGTCGCGCGGGCGTGAGTTCGTTCGGCGTCGGCGGCACCAATGCGCACGTCGTGCTCGAAGAAGCGCCGCTCGCCGCGCCGCCTGCGGCCGGCCGCGGCGCGAACCTGCTCGTGCTGTCCGCGCGCGACGAGGAGGCATTGCAGCGCCGGGCGAGCGATCTCGCCGCACGCCTCGCGTCCGCACGATCCGACGAACTGCCCGACATCGCGGCGACGCTCGCGCTCGGGCGCAAGCCGATGGCGGTGCGCGCCGCGGTCGTCGCGCGCACGCCGGCACTGGCCGCCGAAGCGCTCGCGCGCGTCGTGCCGCAGCGCGCCGGTCGGCCCAAGCTCGTGTTCCTCTTCCCGGGCCAGGGCTCGCAGCACGCGAACATGGCGCGGGAACTGGTCGAGACCGAGCCGGTGTTCGCCGAACACTTCGATCGCTGCTGCGCGCTCGCGAGCGCGCGGCTCGGCCTCGACCTGCGCGCGCTGATCCTGCCGCCCGCCGACGCGGCCGAAGCCGCCGCCGCGGGACTCGCCGAGACGCGCTGCACGCAGCCCGCGCTGTTCGCGGTCGAGTACGCGCTCGCCCGGCTGTGGGAGGGCTGGGGCATCGTCGCCGACACGATGATCGGCCACAGCATCGGCGAATACGTCGCGGCGACGCTCGCCGGCGTGTTCGGCCTCGACGACGCGGTCGCGCTCGTCTGCGCGCGCGGCGCGGCGATGCAGGCGCAACCGCCCGGAGCGATGCTCGCGGTGCGCGCGGTCGCCCACGCGATCGCGCCGCGCCTGAACGGCGGCGTCAGTCTCGCTGCGGTGAACGCGCCCGAACTGTGCGTCGTCGCCGGCACCGACACCGAGATCGGCGCATTCGCCGACACGCTCGCCGCCGACAGCATCGCGACCACGCGGCTCAAGGTCAGCCATGCGTTCCATTCGGCGCTCATGGACGGCGCGCTGCCGCCGTTCGAGCGTGCCTTCGCGTACCTGCGCCTCGCGCCGCCGTCGCGTCCGTTCTATTCCTGCGTGAGCGGTACGCCGATCGACGCGCGCGCGGCGGCCGAACCGGTCTACTGGTGCCGCCAGCTGCGCGAGCCGGTGCGCTTCGCGGACGCGGTCGCGCACGCGATCGCCGAAGGCGCGACGCTGTTCGTCGAAGTCGGACCGTCGCAGGCGCTGACCGCGTTCGTACGCAGCCAGCTCGGCAACGGCGGACGTGCGATCGCCTCGCTCGGCCCGGCCGCGAAGCCGGGCAGCGATGCCGAGCACGTCGCGACCGCGCTCGGCGCGTGCTGGGCCGCGGGGCGCGCACCCGACTGGGACGCGTACTTCGCCGGCCAGGCGCGTCGCCGCGTCGCGCTGCCCGGCTATCCGTTCCGCGGCGAGCGCCATTGGATCGATGCGCCGGCGCCGGACGCCGTGTCAGGGGAAACGATCATGAAGGAAGCCCATCCGGCGATGGCCGCCATGCCAGCCGCTCCGTCGCCGACGTCGCGCCTGCGCGTGGAGCTGCGCGAACTCGTCGAATCGCTGACCGGCGAGCATCTCGACGCGACGCACGACGAGGCGAGCTTCCTCGAACTCGGCCTCGATTCCCTGTCGCTGACGCAGGCCGCGCTCGAGCTCGAGCGCCGCTACGGCCTCAAGCTGAAGTTCCGCCGCCTCATGGAGGACCTCGACAGCATCGCCAAGCTCGCGACGTTGCTCGAGCCGACGTTGCCCGCGTCGCCGCCGGCGCTCTCCGTGCCGAACCCGACCGCGATCGTGCACGCCACCGCGGCCGCGCCGGTCGGCGATGCGTCGCCGCTGCTCGCACTGATCCAGAGCCAGCAGGCGCTCATGCAGCAGCAGATGCACTTGCTCGCGAGCCTCGCCGCAGGCTCGCCGGCAGGCTTCGTCGCAGCGTCGCCCGCTGCGTCGCCCGCCGTGACGCCGGCGCCGCCGCGCAGCGCGGAAGACGCGCCTGCCGCCAATCTCGTCGAACGCCCGTTCGGTGCTTCCGCGCGCATCACGCTGCGGCCCGAGCACGCGATGACGCCCGCGCAGCGCGCATGGGTCGACGACTTCACGCGCCGCTACAACGCGCGCACCGCGCGCTCGAAGGCTTTCTCGCAACAGCACCGCGCGCGCATGGCCGATCCGCGCGTCGTCACCGGCTTCAACCCGTTGTGGAAGGAGCTCGTCTATCCGATCGTCGTCGACCGCTCGAAAGGCGCGCTGCTGCACGACATCGACGGCAACGAGTACGTCGACTGCCTCAATTCGTTCGGCGCGAATTTCCTCGGCCACCAGCCCGACTACGTGGTCGAGGCGCTCAAGCAGCAGGTCGACGCCGGCTACGAGGTCGGCCCGCAGCATCCGCTGACGGCGGAAGTCGCCGAGCTCATCGCCGGCATGACCGGCATGGCGCGCGTCGCGTTCTGCAACACGGGTTCCGAGGCCGTGATGGGCGCGATGCGCATCGCGCGCACGGTGACCGGCCGGCGCACGATCGCGATCTTCACGAATTCGTACCACGGCATCTTCGACGAAGTCATCGTGCGCGGCACGCGCACCCTGCGTTCGATCGCGGCCGCGCCCGGCATCCTCGCCAGCGCGGTCGAGAACGTGCTCGTGCTCGATTACGGCAGCGACGACGCGCTGCGCGTGCTGCGCGAGCGCGCAGGCGAACTCGCGGCGATCATGATCGAGCCGGTGCAGGGCAAGAACCCTTCGCTGCAGCCGCGCGCGTTCGTACAGGCGCTGCGCGCGATCTGCGACGAAGCCGGCTGCGCGCTCATCTTCGACGAAGTCATCACCGGTTTCCGCATCGCGCAGGGTGGCGCGCAGGCGTACTACGGCGTACGCGCCGACATCGCGACCTACGGCAAGATCATCGGCGGCGGCCTGCCGTTCGCGGCGATCGCCGGCGCCGCGCACTGGCTCGACGCGCTCGACGGCGGCGACTGGCGCTTCGGCGACGATTCGCATCCGGAGGCGGGCGTCACGTACTTCGCCGGCACGTTCGTACGCCATCCGCTCGCGCTCGCGGCGGCCAGGGCCGCGCTGCTGCACCTCGAACGGCGCGGGCCGGCATTGCAGGACGAACTCAACGCGCGCACGCAGGCGCTCGTCGCGAAACTCGACGCGATGTTCGCCGAGCGCGCGGCACCGCTGAAGGCGGTCGGCTTCAGCTCGCTCTGGCGCGTCGTCGCCGACGAGGACCAGCCGTACGCGAGCCTGTTCTGGTATGCGCTGCGCGCCAACGGCCTGCATCTCTACGAGCAGTTCAACTGCTTCCTCACCGAAGCGCACGGCGCTGCCGAGGTCGAGCGCATCGTCGATGCGGTGCGTGCCGCGGTCGACGACCTGCTCGGCGCGGGCCTGCTCACGCCGCGCCCGGGCGCGCGCGCGCGCGCGCCCGCGACGAGCGCCGGGGACGCCGCCGACCTGCCCGCCACGGTCGCGCTCACCGACGGCCAGCTCGAGAAGTGGCTCGGCTGCCAGTACGGCGGCAACGCCGCGCTCGCGTGCAACGAAGCCGTCGTGCTGACCTTCGACGGTGCGCTCGACGTCACCGCGCTCGAGCGTGCGCTCGACACGGTCTGGCGACGGCACGAGGCGTTCCGCTTCGGCATCTCGGCCGATGGCCGCACGCTGTCGCTGCAGCCGCTGCCGGCGCTGCCGTTGCAGCAGGTCGACCTGTCCGGCGCGGACGCGGATGCGCGACTCGACGCATGGTGCGATCGGCAGATGCGCACGCCGTTCGACCTCGCGCGTGCGCCGCTGCTGCGCTTCGCGCTGCTGCGACTGGGCGACCATCGCCATGCGCTGCACCTCGTCGCCCATCACCTGATCATGGACGGCTGGTCGCTCGCGGTGCTCTGCGGCGAGCTGCAGGCCTGCTACAACGCCTACGCGGGCGGGCGCGAGCCGCAGCTGCCGCCGGCGCAGAGCTTCCGCGCCTACGCCCTCGCCGAGCGCGCCCGCCGCGACGCCAACGGCACCGCGCAACTCGACTACTGGAACCGCGTCTACGCCGACATTCCGCCTCCGCTCGAACTGCCCGCCGACCGGCCCCACGCGGAGGCGGCGGACTTCGACGCCGACACCGAGCGCCACGTGTTCCCGGCACCGCTCGCTGCCGCATTGCGCGTCGAGGCGCGCCGCCGCGGCGCGACCCTCTACGGCCTCATGCTCGGCGCGTTCGCCCTGTTCGTCGCGCGGCTGTCGGGGCAGAAGGACTTCGCGATCGCGATCCCGTTCGCCGGCCAGGCGGTCGCTGGCAGCGGGGCGCTGATCGGCGACGGCGTCAACACGCTGCCGCTGCGCCTGCGCATCGATCCGCACGCGGGCGTCGAAGCGGCGACGGCGACCGCGCAGGCGGCGCTGCTCGACGCAGCCGACCACCAGGACCTCACGCTCATGACGATCCTGCGTGCGCGCTCGCTGCGCCGGCGCAGCGCGCGCGGCGCCCTCGGCGAGGTCATCTTCAATCTCAATCCGCGCATGCGCGCACCGCTGTTCGACGGCGTCGTCACCGAATGGCACGACTGCCGCCACGTCGCGCTGCTGTGGGACCTTTTCTTCAACCTCAACGACGACGGCCAGCGGCTCGCGCTCGACCTGCACTATCGCACCGCGCTGTACGACGCGACGACCATCCGGCGCTGGATCGCCGACTACGAACGAATGCTCGAGGACATCGGCATGCAGACTTTGGAACCCGTGGTCGCGGCGCCTTCGCGTACGGCCGTGACCAACGCGGCACCTCCGGTGCAGGCCGCGCATGCGGGGCCCTCCCTGCTCGACCTCGTCGGGGAGCAGGTGCGCGCGGCGCCCGATCGCGTCGCGGTCACGTGCGAGACGCAACGCTACACGTACGCCGACCTGTGGCGCGCGAGCGCGTGCATCGCCTCGCGCCTGATCGCCGCCGGGGTCGAGCCCGGCGATCTCGTCGGCATCTGCATGCCGAGGCGCAGCGAAATGGTCGCGGCCGCCCTCGGCGTGCTGCGCGCGGGCGCCGCCTACGTGCCGCTCGACGCGAGCTTCCCGGACAAGCGCCTGCGCCTCATGATCGAGCGCGCCGCGTTGCGCCACACGGTGGTTCTCGCCGGTCATGCCCTGCCGGCCGCCGTCGCCGAGCACGACGGCGCGCTCGTCGCGCTCGACGACGCCGACATCCGCTCCGGCGACGACGGCGCGCCGCTGCCGGCGGTCGACGGCGCCGCGCTCGCCTACGTGCTGTTCACGTCGGGCTCCACCGGCGAGCCGAAGGGCGTGCGCATCCTGCATCGCAACCTCGTCAACTTCCTGCGCTCGATGCGCGAGTCGCCGGGCTTCGGCGCGGACGACGTCATCTGCGCGGTGACCACGTTGTCGTTCGACATCGCCGGCCTCGAGCTCTACCTGCCGCTCGTGAGCGGCGCGCGCGTGCACATCGCGACCGAAGCGGAAGTGCGCGATCCGCAGAAGACGATGGCGCTGGTCAAGGACAGCGGCACGACCGTGCTGCAGACGACGCCGACGCTGCTGCGCCTGCTGTGCGACGGCGGCGGCGTCGAGAACCTGGCCGGGCTCAAGCTGCTCGTCGGCGGCGAGGCGATGCCGCGCGATCTCGCCAACCTCGTCGTGCGCCATTGCCGCGAACTGTGGAACATGTACGGGCCCACCGAGACGACGATCTGGTCGACGATCCAGCGCGTCGAGGAGGGCGACGGCCCGGTGCCGCTCGGGCGCCCGATCGCGAACACGCGCATCCACGTGCTCGACGCGGACGGGCGCCCGCTCGCGGCGGGCGCGCAGGGCGAGATCTGGATCGGCGGCGACGGCGTCGCCGATGGATACCTCAATCGCCCCGACCTCACGGCCGAGCGCTTCCGCATCGACCCGTTCGCGAACGACGGCAGTCGCATGTACCGCACCGGCGACGTCGGCAGCCTGCAGGACGGCGTGCTGCATTTCCATGGTCGCGCCGACGACCAGGTGAAGCTGCGCGGCTT
>DASTSE010000239.1:0-20636 GCA_035760865.1 Dokdonella sp.
GTGTCAGGGTCGTGGTCACGGCGCATCCCTGGTGTCCTTTCTCGCGCAATGCCGCGAAGGACATCGAGGGCAATCCGAAACTGTCCGGCTTGATGGCGCGCTACGCCGTCTGGGTGGTCCCACAGCACCCGATGCCGAACTTCGGCGACATTGCGAAGTGGAATGCGCAGCACCCGAACCTGCACATGAGGATCGCCTATCGGGCGGACGAGTGGCACGACATTGCCAGTTGGGCGACCCCTGTGTTCTACGTCTTCAAGGATGGCCGCCTGATCGCTTCGGTGACGGGCTGGCAGGATGCGAAACAGTCCGAAAAGCTGCTCGAAGCGTTTCGTGCTGCCGGCATCGAATAGCTCTGCATGCGCGCGTCCCGGCACCGGCAAGCGCGGCGGTCAGTGCCGTGGTGTTTCGTCTCGGACGGAATTCGCGAACACCGCCCATTGCGCCGCGAACGCGCGCTGGAATGCGGGGCGGGCTTCGCCGCGCGCGATGTAGGCGGCGAGGTTCGGGAACTCGTCGAGCAGGCCCGACGACGTCACGCGCATGAGCACGCCGATCATGAGCAGGTCGCCCGCGCTGAACGCGCCGTCGAGCCAGTCGGCGTCGCCGAGCCGCGCCGCCAGCTCGCGCAATCGCTGGCGGATGCGATCGAGCACGAGCGGCAGGCGTTCCGCGGCCCATGGCTTGTCGCCCTCGGCGAACTTCGCGACCTGCAGATCGAGGATCGGCGGCTCGATCGTGTTGATCGCAGCGAACATCCATGCGATCGCTCGCGCGCGTGCGTTCGCTTCGTCGGGCAGCAGGCCTGCATGCCGCTGTGCGAGGTGCAGGATGATCGCGCCCGATTCGAACAACACGAGCTCGCCGTCCTCGTAGGTCGGGATCTGGCCGAACGGATGCAGCGCGCGGTGCGCGGGTTCCTTCATCGCAGCGAACGACACGAGGCGGACGTCGTACGCCTGGCCGACTTCCTCGAGTGCCCAGCGCACGCGCATGTCGCGCGCGAGGCCGCGGCCGCGATCGGGCGAGCGTTCGAATGCGGTAATCGTGGGTTTCGTCATCGGGGTTTCCTTCGCAGCAGCGGGCGCTTCGACCCGGGGCGCCATGCAGGGGCCGGAAAGAACGAGCCCCTGCATTGGCGCTGCGGACGTGGCGGGAGCGTGCGGGGTCAGCCGCGCCGCGCGGCCTCGATCGTCGCGATGTCGATCTTCGACATCTGCATCATCGCGTCGAACGCACGCTTGGCCGCCTTGCGATCGGGATCGGTGATCGCCGCCATCAGCGCGCGCGGCGTGATCTGCCACGAGATGCCCCAGCGGTCCTTGCACCAGCCGCACGCGCTCGCCTGGCCGCCGTTGTCGATGATCGCGTCCCAGAGACGGTCGGTCTCGGCCTGGTCGTCGGTCGCGACCTGGAACGAGAACGCCTCGTCCGGCGTGAACGCGGGCCCGCCATTCAGGCCAAGGCACGGGATGCCCATCACCGTGAACTCGACCGTGAGCACGTCGCCCTGCTTGCCGTCGGGGAAGTCGCCCGGCGCGTGGTGGACCGCATCCACCGTGGTGTCGGGGAAGATACTGGCGTAGAACGTCGCCGCGTCCAGCGCGGTGCCGTTGTACCAGAGGCAGATCGTGTTCTTTTTCGCGGCCATCGGAAGGTCTCCTGTGAAGGGCGGGGATGCCCTCTGACTACCGCGACGAATGACGGGCGCGCGAATCGACAAGGTCGCGGTGTCGGAAGATCGGGTGTTCAGCCAACCGTGCGATGCCACGACGGGAGGATAGGGACATGAGCAAACAAGGATCCCCGCGCGCGTGGGCGGTCACAGCTGCGACGATACCCACGACGCGATCGCCTCGTACGCGCGCTCCTTGAGGCTTCGCGCCTGCCACTTCGCGAGCGTGTACGGCTCGCTGCGCGCGCGGTCCTGCTCGAAGAGTGCTTCCTGGTGCGCGGCGAACGCGGGGTCGAACACGTTGAGGCTCGCTTCGTCGTTGAGGCGGAACGAGCGCTCGTCGAAATTGGTCGAGCCGACCGAGGTGAAATAGCCGTCGACGACGAGCACCTTGCAGTGGAACATCGTTGGCTGGTACTCGTGGATCGACACGCCGGCCGAGAGCAGCATGCCCCATTGGTTGCGCGAGGCGTAGCGCGTGATCTTCGCGTCGTTCACCGGGCCGGGCACGATCACATCGACGCGCACGCCGCGCCGGCGTGCCTGCAGCAGCGCTTCGACGGTGCGGTCGTCGGGGATGAAATACGCGGCCTCGAGCAGGATCGAGCGCTCGGCCGCGGCGATCGCGAGCAGGTACATGATCTCCATGTTCTCGCTGCCGCCCGCGGGCGAACTCAGGAACATCTGCGCGTCGACGCCAGGGTCGAACGCTTCGATCGCGGGAAAATAGCGCGGCTCGTGGTTGACCTCGCCGGTCACCTTGATCCAGTTGTCTTCGAACGCGGCCTGCACCTGGGCCACGACCGGTCCCTCGATGCGGAAATGCGTGTCGCGCCAGTGTGACGGATCCTGCGCGTGGCCGGTCCATTCATCGGCGATGCCGACGCCGCCGGTGAACGCGATGCGACCGTCGACGACGAGCAGCTTGCGGTGCGTGCGGTTGTTGAGCCGCGCGAGCGTGTACCAGCGCAGCGGATGGTAGATCTCGACGCGCGCCCCCGCGTCGCGCATGAGGTCGAGCGCCTCCCGGTCCATGCTCTGGCTGCCGACCCAATCGATGAGGACGTGCGCCTCGACGCCGGCCTTGGCCCGCTCCGCGATCGCGCGCGCGAACGTGCGGCCGGTTTCGCCGGACCAGTAGATGTAGGTCTCGAACTCGATCGTATGCTCGGCCGAGCGGATCGCGCCGAGCATCGCGGGAAAGATCTCGTCGCCGTTCACGAGCGTCTCGACGCGGTTGCCGGACACGATCGGCGGCCCGAGCTGCGAGCCGACGACGCGCTCGAACACGGCATCGCGCACGCCGTACGCATGCCTCGGCGTGGCGAGGACGTGCTTCTCCGAGCCGACGAAGTTGAGGCTGATCACGACGACGAGGAACGTGGCCACGGCGACGCCGACGGCGGTCTTCCATGACGGACGTTTCCAGTTTGCGTGCTTCATGGCGGGGGGACAGGTCGCCTCGATGACGGCATCCCGTAGATCGTGGTCGAACGACAGCAACCGCGTCTGAACGATGTCGCGGAACCCGGCACTTCGGCGGGCACGCGCTCGACCTCGCGCGGTCCGTAGCGGCGTTCTGCAGCGCGAGCGCGCTCCCACAGCGTCAGCGTGCGAAGTCGCGCGCCGCTTGCACCGAAGCGTCGACCTGGTCCATCGTGTCTGCAATGCCCGCAGCGCTCCCCAACGCGTCCGCAACGATCGTCCCGCCTGCCGCGGCGCACGCTGCGGCGCTTGGGTCCGTACGGTGCGCAAGGCGGCATTCCTCGACGTCGCGCAGCGCCGATCGGCGACGCATGCCCCTGCCGCCATGGCGGAGGCCGCGGTGACGGCGGTCGCGTCGCGGCGGTATCCGCTGCTGCTGCTCGTCGCGTTCGCATTCGTATGGACCGCGCTCGCGATCGCGCCGTGGTATCGCCAGGACTGGCTGCTCGAGAACGTCTGCGTCCTGCTCGCCGTGCCGCTGTTCGTCGCGACCGCGCACCGGCTGCGGTTTTCCAACGCGGCCTACACGCTGCTGTTCGTGTTCCTCTGCCTGCACGAGGTCGGCGCGCACTACACGTACTCGCAGGTGCCGTACGACGCGCTGCTGCGTGAGCTCACGGGGCGCTCGCCGGATGCGCTGCTCGGCTTCCGGCGCAACCACTACGACCGGCTCGTGCACTTCCTGTTCGGGTTCCTGCTGCTGCCGATCGCCGTCGAGTTGTTCCGCGCCTGCGCGCCCGCGCGCGGCATTTGGAAGTTCCTCATGCCGGTGCTGTTCGTGCTCGCGTTGTCCGGCTTCTTCGAGCTCGTCGAATGGCTCGCCGCGATCGTGTTCGGAGGCGACCTCGGGCAGGCGTACCTCGGCACGCAGGGCGACGTCTGGGACGCCCAGTGGGACATGCTGCTCGCGCTCGTCGGCGCGCTGCTGATGCAGACGCTGCTGTCGGTCGCCGCGCGCGGCAAGCGAACGCGCAGCGAACCCAGGCGCGAATCCGCTGCGCCTTCGCCGTGACGGCTCGCGCATGCGATGCCGTCAATCGAAGCCGTTTTCGAACAGCAGGCTCGCCTTGAACAGGCTGACGATGTTCGCCGCGGGCTGGCCGACCACGAGCGTATCGCGCGCACCGTCGTAGGCGAACACGAGCGACGTTCCGCTTGCGACCACGGTTCCGCGCACGCTGTTGACGTCCGCGATCGGGCCCGCGGTGCCGCCGGCGCCGCGTCCGAGGCTGATCGCTCCGACGTCGGCGACGACGCCGTCGTCCCACATCGCGCTGCGTACGACGTAGTCGCCTTCGCTCGTCGAGGTGACGCCGTAGGCACCGACCAGATCGCCTGCGGTCGCGCCGACCAGTGCGCGCGCGGCGGACATCGTTCCGGACGTCGGTCGGCGGCCGTCGAGCGAGGCGACGGCGCCGGCGTTGGCGGCACCGTTGTTGTTCCAGTACGGACTCGCGACCACATAGTTGCCGTTCGCGAGTGCGGTGACGCTGTTGGCGCCGACGTACTCGCCGGGCGTCGCCCCGACCAGCGAATTGCTCGCGGACACCACGCCGACCGTGCCGCTGCGCCCGTCGCCCCAGGTCGCCGCGCCCGCGAACGGCACGCCGCCGCCGCTCCACGCGTGGCTGCGCACGACGTAGTGGCCGCTCGCGAGCGCAGTGACGCCGTCGCTGCCGATGCCGTCGCCGTGGTTGATGCCGACGAGGGAGTTCTTCGTCGAGACGACGTCGCTGCGCGGCTGCGTGCCGTCGCACCAGGTCGCCGCACCGGCGTTGGACGTGGTGCCGTTGTGCCACCACGGACTCGCGACGACGTAGTGGCCGTTGGCGAGCGCAGTGACGCCGGCGAAGCCGACGAGGTCGCCGCGCTGCACGCCGACGAGCGAGTTGGCAGCCGAGATCGTTCCGGTCGTTCCGCCGAA
Organism: Dokdonella sp.; assembly: GCA_035760865.1. Taxonomy (GTDB): domain Bacteria; phylum Pseudomonadota; class Gammaproteobacteria; order Xanthomonadales; family Rhodanobacteraceae; genus Dokdonella_A. The sequence continues at coordinate 5,085 of DASTSE010000239.1, forward strand.
TCCGTTACCCCAGGTCACCGCACCCGCGTATTCGACCGCGTCGATCGTCACGAACGGGCTCGCGACGACATAGTGGCCATTCGCGAGCGCAGTCACGCGGATGCCTTCGATGTCGTCGTTCATCACGCCCAGGAGCGAGTTCGCGAGCGATATCGTGCCCGGCGTCGGGTGCGTGCCGTCGCGCCAGGTGACCGCGCCGACCATCGCGATGCCGCCGTCTTTCCAGTACGGACTCGTGACGACGTAATGGTCGTTCGCGAGCACCGTGATGCCGAGATAGCCGACCTGGTCGTTGCCGGTCGTGCCGATCAGGGAGTTCGCCGCGGTCACCGCGCCCGTGCTGCCCGTGCTGCCGTCACCCCAGGTCACGGCGCCGACGTCCGCCCTCTCGCCGTCGTCCCAGAACGGGCTGTCGACGACGTAGTGGCCATTGCGAAGCGCGGCGACCCCATAGGCGGCGACGAGGTCGTCGGCCGCCCGGCCGACGAGCGAGTTCGCGGGCGAGATCGTGCCGTGGATTGCGACGCTGCCGTCGCCCCAGGTCGCGGCGCCCGCGTCGACGACGTTGCCGTTGTCCCAGTACGGGCTCGCGACGACATAGTTGCCATTCGCGAGTGCGGTGACCGTGCCGACATCGTCGTGCGCGGCATGCCCGACGAGCGAGTTCACGGCCGAAACCTCGCCGTGGCTACCGTGCGTGCCATCGCCCCAGGTCACCGCGCCCGCGTTCGTCACCCGTCCGTTGTCCCAGCGAAAGCTCGCGACGACATAGTTGCCGTTGGTGAGCGGCGTGACGTCGCTGCCGACGAAGTCGTCCATGTGCGTGCCGACGAGCGAGTTGGCGGCGGACACCGTTCCGGACAGGCCGTTCCCGCCATCGACCCAGGTTGCGGCCCCCGCGTGCATGGCGGTGCCGTTGTTCCAGTCGGGGCTGCGGACCACGAAGTTGCCGTTCGCGAGCACGACGATGCCGCCGTTGCCGACGCGATCGTTGGCGGTGCTGCCCGTGATCGCGCTGATCGGCTTGCCGGAAGGGTCGTAGAGGTAGACGGCACCGAGCTTCCAGGCCGGGCCGTCGGGATCGACGACGACGATGTTGCCGTTCGGCAACACGGTCACCGCGGCTCCGAAGGCGATGCTGCCGGGCGGCCCATGGATATCGACTTGCGCCGCCCGCGCGGACAGCGGGATCGCCACGCCCGCGACGAGGCCGAAGGCTGCGGCCACGATGGCGGCACGCCGCATGCGACGTGCAGCAAGGCAGGCCGTGCCGCTGGATGCACCGACGCACGCGCCAGCGCGCGTACGCGCGCGTGCGAAGCGGAACGAAACGGTGAATCGATCGTCGGTCACGGCGACACCCCCGTGCATACGCGATTCATGCACCGTAGCGCGTGCACGCGCGCCGCAATTGATCCAGGTCAGTGTCCGGATCGCGCGGGCCGCGAGCGGTCCGTCGGCGCAACGGCGCGCGGCATTGACCTGGATCAACTCGCGTCGGCGAGGCGGCGCTAGCGTGCGGCGAGACCTACGTGCGAGCGTGCGCGCGGCGCCAGATGGAGACTGACCGCCCGAGAGGCGCGTCAGATGCGGTACAGATTGGCGATGCCACCGTGCGGTCGTGATTCCCTTAGGAGAACGGTCGTGTCCAGACAGCTACTCGACGGCGAACGCGCCGCCTTCAACGAGATCCCGACCACGATGAGGGCCGCCGCGGCCGACGTGCTCGCCGAAGCCGCCGCGGCGCGCCGCGACCTGCGCGAAACCGCGGCGCAACTCGCCGACGACCTTCGCTCCGGCGCGGGTTCGATGCAACTGCATGCGCGCCGCGCCGGCGCGATCGGCGGCGGCGCCGCGCGGGATGCGATGGAAAGCGGTCGCGCGGCCGGCGCACGGGCGTGGCGCGACGCGCGCCGCCATGCGGCCGATTGGGGCCAGACCGCACTCGACCAGGCTCGTTCGCGTCCTGCGGCCGTCCTCGTCGGCGTCGCCGTGATCGGCGTCGCGATCGGCTACTGGTTGCGCGGCGCGACGCAGCGCGCAGGTCGCACGAGTGCCGCCAGCCGGGCGGCGACGCGCGCGAGCGCGCGCCAGTCACAAGCGGCCGGTCGTACGGGGCGCAAGGACAACGGCGCCGAACGCAGTCATCGAAGCGCGTCGACTACTTCCGCGCCCGAATGACGCGCGCGATCATCGTGGCCGAGTAGGGCGCGCCGGAGCGCTCGGTTGCCGCGAGCAGGCGCTTCCACAGCTCGGTCGGGTCGAGCGGATAGGCGGCGAAGCGCGCGTAGCCGCAGCTGTACGCCCAGCGCGACGCATCGTCGGGTTCGCCGTGCGCCTTCGCGGCTTCGATGCGCGCGCACTCCTCGCGCAGCGACGCCTCGAACCGCTTCGCCTGCGCGGCGCTCCACACGCCGCTGCCCTCGAGCGCGGCGATCGAGAGCGCCTGCGCGCCGCCTTCGTGTACCCATGGCTCGCCGGCATCGTCCATGCCGCCGCGACGCACGAGGCCTTGCCAGACGTGCGCGAGTTCGTGCGCGACGAGTTGTTCGAACATCGCGCGCAACTCGGGCGTTTCCGTCCGGGCGCGCTCCCCCGCGATCTTGAACGCGATCTCGCCCGGCAACGCGCCGCCCTTGACCGAAAAGCCCGGCAGGTCGAGTTGCCCCGCGCCGATGATCACGAGCGGCGCCGAACGCCATGAGCGCGCGAATGCGCGCTGGTAGTACGCCGACAGCCGGCCGACGCCGTCTTCGACGACCGCGCGCATCCACGCGGGCGTCTGCGGATCGACGACGAGGCGGACCGCGCCGGCGGTCGTCGGCTGCTGCGGGCCGAAGTACGCGTAGGTGCCCTTGTCGTCGTTCGCCTGTTCCGCGAGCAGCACCTGTTCGCCGTGCAGGCCGACGAGTTCGAACGTGACGAGCAGGTTCCGCTCGCGCATGCCCTGGCGCACCGTGCCCATGAGGAAGCCGAGGTAGAACGCATGGCCGCCGTCGGAGTGGCGATCGATCGGGATGTACTGGTCGTGCGCCCAGGGCGCGTAGTCGCGGATCTCGACGACGGCCTCGTCGAACGGCGCATCGGCGCGGATCGATTCGCCGTTCCCGTCGCTTGCCAGCCGCTGGCCCGGAGTCTTCGGCGACCACGCGGTCGTGCGGTACTCGACGATCTTCGGGCCGAGTTCGATCGCGTCCACCGGCTCGGACAGGCGGTACTCCACGCGCCAGGTCGTGTCGCTCGCATGCACCAGCGTGACCGTCGCGCGCACGGGCGGCTCGGCGGCGCGCACGTCGAAGACGCTCACGGCGAGAGCACAGAGGACCGCGAGCACGCGGGTCGGGACGGCGGCGTTCATCGGGGCATTCCTGTCGACGAAGGGTCGGTCTGATCGGTCACAACGGAACGACGCGGGAAAAGCGATCACCGCCGTGTCGCGCATGGCGCTCGCGACGCGGGACGTTCACGACGGGGCGCCGCGCGGCGTGTCCCGCGGGTGGCGGCGACGACCGCATCGCGTGCGCCAGCCGCGTGTACGGCGCCATCCGCCACGACGCGCACGCCCGGCGCGGACCTCCGCCGCTCGCGTTGACTCAGGTCAACTCGACCGTCGGCTCCGATGCTAGCGTCCAGGCATCGCGGACGGGAAGGGGATCGGGTCGTGCAGGACTTCCTGCGATGACGCTGGATATCCGGACCACGATCACGGTCGCGGCCGTGCTGGCGCTCATCATCGGCGCCAGCCTGCGGTTCGTGATGCGCGACTATCCGCCGCGCATGCTGCCGAGCATGCGGTTGTGGGCGCTCGGCACGCTGTCGCTGCCTACCGCGTGGATGCTCTACGCGCTTCGCGGCGAGATCGCCGACCTCCTGTCGATCGTAGTGGCGAACTCGCTGCTCGGCCTCGCGTTCGCGCTGCAGGTCGAGAGCATCCGCATCTTCGTCGGACGGCCGCGCAGCCGCGCACTCGTGGTGGCTCCGGTCGCGGCGATCGCGGCGTTCGAGTGCGCGTTCACGTACGCACTCCCGAGCATGCGCCTGCGCGGCGTCATGGTGTCCGCGATCATCGGCGCACAGCTGGCCACGGGCGTGTGGACATTGGTCGTCGACGGCCGCCTGCGACGTCGCAGCCGGATGCTGACAGCGGTCGCCTTTGCGGCGATGTCGTTCACGCTGCTGTCTCGCGCCACGATCGAGATGGTCAGCGGATTCGACCTGCCGGGGCCCTTTGCGCCGTCGTTCATGCAGAGCGTTTCGTTCGCCCTCGGGTCGGTCTTCCCGATCGCAGGCACGCTCGGCTTCCTGCTCATGTGCAACGAACGCCTGAACGACTCTCTCGCGCGCAAGGAGCGACACTTGCGCGCGATCACCGACAACTTGCCCACGGTCGTCGCGCACGTCGACACGAAGCGGCGATTCACGTTCGCCAACGCCTACCTCGGGCGCCTGCTCGATATCGCGCCCGGCTCGATCGTCGGGCGCAGCATGGGCGAGGTGCTCGGGCCACTCGACGCGGGGTTGCAGGCCCACGTGGCGGCGGCATTGCGTGGCGACACGGTGACGTTCGAGACGGAGTGCGACATCCGTGGCGAGCGTCGCTACTTCGAAGCTTCGTATGTGCCGGACCTCGACGCCGACCAACGCGTGCGCGGCGTCTTCGTGCTCATCGTCGACATCACGCGTCTCACGCTCGCCAAGCAGCGACTCGCGCGGTTGGCCGAATCCGACGTGCTCACGGGACTGGCCAACCGCAAGAAGTTCGACGATTCGCTGGTCGTGGCGCTGGCGCGCGCCGCTCGCAGCGGCGGGCTGGTGGGCGTGCTCTACATCGACCTCGATCGCTTCAAGCCGATCAACGACACGCACGGGCACGCGGTGGGCGATGCGGTCCTGCGCGAGTTCGCGCGGCGCATCCTCGGCTGCACGCGCGAGTCGGATCTCGCCGCACGCATCGGTGGCGACGAGTTCGCCGTGCTGGTCGAGAACGCCACTTCGGTCCAGGCGCTGGAGATCGTCGCGCAGAAGCTGCTGGCTTCGCTCGATGACGACGTCGTCGTCGAACAGTTCGCGTTCAAGGTGAAGGCGAGCATCGGCATCGGCTTCACGCAGGGTCGCGCCGATGCCAAGGCGCTGCTGCAAATGGCCGACCAGGGGTTGTACCAGGCCAAGTCCGCCGGTCGTCATGGCTACTGCGTGGGGCCGTTGCCGCCGTCGCCGGTCGGCGCCGACGTGCGCAGCCTGCCGCGATCGCCGCGCTCCCCGAATGGTCCGGCATCGACGTCGCCTTCACGGCGGCACCGATGATCGTCCTGCTCGATGCGCGCACGACGTCGGTCGCGCTCGATCGAACGGCGCGTGCGGCGTGGCGGCCCGGTCTGCTGCCGGCGCGCCGAGCGTCCGTCGCGCGAACCTTGCGGACGAGGCCGGCCGGCACCGTGTCGGATCGGGATTCAGTTCGGCGCCGCGCTCGCGGGGGTCGTCGAACGGGCTGCGTCGATACGCATGAGGCCCTGGTTGAATCGCTCGCTCGCGGTCTCGTAGTACGCGATCGCGTCGTCGATGAGTTCGGGCCGCGGCGCGTCGAGCGGCGTCGCGTCGCCGCTGTTGTCGAATTTCGGCAGGCTCTGGATCGCGTGCTTCTTCGGCGCGAGCACCGTGAGCACGTCGCCGCGCAGGTAGCCGGCTTTCTGGTAGTTGCCGAGCAGCGCGCGTTCGCGGCCGGGCTCGAGCTTGAAGAGGTCGTAGCCGTAGAACTGCGAGGTGTAGCTGAAGTCGAGCAGCCCGAGCAGGGTCGGAGGAATGTCGATCTGCGCCATCAGCCGGTCGACGCGCCCGGGTGCGATGTGCTTCGGCGAGTAGATCAGCAGCGGGATGTGGTAGCGGTTCATCGGGATCGCGCTGCGGCCCCAGCTCGACGAGCAGTGGTCCGCGGTGATGACGAACACCGTGTCGTCGAACCACGGCTTGGTGGCCGCGCGGGCGAGGAAGTCGCCGAGCGCCCAGTCGGTGTACTTGACCGCGCCCGCGCGCCCGGCCTTGCCCGAAGGCAGGTCGATGCGGCCAGTGGGGTAGGTGAACGGCGGGTGGTTGGACGTCGTCATCACGTGTTCGAAGAACGGCCGGCCCGCGGCCGCGTTGCGGTCCGCCTCGCGCAGCGCGAGCGTGAACAGGTCCTCGTCGGCGACGCCCCAGATGTTCGCGCTGTGCACCTGGTCGCTCGGGATCTCCGAGCGGTCGACGGTGCGGTAGCCGCTGTGCGAGAAGAAGTAGTTCATGTTGTCGAAGTAGCCGTAACCGCCGTAGACGAACAGCGATTCGTAGCCCTTGCCGTCGAACACGGAACCGAGCGAAAACAGGTTCTCGTTGTCCGGGCGCTTGACGATCGACTGCCCCGGTGTCGGCGGCACCGACAGCGAGAGCGCTTCGAGCCCGCGCACCGTGCGCGTGCCGCTCGCGTAGAGGTTGGTGAAGAACAGGCTCTTCGAGGCGAGCGCATCGAGGTTCGGCGTCACCTGCTTGGTGCCGCCGAACGCGGCGAGGTAGTTCGCGGACAGGCTTTCGACGCTGATAAGGACGACATTGAGGTGCTTTTCCGGGCCCGGATTGCGGATCTCGCGCGTGATGCTGCGCGGATCGTCGTCGACGAACTCGGCCTCGGGCGTCTTCAGCAGCGCGCGCGTGCGCTCGAACGCGGTCGCGTCGGGCAGGGTGCGGTAGAAGCGCTGCCAGTCCAGCTCGTTGTTGCGGTAGGCCGAAAAGAACTCGTAGACGCCGTTGCCGGCGAGTTCGTTGACGTATTCGTTGGTGGTCGCGTTCTTGTATTCGCCGTCGACCGCGTAGCTGACCAGGATCGTGAGCAGCAGCCACGCGAACGTCACGGCGCTGCGCTGCCGCATGCGCGATGCGTCCGGGCGCGGGCGCCATGTGCGTCGCGCGAGGTACACGATGAGGCCGGCGACGATCGCGAGTGCGGCGAGCACCTTGCCGACTGGATACGACGCGCGGATGTTGCCGATCACCTCGCGCGAGTAGACGAGGTAGTCGACCGCGATGAAGTTGAAGCGGCTCGCGAACTCGTCCCAGAACAGCCATTCCGCTGCGCTCACGAACAGCAGGCCGTACACCATCGCGAGCAGCAGCAGTGCGAGCAGCACGTGCAGCGGGCGCGATGCGAACACGCGTCGAGGCACGAGCCAGAGGAACAGCACCAGCGGCCACGCCACGTACACGAGCGCGACGAGGTCGTAGCCGAGGCCGACCGCGAACGCGTAGAGCCAGTAGAGCGGGTCGAGCGGCACGCCGGAGCCCGTCTTCACGAGCAGCGCGAGGCGGACGAGGAACTCGACGACGAGGAAGGCACCTGCGAACCACGCCAGCGGCGCGTATCGCGTGCGCAGCGCGCGGGGCGCCGGGGTGGGAGTCTGCAAGGTCGGCTCCGGGGGATGGGGGCAGCACGGGGTTCGATGCACGAGGCCGGCTGGAAAGCCCGGTGCGGTCGAGCGAAGTCCGTCCAGGGGCCGGCTGGCCATCGGACCGCGGATCGATGCGCCAGTGTCCGCTCGACCGCCTTTCGGCGGGCTTTCAGCGGCCCGGGGCCGCCGTCGCCGGTCGATGCAGGTCGGTCGCCCGCGGCCGCGGTCCGGGCGTTGTGGACCGTGCCCGGCAACAGGCATAGACTGGATTTCGCAGGGGGCCAGCCATGGCGTTGGACATCCGATCGACGATCGTGATCGCAGCGATTCTCGCGCTGATCATCGGTCTCAGCTTGCGTTTCGTGCTGCGCGACTACCCCGCGCCGCTACGCGCCAGCCTGCGGCTCTGGATGACGGGCACGCTGCTGCTGCCGACCGGCTGGATGCTCTATGCGATGCGCGACGGGATTCCGGACCTGTTGTCGATCGTGGTCGCCAACGGTTTGCTCGGTCTCGCGTTCGGTCGGCTCGTCGAAGCCGTCCGCAGCTTCGTCGGGCTGCGGCCACGTCGCCTGCTGCTGTTCGCTCCGGTCGCGGCGATCGTCGCCTGCGAAATCGTCTTCACGTACGTCGAGCCGAGCCTGCGCCTGCGGGGTGCGACCGTCTCGGCGATCATCGGCGCGCAACTGGCGCCGGCGGTATGGGCGCTGGTCGTGCGCCATGAGCGTGTTCGCAGCCGCCTGCTGACGGCGGTCGCCTTCGCCACGCTGTCGATCGCCCTGCTGCTGCGTGGCGGCAGCACGCTGCTGCCCGCGTTCGACCTGTCCGGCCCGTTCGCGCCCGGGGTCATGCAGAGTGTCGCCTTCGCGATCGGCGCGGCATTCCCGATGGCCGCCACGCTCGGCTTCCTGCTCATGTGCAACGAGCGCCTCACGCGCTCGCTCGCGCAGAAGGAGAAGCACCTGCGCGCCATCGCGGACAACCTGCCTGCCGTGGTCGCGTACCTCGACACGGACGAGCGTTTCACGTTCGTCAATTCGTACTTCACGAAGATGCTCGGCGTCGATCCGGACTGGATCGTCGGCCGGCAGCTGTCGGACGTGGTCGACCGCGCGTTCTGCGATCCGCTGAAGGCTCACATGGCCGCCGCGCGCGAGGGCGACGCGGTCACGTTCGACACCGAGTGCGACTTCCGCGGCGAGCACCGCTATTTCGAGGCCGCCTGCGTGCCCGATGTCGATGCGCGACGCAGCGTGCGTGGATTCTTCGTGCTCATCTTCGAGGTCTCGCGACTGCAGCGCGCCAAGCAGCAGCTCGTCCACCTGGCCGAATCGGATCCACTGACGGGCCTGGCCAATCGCAAGAAGTTCCGCGAGGCGCTCGCGGCTGCGCTCGCGCGAGCCGGACGTGGCGCGGGCACGGTCGGCGTGCTGTACCTGGATGTCGACCACTTCAAGCCGATCAACGACACCTACGGCCACGCGGTCGGCGACGCGGTGCTGGTCGAGGTCGCGCGACGCCTGCAGGCCGCGTTGCGTGCGGGCGACCTCGCCGCGCGCATGGGCGGCGACGAGTTTGCGATCCTGGTCGAGAACGTCGCCTCGGTCGATGCGCTCGAGGCGATCGCGGCCAAGCTCGTCGCCGCATTCGAGCGCGACATCGTCGTCGATCCGCTGTCGCTCACGGTCGGCACGAGCATCGGCATCGCGCTGTCGGGCGGCGACGCCGATGGCGACGCGCTCCTGCGCGCGGCCGACGCCGGGCTTTACGAGGCCAAGCAGGCGGGACGCAACACGTATCGCATCGGCATGCGTCCGCGTACGCCGGTCGTTCCATCGGCGCCGATCCCGTTCCGCTCGGGGCGGGGACGCGCCTCCTGATCCCGAACCGGTTCCCGATTCCGTGCGCCGCTCGTCGGCCCGCCGTGATCAGCGCGGATGGTCGGCGGCTGCAGCGACTGCGGATGAACCGCAGGCGCGGTGGCGGTCGTGCCGCTGCGGCGCCGTTCAGTGGCGCCGCCCTAGCGTTGCGGCACGCGTGACCTACGCACACCGCCGAGGAGGAGCAGACCCATGGCATCGAAACAGGAAATCATCGACCTCGAGACCGCGTTCTGGCAGGCGATGGTCGATCGCGACGTGGACACCGCGGCCGCGATGATGGCCGACACGGCGATCGTGACCGGCGCGCAGGGCGCGGCGAGCATTGGTCGCGAGACATTCGCGAAGATGATGAAGGAAGGCAGCTGGACGCTGCGTTCGTTCGAGCTCGACAAGATGCAGGTGCAGTTCGCGAACGACGACACGGCGATCGTCGGCTACGAAGTGACCGAGCAACTCACCGTCGACGATCAGCCGCTCGAGATGACCGCCTACGACGCATCGGTGTGGACGCGCGTCGACGGCGCCTGGAAGTGCGCGCTGCACACGGAATCGGTGAAGGGCGATCCGTTCGGACGCGACCGCATCGCGAAGACGGCCTGAATCGGCGCGCCTCGCGCAATGAGCGCCGGCGCCGGGTGGGGCCCTGGGGATGGGCAGCGACCGTTCGATACGGCAAGCTCGGCGCATGCGCCCGACAGGTTACCGCCTCGAAACCGACGCGCAGCGCGCGTGGCTCGAACGCGTCGCGAGCGATGCGCAGCTCGAAGAGCCCGAGTGCCTGCGTGAGAGGGCCGCGGTGCTCGAACGCCTGGAGGCGCATTTTGGCGATGCGACCGGAGTGGGCGCCGAGGCATCTTGTCTGGCGGCCGCGCTGCGCGCGCGCCTCGAGGCCGTCGATCAACGCCTGTTCGAGCAACTGCGCGCCGACCTGCGGTGCGGACGCGGCCGCGAGCGGCTGCTGCGACTCGCCGCGACCGACGTTGCCGAAGGCGGCGATGGCTACGACCACCGTGACGATCTTGTCGCCGGCATCCTCGCCTTGGCGACGCCAGGGGAGGTTCCCGAACCCGGCGAGGACATGGTGTTCTACCAGCCCACGCCCGCGCGCCACGTGTTCGACCTCATCGCACGCGCGGAGCTCGGCCGCGACGACGTGCTCGTCGACCTCGGCTCCGGTCTCGGCCACGTGCCGCTGCTCGCAGGGTTGTGCACCGACGCACGCGCGATCGGCGTCGAGCTGCAGGGCGCCTACGTCGCATGTGCACGCGCCGCCGCCGCGGCATTGAACCTCGACCGCGTCACGTTCGTCGAACAGGATGCGCGCGCCGCGGACTTCTCCACCGGCACGGTATTCTATCTGTATACGCCCTTCGGCGGCTCGATCCTGCGTGCGGTGCTCGATGCGCTGCGTGCGCAGGCCGCGCGTCGGCCGATCCGCGTCTCGAGCTACGGGCCCTGCACGCGCGTGCTCGCCGGCGAGCCGTGGTTGGCGGCGACGGCGCCGGTCGATCCGGCGCGCGTCGCACTGTTCACCTCCGCGCCGCGCTGAAGCGCCACGCCTTCGCAACGCGCCTTGGGCGATACCCGCGTGGCCTAGCGAAGTTCGATGCCCGGGTGCCAGCCGCTGCGGGCGAGGAACGCGTATGCATCGGTCATCGCGAAGATCTCGCGCAGCGCGATGCGCTTGTCCGGTGCAAGCCGGTAGTACGCCTTGACGATACGGTAGCCGACCCAGTAGCCGAGGTCCGCGGGCTCGTCGGGCTTGCTGTTGTAGAGCCAGTCGGAGAGATCGGTCTTGTCGATGTCGGCGGCGAACGCGGTCTCGATCGCCCTTTCGCGACCGCGCGTGAGGGACGGGAAGTACGAGTACGACGCATGCCCGGCAACGAGCTCGGCGACGAACTCGGCCGCCCCTTCGACGAGCGATGCTTCGAGCACGGTCGGATGCTCCTTGTCGACGAGCGCAGCGGCCTGCTGCGTGTGTGCGTACTCGTGCGCGATGACGGTGACGAACCGTTCCTCGACGTCCGGATTGAGCCAGTCCGTCGCGCACAGCGCCTCGAGGCCGATCTGCACACCGCTCACAGGGCTGCCGATGCCGACCGGTTTGCCGCGCCCGACCGCGATCGTCACCGGCGGCAGGTGCGCCTGCGGATACAGCGTCGCGAGTTTCGCGATCGCGGCCGCAAGGCGTTCGCGCACGCGCGGCAGCACGGCCAGGCAGCGCTTCGCGTCCGCATACACGGCGGGCCGCTTCTCGAGCATGTCCGCAATGCGCGCGCCCGTGACGCGGCGCCGCCGCGCGAGTTCGTGCAGGCCTTCGGAGCCTGCGTCGAGATAATCGCGCTGCAGCTGTTCGGCACTCGGATGGCCGCCCGCAGCCTCGTAGAGGCGATAGAAGCGATCGACATCGGCCGTGTCGATCACGGCGACGGATGGCGCGGCGCGGGCCGTCGCCATCGCGGTGATGAGGGCGAGGGTGATCAGGGCAGGCTGACGGATCATCGAGGTCTCGCTCGTGGCGGATGGGCGAGACCGTACGCGAGCGCCGCATGCGCGCGCATGTGAATGAAGTGATGCGTCGCTGCGATCGACGTGCGGCCGCTTCCGCGACGCTGAAGCGTAGCCAAACCGGGCGCGGCGCGCGAAGCCCGGCATTCATCCGCTCCTTGCTATCCAGGGTCGGCGATGTGCGGATCCGCGCGTCGCGTCGCGCAACCGGACGGAGCACGCAGATGATCGACGACAAGGTCCAGGGCGAAGGCGATTACGAGTCGGCGCACCGCTACCAGAAAGAAACCGAGCGCTTCGTGAAGGAGCACACGAAGGGCGGGCGGGCGATCAAGGGTTCGGCAGAGGAAGCGACCGATGGGCCGACGCCGGAGGAACGTGAAGGCCTCTCGCACGCGCGGCCCGGCGACGTGCAGGATGCCGAAGTCATGCGGAACCTCGAGGACGGTGCGCCGCGCGGCGACGCGTCGCGATAGGCGCGATCGGCTGCACGTCGCCGTCGTTGCGTCCACGCCCTGCGCGCCCACGGCGCGCAGGGCGGTGCATGCATGCCGCGCGCGCCCACGATTAAACCCTCCGCAAGCTCCAGGCATCGAAGCGGCGACGGAGGCGGGGTGACGGGTGAATCGCCCGGACGGCCGCGCTTCCCGCGTGAACGCAACCGTGTTCACGACCCGCCTCTATCGGAGCGATGCATGAAGAAGCAGTGGATTGCAGCAGTCGGATCGGCCGTGCTCGTCGCGCTCGCCGGTCGCGCACAAGCTGGTGTCGACCTGTCGGAGCTGGAAAAGTCGATGCCAGGGCCGCGCGCGCAGGTGCTCGTGCTTGGCAGCGTGCACCTGTCCGGGATGAAGGCGCTCGATCCGGCCTCGCTCGAACCCGTGCTCGAGCGGCTCGCGGCGTTCAGGCCCGACGTGATCACGATCGAGAACCTTTCCGGCGAGCAGTGCGACCTGCTGGCGCGCCATCCGGCGGTGTACCCGCCGGACAACATCGCGCCGTACTGCAACGACACCGACGCGGCGAAGAAGGCGACCGGCCTCGACGTGCCCGCGGCGATCGCCGCCGCGAACAGTGCGCTCGCGCAATGGCCGGCGCAGCCGACGCCGGCACAGCGCCGGCATCTCGCCGCGCTGTTCCTCGCCGCGAACGACCCGTCGTCCGCGGTGGTGCAATGGCTGCAGATGCCGCCGACCGAGCGGCATGCGGGCGACGGCCTCGACGAGGCGCTCGTCGCGCTGCTCGCCAAGCGCGGCTCGCGCAACAACGAGAGCGACCAGGTCGCGGCGCGGCTCGCTGCACGGCTCGGCCTGCAGCGCGTGTTCCCGATCGACGACCATACCGGCGACAACGTCATCGTCGCCGACGAGGAGGCGTACGGCAACGCGGTGCAGAAGGCGTGGGACGCGGGACGGCCGAAGGCCGCGGCGATGCGCGAACGCGAGGAAGCGCTCAAGAAGGGCGGCGACATGCTCGCGCTGTACCGTTACATCAACCAGCCCGATGTGTTGCGCATCGCCATCGCCGCCGATTTCGGCGCCGCGCTGCGCGATCCTTCGCCACAGCACTACGGCCGGTACTACGTCGCCGGTTGGGAGACGCGCAACTTGCGCATGGTGGCGAACATCCGCGCCGCATTCCGCGAGCGCCCGGGCGCTCGCGTACTGTCGATCGTGGGCAGCTCGCACAAGCCGTGGTTCGACGCGCTGCTCGGCCAGATGCAGGGCGTCGACGTCGTCGACGTCGAAAAGATCCTGCGTTGATCGCTGCGGGGGAGGGAAATTCCCTCAGCGCTCGGCACTGCGATTCGCGTCACAAATGAACTAGGTCGCAAAAGTGGACGCTCGTGTCGTCGCGAAGATCGTCGCGACGCACGAGGAGATCGCCATGAGCGTCGCCAAAGCGTGTGACGGCTGGCAACGGATCGCCGTGTTCGAAGTCGACGCGGATGCCCCGATCGTCGACAACCTGCGCGGCAACGCGCCGGATTCGCCGCACCTGATCATCCCGGCGCGCGAGTCGCCGTGCGGCATGCGTTGGTACGAGATCTACGTCGACTTCGGCATCGGCGAGGTGCTCGCGATCCGGCTCGCCCAGAGCCAGCTCCAGGCGGTGCAGCGCTGGGCCGATGCGGGCCTGATGCCGGGGTTCCGGCTCGTCAGCGGCAGCGAATGGCTGAGCGCCGATGGAACGCGGCCTCGCCCCAGCTGGCGCCTCGATCGCGTGTCGGCGGCGAGCGATCTGAATTGACCGGCTCGTCGAGCGCCATACGCGTGGCACGCCCTGTGCGCGACCGTGCGGCCGTCGCAGCGAGGCGCGTCAGCCGAGTCCGTGCTCGCGTGCCATCGCAACGATGCGTTCGCGCGCGTGACGCTCGTCTTCGGAGGACGCGGCCGATCGCAGGATGCCGTCGGCGCGGGTGCGGAAGGTGGCCAGTGCATCGGCGCGGCCGGCTGATTCGAGCAGGGCGGGCAGGTCGGCCGCGAGCTGGTCGAGGTTGCCGTCGAGTTGGGCGCGGGACAAGTGCATGCGGTACACCGTACGCAGGTCGCCCTGCTCGGCGCTGAACGACCGCAGGCGCGGGCGGCGCGCCGGCGACGGAGTGAGGCGAGCGGCGCTATAGTCCTCGCACATGAACACGGTCTTCGGAAACTGCTTTGCCCGCGGCGCCGCTTGGCTGTTCGTCGCGAGCGCAGGCGTCCCGGTGGATGCCGCCGCGGCGAATCCCGCGTCGGCGGGTGTCGACTTCTGGATCGGCTGTTATCGGCTGGTGTTCGGAGACGACGCGTCGAAGACGCGTGTCGTTCGCCTGACCGGGACGCCGGTGCCCGCGCGCCCGGGCAGCTATGCGATCGAGTCGGTTCCGGCGTCGGACGCGGATTTCGCGAGCGCCTGGCGCCCGGTGAGCACGACATCGATCCGCATCGGCATCGACAACGGCCGCAGCGGCTGGTCGGCCGAACTCAAGGCGGTCGAAGGTGTGTTCGTCGGCTCGTCGAGTTGGGTCGACGAGGACGGCAGGAGCGGCGCGGGCTACGTCGTCACCGCAACCAGTGTCGATTGCGCGGCGGCGACGAGTGGCACTGCACGTCTGCAACCTGATTCCTGATCGCGCCGTCAGCCCGGATGGCGGCGGGCGCCGCGGCCCTGGCCCGGCGGCCAGGACCGACGCCCGCGCCCGCTAGCGGAACAGCAGCACGAGCAGGATGATGAGCAGCAGCAGGCCGCCGCCGCTCGGGTAGTAGCCCCAGCCGGAGCTGTAGGGCCACACCGGCAACGCGCCGAGGATGAGCAGCAGCAACAGGACGAGCAGTATCGTGCGCACCATGGAGACCTCCCTGGGTTGTCGTCGAGCGGAGCGGTGTCCGCGCCGGCAGCGTGCAGGGAGCCGCCTATATGAACGCCGAACGCCGCACCGTGCGCGAGGCATTCGTTCAGGCGACCTCGGCCAACGGTCCGTCGCGTGCGCGCTGGCGGCATGCGAACGGTCGCGCAAGACTCGTCCGCCCCTTTTGGCCGTCGGAGGCCCGCATGCCGCTGCTTCGAATCTCGCTCGTCGTCGCGCTCGCCCTCTCGTCGAGCCCCGCGACCGCAGCGGCGCCTGCAGCGCAGGACGCATTCGAGCGGCTGAAATCGCTCGCGGGTAGCTGGCGCAGCACGCGGCCGGGGAGCGCGACGGTCGTCGTCTACCGCACGATCGCGAACGGTAGCGCGCTCGTCGAGAGCTGGACGATGTCGCCGACCCG
>DASTSE010000240.1:0-3589 GCA_035760865.1 Dokdonella sp.
TGCGCGACGTCGCGGAATATCGGCAGGGTTCAGCGAGCCGCGGACGTCGGCACGGCGCCCGAATCCGCCGAGCGCACGCGAAATCGCGGTTCCAGCGCGGCGAGCATGCTCGTGATGCCGGTGTACTCGAGTTCGTTCATCGGCAGCATCGCGGCGCCGAAGAACCCTTGCCGGCGCAGTTCGATCGCCTTGTCCGCGGCGTGGTGGCGCACGCGCTGCCAGAACGGGTGGGCGAAAACGTCCTCGGCTTCGGTGAGCATGCCGTCGTGCACGCAGTACGCCGCACAGGTGATTATCGGCGGACCGTCGAAATAGCTGATCCCGCTCTCGAGCGGTACCGGCATCAGCGGCATGTTGTGCGATCCGCGCATGCCGCCGGCGACGAGCGGGTCCATCGCGAACGGGGCCACGACTTCACCGGTGGCCGGGAAATCCTTCTGCACGCGCACGAGCATCACCGGATCGTCCTTGCCCGTGTACTTGCCGGCGATGTTGTGCAGGCGCGTCGTGCAGGCCGCGACGGCCTGCTCTCCGCTCGCGCGCGAGTAGATCGACTCGACCACGTAGCGTTCCGTATCGCGCAGCAACGCGGCGATCGCATAGAGATCGCCGGGCGCCTCGAGCTCGATCACGCGGTCGCCCTCGGTGTGGCCGACGTCCATGATCACGAACCGGAAGCCCTTCGACAGTTCCGGCGACAGCAGCAGGCCCGGCGTGTTCATCGGGTCGGCGAAGGCGAGATAGAGCGGCAGGTTGAACGCACCGGGATCGGTCTTGTCCGCCGCGAAGAACAGGAACGGTTCCGCGACCCGTTCCTCGATCTCCATCTCTGCGGCGGCGGGTCCCATGCCGCGTACGTTGCCCGAGAACGCATCCTTGAGCAGGTCCTGGCCGGCGCCGTAAAGCCCCTGCTTGCGTGCGGTTTCCGTGCCGGCGACGAACGCGTCCCAGGCGAGCCGATGGATCGCTTCGGCACCGACGCCCTGCCGGTGCGTCATGAGGATCGCGATGTCGTCGCCGGTCGCGCTCACGCGAGCGTCGATGAGGAGCCGGCCGCGCCAGCGCTCGATGCGCTCGCGCACGCGTTCGAGGAGAGCGGCAGACGGGCGGATATGGCCGCCGACGGAACCGATGTCAGCCTTGATCACGCTGAGCGTGAGTTTCATGCGAACCTCCGGCATGTGCGCTGGTTCGTTGCGAAGGAGACGGGAAGCGGCGGCTCCACTCGAGCGCGCCGCGGCCACGGGCGAGCGGCCGCACGCCGTCGCGCACGAGCGCGCGAGCGCCCCGCTCCACCGCCGTGCGGCCGTCCGACGCGGGTGCGCAGGCCTGCAGCGCCTGCGCATACAGATCGAGGTACGCCTGCGCGGATCGCTTCCATCCGAAGTCGGACGCCATCGCTCGCAGGCGCATCGCGCGCCACGCATCATCCGGCGCGCCGTACACGGCGAGGCAACGCTGCACGGCTTCTTCGAGCGCGTCGCCGGTCGCCGCGTCGAACACGAAACCGGTCGCGTGTCCCCGCGTGTCGCTGCCGGCGTCGACGACGCTGTCGGCAAGGCCGCCGATGCGACGCACGATCGGGATCGCGCCGTAGCGCATCGCGTACAGCTGGGCGAGCCCGCACGGCTCGAAACGCGAGCCGTGCAACAGGAAGTCGGCACCCGCGTGCAGTCGGTGCGCACTCGATTCGCGGTAACCGATGTCGACGGCGGCGCGCCCGGCGTACGCGCGCGCGAACTCCGCGTACCCGGTTTCGAGCGCGCGGTCGCCATGGCCGAGCATCGCGAATTGCAGCCGCGGGTTGCGCTGCATGAGCGCGGGCAAGCATCCCAGCAGCACGTCCGCCATCTTCTGCGTGGTGACGCGGCTCGCGAAGATCGCCACCGGCGCGGCCACGTCCCGGCGCAGGCCGAGTTCCGCCTGCAGCGAGGCCTTGCATGCGAGCTTGCCGGACGGGTCGCCGGCGGAGTAGCGGTCGACGAGGAAAGGATCGGTGGCCGGATTCCAGACCTCGGTGTCGATGCCATTCATGATGCCGCTGAAATCGGCAGCGCGGCTCGCGAACAGGCCTTCGAGCCCGCAGCCGAACTCGGGCGTCGCGAGTTCCCGCGCGTAGGTCGGGCTGACCGTCGTCACCTTGTCGGCGAACGCGAGGCCACACTTGAGGAACGACAATTGGCCGTAGAACTCGAACCCCGCGAAGGCCTCGCCGTCGCGCGGCAGCTCGAGCAACGCGGCCGTCGCCAGCGGAAAGTTGCCCTGGAACGCCGCGTTGTGCACCGTGAAGACGCTGCGCGGCCGGGCATGCGAACGCCGCAGCAGCAGCGGGACGAGACCCGTGTGCCAGTCGTGGCAGTGCACGACGTCGGGCGCCCAGCCGTTACCCGTGAATCCGAGCGCGACGCGGCTCGCGACATGGCAGAGCACGCCGTAGCGGAGCGCATTATCCGGCCATTCGTCGCCGTTCGCATCGAGGTAAGGCGTGCCGGGCCGCTGGTACAAGGTCGGGCAATCGACCAGCCAGACCACGAGACCGCCATCGCGCAGGCAGCCGCGCAGCAGGCGCACGGGATGCGGACCGAGCATCTCGCCGAACTCGACTTCGAGGCGAAGATCGGCCACGCCGTCGAGCGCCGACGGATACGCAGGCATGATCACGCGCACGTCGGCGCCCGCGGAGACGAGTGCCTTGGGCAAGGCGCCACAGACGTCCGCAAGCCCACCGGTCTTGGCGAGCGGATACATCTCCGACGCCACCTGCAGCACGCGGACCGCGGTTGCGGCACCTGCATCCTGGCAAGGATTCCGACGCGACGACATGGTGATCGCTGCCGAAAGGGAGTCGATCCATCCTGTCATGCACGACTCTCCCCGCCTTGACCTAGGTCAAACCGACGAGCGGCCGCCGCTCCATGATGCCGTGGCGGACGCCTGCAGCTCGCAGCAGCGAGCGGTCGCGACTGACGGAGCCCATCCATGCCCGGTGCCAGTGCCTCCGACGATCCGGACCCGCCGTCGACCGCGGTCGCGCCGACGATCGGCCCGTTCCTCGGCTACACGCGAATCGCCTACTTCTCGATGGAGATCGCGCTCGATCCGGCGATGCACACCTACAGCGGCGGCCTCGGCGTGCTCGCCGGCGACACCGCACGCGCGAGCGCCGACCTCGAGCTGCCGATGGTGTTCGTCACGCTCGTCAGCCGGCAAGGCTACATTCGCCAGGCGATCACCGGCGACGGGCACCAGCTCGAGTCGGCCGACCCGTGGACGCCCGAACACCATGCGGTGCCGCTGCGCGCGAAGGTCGCCGTCGTGATCGAGTGCCGCGAAGTGTGGGTGCGGCCGTGGCTGTACAAGCTCGAGAGCGCGCTCGGCAACCCCGTGCCGATCCTGTTGCTCGACACCGACCTGCCCGAGAACGCACCCGACGACCGCCGCATCACCGATGCGCTCTACGGCGGCGACGACGTCTACCGCCTCAAGCAGGAAGTCGTGCTCGGCATCGGCGGCCTGCGCATCCTGCAGGCACTCGGCTTCCACATCGGCACCTACCACCTCAACGAAGGACACGCGGCGCTGCTCGCAC
>DASTSE010000241.1:0-13786 GCA_035760865.1 Dokdonella sp.
TCGAAGCCGTCCGCGAAGATCGCATCGCCGTCGACTTCGACCACGCAATTGCCGAGCTCGGACGTATTGCCTGCAGGATCGGTCACGGTCGCACCGATGACGCCGAGCGGAAGGCCGCCGGCCGGGAACGGGACGCTCGCGGTGAAGGACACGGTGCCCGAGCGCACCCGTGGTCACGGCCGTGCGCACGAGCGGCTGCTGCGCCAGGCCGCGCCCGGCGGCGACGGTGCTGCATGCGGACCCGTAGTAGAGGTCGAGGCGATAGGTCGTGTTCGGCGCGCGGGTCAGCGTGCCCGTGACCACCTCGACGCCATTCGCGAGGTCGCGCGTCGCGCTGTCGAGGACCGGATAGTTCTGCAGCGCGTTCGGCCCCGCGGCGGGATTGGTCGCCTGGTTCGCACTCGGTCCGACCGCCGCAAGATCGATGTCGAGGCCGTCGTTGCCCTCGAAGACGTGTCGAGCACGCTGTTGCCGCTGCCTCCCGACGGCGACACCCATACGCCGGCGCCCGCGCTCGCGACGATGAGGTTGCCTACCCACGCGGCATTGACGGGTGCGCAGATCGTGTTGTCCTTCGCACCGAAGCTGACGAGGACGCCGGCGTTGCCATTGCCCGCGGGAGAACCGCCGTACGCCATGCCTATCGTGTTGTACTGGACGCGGTTGTTGCTCGAGCCGCCGCCCGATAGGATGACGCCGCTCGAATCGTTGTGGCCGATATAGTTGTACTGGATGACGTTGTTCTCCGAGTTGAACGCGTATACGCCGTTCGCATTGGGCCCGTTGCCGAGGCCGTCGGGCTGGAAACCGATCACGTTGTTCGCGACCACCGAACCGCCGGCCGCATTGTCGAGGTAGATGCCCGCGCTGCTGCTGCCGGAGCCGAGGTTGACGGCTGATTCGTCGTCGTAGCCGCCGATGAATGCGCCGCCGGAGTTGCCGGTGACGCGGATCGCGGTGGCATTGGCCGGCGTGAACGCGACCGCGCCGAACTGGTTGACCGAGATCGCATGCGCGTGCCCGCCTTCGAGCTCGATCGCCTCGTCGTTGAAGCCGGCGAAGCCAAGGCCGCGCACGACGAGGCGTGCGCTCGCGGGCGCATTTGCGGGCACGTGCAGCGCCCACGGCGTGTTCGCGTTGCCGGCGCCGTTGACGTAGAAGCACAGTGTTCGGCGCCCACCCGGCCTGGCTGGTGCCGTCGATCGTCACGTCACCGGTCACGTCGAGCATCGGTGCGGCGAGCGAAAGCAGCCGCGGGCAGCTGCCCGCGACGTTGAAGCGGATCGTGTACCGGCCGGCCGGCCGCGGCGTTGGCGGCCTTGATCGCCGCGCGTAGCGAACCCGGCGTCGGCGAGCTGTTGTTGCCATTGTCCGATGTCGTCGTAACGATCGCCGTGGTCGAGTCGTCGATCGACGATTCGTACGCGCCGAGATCGATACGGCTGCCGACCACGCGTGTGCCGCCGGCGAGGTCGCGCGCGGGGAAGCCGCCGAGCTGGAGCAGCGCGCCCTTGTTGATCGCCGGCGGACTGCTCGCGAGGCGCAGCAGGTTGCCGTTCGCGAGGTCGACGACATGCGGATCCGAATGCAGGTCGGTCGGGCTCTGTGGGAGGTTGGCGTTCGCGGTCGCATACAGGTTGTAGCTCACAACCAGCGGATAGACGTATCCGAGTCGTCGGCGCCGTCGATGAGCGGCACCTAGCTCCCGGCGTAGCCGATGTTCGAAGCGCCCTTGAAGCGCGTGAACATGATGCCTTCGATCAGCGCGTTGCTGTCGCCGTGCATGAGGAAGGCGATGCCCGAGTTCGCGGCGTCGAGGCCGTCGATCACGGTGTTGGCGGGGTTCGGCGTGCGACTGCCGCAACCGGCCGAATAGCCACCGAGCAGCTTGAGATTGACCTCGCCGTCGCCGATCGCACCGTACATCTGCGCGAGCGTGGCGCCGACCGCGTAAGTCCCCCGCTCGAGCTTGATCGTGTACGTCGAGCCGTCCGGCTGCAGGTCGAACGCGACGAGCGCGTTCTTGAGGCCGATCGCGCTGGACACGCAGACGCTCGCGGCGTGCGCAGGCGCGCAAGCGACGAGCAGGATGGACAGCAGCAGCCGGCACAGGCCGATGGAACGGGGGTACGACACCAGGCGATCTCCGCAAGGGTCCTGACGATCCTTACGAAGGCGTGGGCCCGCGACTGACAGCGCCACGGTGCCGTCAGTCCGCGCCGGTGATGAAGCGCAGCAGGAACATGCGCGCGGCGCGCCAGTCGCGGAACACCGTGCGTTCGCTGACGCCGCGCAGCTCGGCGATCTCGCCGAAGCCGAGGCCGGCGAACAGGTGCATCCCGGCGAGTTCGGCCAGCGCGGGATCGGTTGCAGCCAGTTCGGTCATGACGCGGTCGAGCGCGAGCACGTCGAAAGGCTCGTCCGCGGCGACGTCCGACGCCGCACCGAGCGTGAGCGCCTCGCTGCCTTCGCCGCGCTTGTCCGCGCCGCGCAGGCGTGCGCGATCGATGAGCAACTGGCGCATCGCGCGCGCGGCGAGGTTGAAGAAGTGCTGCCGGCTCTCGACCGAGAGCGTGCGCCCGGAGAGGCGCAGCCAGGTCTCGTTGACGAGCTCGGTCGTGCACAGGGTCTGGCGCGGACCGAAGCGCAGCAAGCGGTGCGCCTGCGAGCGGAAATCGTCGTAGAGCATCGCGAACAGGCGGTCGGTCGCATCCGCGCTCCCCCGGCGCACGCCGTCGAGCAATGCCTCGATTTCCGCGGTGTCTCCTGCCCCGTTCGCCATGGTGTGAGTGTAGCAGCAGCGTAAGGCGGACCGGGTGCCGCTTCAGCCACACCGCCGACCGGCGGCGTCGAACGGTGCTGCCGGTGTTCAGCGCCTTCGCATAAAGTGGTCCCGACGAACGTGCGCGGAGCGAAGCCATGCTGCAGAACCGATATCCATGCTACCTCGCCGGTGAGGCGGCGCAGCCGAATGCGTCGCTCGAGGTGCGCGACAAGTATTCGGGCGAGGTCGCCACGCGCGTCGCGCTTGCCGACGCGGCGATGATCGAGCGCGCGATCGCGGCCGCGGCTGCGGCCGAACCGGCGATGCGCGCGTTCCCTCCGTACGCGCGCCAGGCCGTGCTCGAGCAGTGCGTCGCGCGCTTTCGCGAGCGCCAGGACGAGCTTGCGCTCGCGCTCTGCATCGAGGCGGGCAAGCCGATCAAGGACGCAGAAGGCGAAGTCACGCGCCTCATCGACACGTTCCGCATCGCCGCCGAGGAAGCCGTGCGCATCGACGGCGAGGTGCTCAACCTCGAAATCTCGAGACGCGCCGACGGCTATCGCGGGTTCGTGCAGCGCGTGCCGATCGGCGCGTGCTCCTTCATCACGCCGTTCAACTTTCCGCTCAACCTCGTCGCGCACAAGGTCGCGCCGGCGATCGCGGCGGGCTGCCCGTTCGTGCTCAAGCCATCGGAGAAGACGCCGATCGGCGCGCTCATCATCGGCGAAGTGCTCGCCGCGACGGAGCTGCCGAAGGGTGCGTACTCGATATTGCCGTCCAGGATCGAGGACGCCGGCGCGTTCGTCACCGACGAGCGCCTCAAGCTGCTTTCGTTCACGGGCGGCCAGGTCGGTTGGGAGCTCAAGGCGAAGGCCGGGCGCAAGAAGGTCGTGCTCGAACTCGGTGGCAACGCGGCCTGCATCGTCGATGCCGACCAGGGCGACCGGCTCGACCACGTCGTCGAACGGCTCGTCTTCGGCAGCTACTACCAGTCGGGCCAGAGCTGCATCAAGGTGCAGCGCATCTACGCGCACCGCTCGATCTACTCCGAGCTGCGCTCGCGCTTCGTCGCGGCGACGAGCGAACTCAAGGCGGGCGATCCGCGCGAGCGCGACACTTTCCTCGGTCCGCTCATCGACGAGGCCTCCGCCGAGCGCCTCGCGACGTGGATCGCCGAAGCCGAGCAAGCCGGCGCGAAACCCCTCTGCGGCGGCGGCCGCGAGCGCAACCGCCTCCAGGCGACCGTGCTCGAGGACGTGCCGCGCGACGCGAAGATCAGCCGCCTGGAGGCGTTCGGGCCGGTCACCCTGCTCGCTCCGTTCGACGATTTCGACGACGCGCTCGATCGCGTCAACGATTCGGACTACGGCTTGCAGGCAGGCGTGTTCACCGATTCGCTCGCGCACGCGACGCGCGCATGGGACCGACTCGAGGTCGGTGGCGTCGTCGTCAACGACGTGCCGAGCTTCCGCGTCGACAACATGCCGTACGGCGGCGTGAAACGCTCCGGACTCGGCCGTGAGGGCATCCGCTACGCGATCGAGGACATGACCGAGCGCCGCCTCATGGTGCTGCGCGGCTGATTCAGGCGAGCGCGATGACGTAGCGGAACACGGCCATCGCGAGTGTCGACAGCGCCATGAGGCCCGCGGTCGCGTGCACGCTCGACGTGACGCGCCGGCCGAGGGCCCCGATGCGCGCCCGGCGCTCTGGCGTGTCCTCGCCGGCCTGCTGCACGCGCGCGAGTTCGAGGCCTGCGGGACGCCCGACGGTGAAGCCGACGATCATGGCGAGCAGCGCCGCGATGGCACCGACGCGCAGTACCCACCCGCCGAGCGTCGAGTCGTGCGCGTGCAGGCCGAAGAACAGGTAGGCGCCGGAGATCACCGTGAGCAGCGAGGAAATTCCCGACAGAGGGCCAACGCGACGCATGAGCGCACCGAACCAGGCGCCGCCGCCGGTCGCGCGCGCGGCCGGCAGGATCGCCGCCGCGAGCAGGAACATCGCACCCGCCCAGGTCACGCCAGCGATGACATGGATCGCACGCGCCAGCACAATGATTGCGACATCGAACACGACCGCCTCCCGATTCGTTTGAATATAGCGCCGTGCGCAGCGCCGCCGCCGACGCCACGCGCACGCGCATCCTCGCCGCCGCGCGCGAGCTGCTCGCCGGTGGCCCTGGGCAACCGGCGTTTTCGCTCGACGGCGTCGCGCGCGTCGCCGGAGTCACGCGGCTGACCGTGTACAACCAGTTCGAGTCCAAGCGTGGCCTCCTCGAGGCCCTGTTCGACGACATCGCGCGCGCGGGGGGCCTGTTCGAGCTGCCGCAGGTGATCGGCCAGCCAGACGCCGAAGCGGCGCTGCGCGATTTCGTCGCCGTGTTCTGCCGATTCTGGGCCGCGCACCGCCGCACGATGCCGCGCTTCCACGCGGTCGTCCGGCTCGACGACGAACTCGCCGCGAGCCTCGCCGAACGCAGCGAGCGCCGGCGTCACGCCCTCGCCTCGCTCGTACGGCGCCTGGCTCCGCGTCGCGACGAGTCCGGCGCCGACCTCGTCGACGCGCTGTTCGCGCTCACGAGCTTCGAGTTCCACGCGATGCTGTGCGTGCGCGGCCGCGGCGCGAAAGCCGTCGAGGCGCTCGTGCAGCGACTCGTCGCCGCGGCGGTCGACGCCTATCGCTGAGCCTCGCCGCCCGACCGGGCCGCGGCGAAGCGACGCTGCATCGCGCTGATCGCCTGCGCGATCGTCGCGCCGACCGCCGGCGCTGCCGCGTGCGGCAACAGGTCGGCGATCCAGACCGCGCGCGTCGGCGCCGCGTCGCCGAACAGCTGCAACGATGGGTTGTGGTGTTCGAGGCGATCGGAACCCACCGCGCTCCAGGCGATCCGTCGGCGCGCGTCGTCGATGTCGACGATGCGCTCCCTTGCAACGACGCCATTGGAGAACGTCACACGGCGGGCGCCCTGCTCGAGCACGCAGTCGACGACGAACCCCGGCACGAGGCGCGTGTGCAGCGCGCCGACGTCGCGCACCGCGTCCCAGACCTCTTGCGGTGTCGCATCGAGACGGAACTCGCGCACGATCGTCGCCACGTTCAACGCGCCTCCATGCAGACCGCCTCCACGTTGTTGCCGTCGGGGTCGAGCAGGAAGGCGGCGTAGTAGTTCGGCGCATAATCCTGCCGCAGGCCCGGCGCGCCGTTGTCGCGCGCGCCATGCGCGAGGCCCTCGGCGTGGAAGCGGTCGACCGCGGCGCGGCTCGCGGCGCTGAATGCGACGTGCATGCCGCCGGACGCGCCCTGCGCGTGCTCGTACAGCCAGAGGCCGGGCGCATCGGGCGGACCGAAACCGCTGCCCGAAGCGTCGGCGACGTGACCGAGGGGCGAGAGGACGGCGCGATAGAAGCGCGCGCTCGCGCCGAGATCCTTCACCTTGAGGCCGAGATGGTCGTACATGCTGCTCTCCTTCGTTGGGAGAGCCGAGGCTAGGCGTGTGTGCCGGAGGGTTCTTGGAGAATCTTGCGCTCGCCGCGCGCGGCGCTGCGGAACGCGCGCGGCGACATGCCCGCGGCCCGCCCGAACGTGCGCACGAAGTTCGACAGGTCGCCGAACCCGACCTCGTACGCGACCTCGGTGACCGCGCGTTCGTCGTCGGCGAGCATGCGTGCGGCGCGGCGCAGTCGAGCGCGCACGAGGTACTGGTGCGGCGTGATGCCGAGCACGCGGCCGAACGTGCGCAGGAAATGGAACGGGCTGAGGCCGGCTTCTCCTGCCGCTGCTTCCAGATCGATCGGCCGGGTCGCGTTGGCGTCGATCCACAGCGCGGTTTCAACTACCCGGCGACGATCGCGCGCGCTCGCGTTGCCGCGCGGTCGCATCCAGCCGGACTGCAGGTCGAGCCATCGCTGCGCGAGCGCGAGCGCGACCTCGTCGAGGCCGACGTCGCTGTCGCCTCCGGCGATGGCCTGCGCGAGTTCGCCGAGCACGACGAGCGCGGGCAGCGGCGGCATCGCGCCGGCCTGCCACGCGGCGTGCCGGCCATCGAGGCGGTCGACCCACGCCGGCTCGAAGTGGAACGACAGGCATTCGTCGCCACCTGCGTGGTGATCGTGCGTGCACAGGTACTCGTCGCCGGGGTGGCCGATGAGAAACGCGCCGGCGACGAGTTCGTGCCGTTCGCCGCGCGCGTGGCAGCCGAAACTGCCGCGCCGCACGTACGAAATCGAATGCTCGCGGAAGCATTCGACGAATGGCCGATCGGACGGTCCCGCCTCGCAACGGTAGTCGCGCACCGCGAGCAGGGGTTGGGCGAGCAGCGTCGACACCAGCATCGAACGAGGCTAGCGGGCGGCCAGCGGCGCCGCAAGCGGCATCCGTCCAGCCACGACCGCTCTACTCCTCGCACGACGCCGATGCGGACCGACCCGCGGGCCGGGGAACGTCCTGCCGACACGCCGACTGCCGCTGCGGCGCGGGCGCCGGCTGGCGCCTGCGCCCGAGCTCGTTGCACAGGGTCGAGTCGTGTTCGGCGAGGTCGGGCGGCGGCCGCGCCGTCTGCTCGTCGATGACGAAGATGCGGCACGCGGCATCCCCCGCGTGCTCGGACACGCGATAGACATGCGACGGAACGGTGATGAAGCTCACGAGGTACTCGCAACGGTTGCCCACGAGGTCGACCGCGCCGGGATGGCCCGCGACGTCGCGCGTGCCCCATCGCTCGGCCGTTCCGAACAGGAACACGCGCTGGGAACCTTCCACTTCGAGCGATGCGTCGCGCGCATCTCCCGGGCCGATCGAGAGCGCGCGCGTGCGTGCGCCATTGCAGCGCACATCGCGATAGACGCGCAGGTAGTCGACTTCGGCGACGTCGGTCGGCGCTTCGCCGCCGACCAGCACGACCTGCGCATGCTCGCCGATCGGCGCAACGTGCAGGCCTGCGCAGCCCGCCACCGCAAGCAGGCATGCGAGGAGCAATGTCGACCTAAGCTTGCCCATGGACTCTCCGCAGCTAGGAACCCACGCTTCGCGAACGCTGCCCATTAAATCACGAACCCGTATTTTCGTACGAAATCCTTCGCTCTTCTCGCGGTGCGGTCGCATGGCCGCGTCCGCGAGCCGCGGCCGCGGTCTCAGGCCGGCGTGGCAGGACGCGCCCGACCTCCGGCGCGACGAACTGCCGCCGCACCCGAATGCGAGCGGCGCTCGCGACGCTACGGCACTCCCGAGCACTCTCCCCACCGACGTTCGTGTCGAAATCCGTCGCCCTGGTTCGACAACCCTGCAGGGCGTCAACCACGCCGCCCGCAGCGAGGAGCGAAGCATGGAATCGAGCGGAACGCCGGGCGCGCGGTCGGCGCAGGGGCGAATCGCGTGGCGCGTCGGATCGTTCACGCCGACCTGCGGCCTCGCCGTGTTCCTCGCCTGGTACGCGCTCGCCGCGTGGCCGCAGGCATCGGCATCGCCGCCGCCCGCGGCACCGCCGGCCGATGGCGTGCTGTTTCTCGCCTACATGGCCTGGCCGATCGGCCTCGCCGCCTGGCGCGGCCGTCGATGCAGCTATGCCCCGTACCGCGCGAGCGTCGCCGCCGCGTCGGCCGCGCCGAAATCCTCGCTCCAATCCTCCATCAGCGCGATCAGCACGAGCTTCTCGAACTCCTCCCCGAAGCGTTGCACGATCGCGTCCGGGTCTTTCACCCGCATGCCGTCGCCGATCACGCCGAAATGCACGCGGCCGTTGTAGCTGAGAATGGACAGGCCGAGGCCGATCGAGCCGGTCTGCGGCACCCAGAACATGAGTTCGCGCACTTCGACGCCGGCCATGAACAGCGGCTGCTGCGGCCCCGGCACATTGGTCGCGACCGCGCTCGCCTTGCGGCTGAACAGTTCGAGCGCGGGCGCCTGCAACGCCGCGGGCGCCATGCCGAGCGCGGCGAGCAGGCCGAACGCGACGACCGCCTGCCGGCGCCCCTTGAGGTCGCGCATGCATGCGGCGACGCGTTCGAGGCGGCGCAGCGGGTTCGGCTCGCCGATCGGCAGGTCGAGGAACACGAGCCCGAAGTGGTTGCCGAGTTGCTTCGCATGCTCGAGCGGACGCAGGTTCACCGGCACGGTCGCACGGATCGTCAGGCCGTCGACGTCCTCGCCGAGGTCGCGCAGGTAGCCGCGCAGCGCGCCCGCCGCGCACGCGAGCAGCACGTCGTTGACGGTGCAGCCGAGCGCCTTGCCGAGCAGTTTCACTTCGTCGAGCGGCAGCGGCTCGGCCCACGCGACGCGCTTGGCGACGCCGAGGCGACCCTTGAGCGAGGTGGCCGGATCGTCCGACAACGTGAGCGCGATCGCGAGCTCGCGCGTCAGTTCGCTGCCTTCGTGGGCGAACTCGGCGGCGACGCCGGGATCGGCCATCATCTGCGCGAGCGTGGCCCAGGTCTTTTCGCCGAGCGCAACGGCCTTGTGCAGGCCGCCTTGCACCGGCTCGAGCAGGCGCTCCAGCACGCTGCCCCGATCGCGCTTGAGCCAGGTCCTGGCGAGTTCCGCCTGCGCCTGCGGATGGGGTGCCGTGTCCGTGAGCGAAAGCAGCACCTGCACGAGCGCGAGGCCGTCGGCGTAGCAATGGTGGATGCGCGCGACCAGCACGCCGCCGCCGCGGTAGTCCTCGACGACATGGAACTGCCAGAGCGGCTTGGACAGGTCGAGCGGCGACGATGCGAGGTCGCTCACGAACGCTTCGAGCTCCGCCTTGTCGGCGGCGCCCGGCAGCGCGGCGACGCGCACATGCCAGTCGATGTCGAAGTCGGCATCGGTTTCCCAATGGCCTCCGCCGGCACCGAGCACGGGCTTCTGGCGGAAGCGGCGGAACGAGAGGAAGCGCTCGGCGAGCAGCGCCTTGATCCGGGCGGGATCGAGCGGTCCGGCGAACATGAGTATGCCGGTGATCATCATGCGGTTGGTCGGCCGCTCCATGCGCAGCCAGGCCGTGTCCACCTTCGACATCGGCTCACGCGTGACCTCGGTGTCCTCCATCTCGTTCCCTTGCGCGGAATCGGGTGCTCCTAGCATCGACGCGTGCCATGCAAAACGCAATGCGCCCGCCCGCTGCGACGCTGCTACCCTTGCCGATTCGATGCCGACGGACGATTCGCCGATGCCGAACGACCCGACCCTGCTCCTGCACGCGGCCGCGCCTGCCGCCGACGCGGCGACGACGTTCGGCCTGACCGCGCACCCGGTGGGCTGGATCGCGCTCGGCCTGTTCGTGCTCGCCTACGCCGCGGTCATCGCCGAGGAGCGCCTGCACGTCGCCAAGTCCAAGCCCGTGATGCTCGCCGCGGGCCTCATGTGGGGCCTGATCGCCTGGTGGACGGCGCGGCCCGGGGGCGACGCGTCGCCGGCGCGGGAAGCGTTCGAGCACATGTTCCTCGAGTATTCGGAAGTCTTCTTCTTCCTCGTCGTCGCGATGACGTACGTGACCGCGATCGGCGAACGCGGCGTGTTCGACGCGTTGCGCGACCAGCTCGTGCGGCGCCGCTTCGGTTACCGCTCGCTGTTCTGGATCACCGGCCTGCTCGCGTTCCTGATCTCCCCGGTGCTCGACAACCTCACCACGGCGCTGGTCATGTCGGCGGTGATCCTCGCCGTGTGCGCGGGCAATCCGCGCTTCGTCACGCTCGCGTTCGTCAACCTCGTCGTCGCGGCGAACGCGGGCGGCGCGTGGAGCGCGTTCGGCGACATCACGACGCTGATGGTGTGGCAGGCGCGCAAGGTCGAATTCGCGGAGTTCTTCGCGATCTTCGTGCCTTCGCTCGTGAACTGGCTCGTGCCTGCGGCGATCATGCACTTCAGCGTGCCGGCCGGCCGGCCCGAAGCGACCACCTCGCGCACGCCGGTCAAGGTCGGCGGAATCGGCATCTGCTTCGCCTTCGCGCTCACGATCGGGATCACCGTCGCGGGCCGCCAGTGGCTCGGCATGCCGGCCGCGTATGGCATGCTCACGGGCCTCGCCCTGCTCAACATCATCGCCTCGCGCATCGAGCGCAAGGAACACGTCTACGCGCTCGCCCAGGGTCAGGCGAACCCGTCGCGTTACTCGATCTTCCGCATCATCGCCAACGCCGAGTGGGACACGCTGCTGTTCTTCTACGGCGTGTTCGCCTGCGTCGGCGCGCTCGCGGCGATCGGCTACCTCGAACTCGCCTCGCAGGCGCTCTACGGCGGCCTCGGCTACACCTGGGCCAACACCGCGATCGGCGTGCTCTCGGCGATCGTCGACAACATCCCGATCATGTTCGCCGTGCTCGGCATGGATCCGCCGATGGACCACGGCCAATGGCTGCTGGTCACGCTCACCGCGGGCGTCGGCGGCAGCCTGCTCTCGATCGGCTCCGCCGCCGGCGTCGCGCTCATGGGTGCGTCGCGCGGCCTGTACACGTTCAGTGCGCACCTGCGCTGGAGCGGCGTCATCGCGCTCGGCTACGCCGCGAGCATCCTCGTCCATCTCTGGCTCAACGCGCGGCATTTCGGCGGATGAGTGCCGCCTTCGTCATGAGGTAGCATCGAGGCATACCGACGGAGCGCGCCGATGCATCACGCCGCCGACATCCTGCTCACCCTGTTCGCGATCTTCGTCGCGGCGCAGGTCGGCGCGGAAATCGCGCAGCGCCTGAAGCTTCCGGGCGTCGTCGGCGAGATCGTCGCCGGCTGTGCGATCGGGCCGTCGGCGCTCGGCCTCGTGCAACCGGAACAGATCGTCGTCGGCACGCCGCTCGACGTGCTCGCCGAGATCGGCGTCGTGCTGCTGCTGTTTTCGGTCGGCCTGGAGACGCGCCTCGACGACCTCAAGAAGGTCGGCCGCAGCGCCCTCCTCGTCGGCGTGCTCGGCGTGATCGTGCCGTTCGCGCTCGGCGCGCTGTGGGCGCACGGCAACGGCTTCGAATGGACGCGTTCGCTGTTCGTCGCCGCTGCGTTCGTCGCCACGTCGGCCGGCATCACCGCGCGCGTACTGCAGGAGCTCGGCGTGCTCTCGCGCATCGAAAGCCGCGTGATCCTCGGCGCGGCCGTCATCGACGACATCCTCGCGATGCTGTTGCTCGGCGTCGTAACGTCGCTGCAGGGCGGCGCCGACGTCAACGTCAAGGGGCTGCTGTTCGTGCTCGCGCAGGCGGTCGGGTTCGTCGTCGCGATCGGCTGGGTCGGTTCGCACGTGATGCGCGCGCGCGCGCACTGGCTCGAGCGGCCGATCAATCCGCTGTCGCCGCTGACGATCGCGCTCGCGATCTGCCTCGGCCTCGCCTACCTCTCGACCGGCTTCGGCCTCGCCGCGATCATCGGCGCGTTCCTCGCCGGCATGATCGCCTCGGAAGTACCGCAGCGCGAGGAACTCGAGCACCAGATGCGGCCGCTGCTCGCGCTGCTGACGCCGTTCTTCTTCGTCGTCACCGGTGCGAAGATCGACCTGTCCGTGTTCGCCGACGCGAGCGCGCTGTGGACGCTGGCGGTGGTCACCGCCATCGCGATCGCCTCCAAGCTCGCCGGCGGCTGGCTCGGCGCACTCTCGCTCGGCCGTCGCGCCGCGCTCGTCGTCGGCGTGGGCATGGTCCCGCGCGGCGAGGTCGGCGTCGTCATCGCGAGCCTTGGCCTCGCCGCGGGCGTGTTCTCGAACGAGATCTACGCGGTCATCGTCGCGATGTCGCTGCTGACGTCGGTCGTGACGCCGCCGGTCCTGTCGCTGCTGCTGCGGCGCGAGGGCGCTCAGCGCGACAGCGCGTCGGCGTCGTAGCGTTCCATGAACTTACCGGGGTCGGCGAGCGGCGCGAAGCCGTACTGCGCGTAGAGGCCGTGCGCGTCGCGCGTCGCGAGCATGAAACGGCGCACGCGCTGCAGGTCCGGATGGCCGAACACGAACTCCATCAGCCGCTTGCCGAGTCCGCGCCCGCGCGCGGCGTCGACGACGAACACGTCGCACAGGTAGGCGAAGCCGGCGCCATCGGTCACGACGCGTGCGAAGCCGAGCTGGCGCGCGTCCTCGTAGGCGCCGAAGCAGAGCGAACGTTCGATCGAGCGCTCGACGAGTTCGCGATGGATGCCGGGCACCCAGTACGACTCGCCGGCCAGGAACGCGTGGATCGCATCGATGTCCAGGCGCGCGCGATCGGTGGAGAATAGGATGCCGTCGACGGTCCTCTCGTGGTGTTCGCCCATGCCCAGCCCTGCCCTCCGCCTGCCCGCAACGATGTTCCTGGTCGCCGCACTCGCGGGTTGCGCGGCGCCCGTGCTCAAGGATGCGCCCGCGACCTCGCCGACCGTCGCCGAGGTCGCCGCAGCGCCCGAACGCTATCACGACGGCGAAGTGGTCTGGGGCGGCAAGATCGTCGCGGTCGAAAATCTCGCCGGCACGACCGAGGTGCAGGTCGTCGCCTACCCGCTCGCGCGCGGCCAGCGCCCCGACACGCGCGCGCCGTCGCAGGGTCGCTTCGTGCTCGTGCTGCCTGGCTTCGTCGAACCGATGGACTATCGGCCGGGCCGCTGGCTGAGCCTGCGCGGCCGTATCGCCGGCGGCGACGTGCGCACGATCGACCGCAGCGAGGTCGTGCACCCGCGCGTGCGCGACGCCGAGATCCATCTGTGGCCGCGCGAGTTTCCGGACGATCGCGGGCACTGGACTTTCGGCGTGGGTGTCGGCATCGGGATCCGTTGAACGGGTCGCGCGCGAAGCGCGAGTCCCGCCGCGGTGTCGCGCAACGCCACGATCCCGCGCGACTCCGCGACGGCGGCACGCGCGTTGCGCGTACCGCCCTACGATATTTCCGATTCGTCGCGCGACCGCCACCGTAGGGCGGGTCGAGCGCGAAGCGCGAGTCCCGCCGCGATACCGCGCAAACGCCGCGATACCGCGCAACGCCACGATCCCGCGCAACGCCACGATACCGCGCACCGGCGCGACGGCGACGCGCGTTGCGCGTACCGCCCCACGACATTTCCGATTCGTCGCACGACCGCCACCGTAGGGCGGGTCGAGCGCGAAGC
>DASTSE010000242.1:0-14464 GCA_035760865.1 Dokdonella sp.
GGAATCGGGAATCGGGAATCGGGAATCGGGAATCGGGAGAGCATAGCCGGAGGGGTGATCGGCGACGAGCATCTTCGTCGGCAACGGCAAAGCCTGTACGCTTCGCTTAGACGATCACCTCCTCTCCATTGCCGGCTTCGCCATGCCCCTTGCCATCACCGACTGGCCGCTGCCCTACGAGGAGCGCCTGGCCGCGCGGCCGTCGTCCGCGATCGACCTCGTCGTGATCCATTGCACGGAGCTGCCCGACATGGCGATGGCGCGCGAGTTCGGCGAGCGCATCCATTACGCCGGCACGCAGACCGGCAACAGCGGGCACTACTACATCGACCTCGCCGGCGAGGTGTTCCGTTTCGTCGCCGACACGCGCGTCGCGAACCACACCTTCGGCTACAACCCGCGCTCGATCGGCATCGAACTCGTGAACATCGGCCGCTATCCGGATTGGGGCGACAGCCGTCGCCAGGCCTTCACGGTGCCGTACACGGCCGAGCAGATCGCATCGCTGCGCGCGCTGCTCGCGCAGCTGCGCCACGACCATGCGAGCCTGCGCTGGATCGCCGGCCACGAAGACCTCGACCGTCGCCTCGAGCCCGCGAAGGACGACCCGTCGATCCTGCTGCGGCGGCGCCAGGATCCCGGTCCGCTGTTCCCATGGGACGAGGTCGTGCCGGGCAGCGGCCTCGAACGCATGCCCGTGTCCCCGTAGGTCGGTACGCGGTGCGCGCGTGCGGCCGACGCGGTGCGGGCGCGACGTTCAGGATGTCACGCAGGCGGATCGAGGCGTGCAGCGGCGGACCGCCGCTTGCGTGCGGCTCGTTCCAGCCTGCGGCGCGCACCGACCGGGCAGCGCGTGCGCGCGTACCGCGCCAGCGCGCCCTGACCTATACTTCGCGGCCCCGTCGTTCCCGTGCAACGTATGACGCCCGCCGTCGAAGAACTGCTCTCCCTGCTTCAACTCGAGCGCCTCGAAGACAACCTGTTCCGCGGCGAAAGCCGCGACATCGGCACGCGCTACGTGTTCGGCGGCCAGGTACTCGGCCAGGCGCTGTCTGCCGCCCAGCAGACCGTCGACGCCGACCGCAACGCGCATTCGCTGCACGCGTATTTCCTGCGCGCCGGGGACATCTAGCATCCGATCGTCTACAACGTGGAGCGCACGCGCGACGGCGGCAGCTTTTCCGTGCGACGCGTGACCGCGATCCAGCACGGCCAGCCGATCTTCAACTTCTCGGCGTCGTTCCAGGCCGAGGAAAGCGGCGTCGAGCACCAATTGCCGATGCCGGCAGTTCCGAAACCCGAGGATCTCGAACCGGTCGAAGCGTTGCCGGCCGATGAGCTCGCCAGGCTGCCGCCGAAGCTGCAGCGCTGGTTCGGCCGCGCGGGGCCGTATGAATTCCGCCACGTCTATCCGCGCGACGAGCTCAATCCGCCCAAGCGCCCGCCGTTCCAGCAGGTCTGGTTCCGCCTGACCGGGCGCGTCCCCGAGTCGAGCCCGCCGCTGCACCGCGCGCTGCTCGCGTACTCGTCGGACTTCCACCTCATCGGCACGACGATGTTTCCGCACGGCATCTCCTTCCTGCAGCGCAACGTGCAGGTCGCGAGCCTCGACCATGCGATGTGGTTCCATCGCCCGTTCCGCGCCGACGAATGGCTGCTCTATTCGTGCGACAGCCCGACCGCGCAGGGCGCGCGCGGGCTCGCGCGCGGGATGATCTACAGCGAGGATGGCCGCCTCGTCGCGTCCACCGCGCAGGAAGGCCTCGTGCGCATCCGCAACGACGGCTGACCGCGCCTGCGCCGCCGCGCGTACGCTAGAATCGCCGCATGCGCCAGATCTACACCTCGCCGCGGATGGAGAACATCGAGCGCGTCGTCGCACTGATGGCCGAGCACGGCATCAAGACGACGATCGCGAACCGGCGCGCGTACCAGGGCGCCGACTGGAAGCGCTTCAGCTACACCGCGAAGGCGGACCGCGACAGCTGGCCGCAGGTATCGGTCGTGCGCTCGGAGGACCAGACGCTCGCGCGCAAGGTGCTGCGCGACGCCGGGCTCGAGCCGGCGACGAGGTTCGCCGACGAACTCGCCGCCGCGCGCGGCGTCGGCAGCCCCGCCCAGCACAACCGCGCCTCGCTGCGCATCAAGCTCGTCGTACTCGCGCTGATCGCCGGCGTCTCGGTCCTCATTGCGCTGAGCGTGCTGCGGCACTAGGCCGACGGGCCGCCGCCCGGCTCGTGCATCCTGACGCGCCGCCGGATTCGTCGGGGCCAGCGCCCCTCTCGCCGCGTTCCGGGGTCGCGCCGACGGCTCACCGACGCCGGCCGCCGGATCGGCCGCCGGTGCGGACAATCCCTCGTGCGTCGCCGTCGGCATCGACGACCGCGGCACCGTGCCGACGGCATCCTCGAGCGGACACGCGCCGCAACAGGCACGCTGCCGCGGACGGGCTAGAATGGGCATCATGCGCTCGGACGTCGTCCGCCTGTTCCAGACCCTGCCGCACCCGTGCGGCTATTACGCGTCGCGCACCGCGCAGAACATCGTCATCGATCCGAGCGCACCGCAGCTGCCGCAGATCTACGACATCGCCGTGCAGCGCGGCTATCGCCGCGCCGGCGGCCACGTCTATCACCCACAGTGCAATGGCTGCCGCGCGTGCGTCGCGTGCCGCGTGCCGGTCGAGCGCTTCAAGCCGGATCGGTCGCAGCGCCGCTGCCTCGCGCGCAACGCCGATCTCGGCGTACGCCTGATGCCCGCGAACTACACCGACGAGTACTTCGCGCTATACCGGCGTTACCTGCGCGCGCGCCATCCCGACGGCGGCATGGACGACGCGCGCCCGGAGGATTTCGCCCGCTTCCTCTACACGGGCTGGAGCCCGACGCGTTTCGTCGAGCTGCGCGAGCGCGAGCGCCTCGTCGGCATCGCCGTCACCGACTTCTGCGCAGCGGGACTGTCGGCGGTCTACACCTTCTTCGATCCCGACTGCGAGACGCGCAGCCTCGGCACGTTCGCGATCCTCACCCAGCTGCGCATCGCGCGCGACCAGGGCTTGCCGCACGTGTATCTCGGCTTCTGGATCGAGGGACACCCGAAGATGGACTACAAGGCGCGCTACCGCCCGCTCGAAGTGCTGCGCGAAGGGATCTGGACCGATCTCTGAAGCGCGCCGGCGTCAGACGAATCCGATCTCGTGCTCGCCATGCATCGACATGACGAGCTTGACCATCGACACCGGTACCATGATCTCGAGCTCGAGTGCCTCACCCTTCGGCCCCTTGCCGGCGAGCGTCATCTCGAACAACGCACCCGACGCATCGATCTCGCTGCAGACGATGTGCGCGCCGCCGGGGAGGTCGCGCAGGTACGGCTTGATCGGTTCGCCGAGCGCTTCGATCGCCTGCGGATAGAGGAACACGGCGTAGTTCTTCGGATCGGTCATGTGCGGGCCCGGATGATGGCGGAACTCGCCGCTGCGCGGCTCGCCCCGCCCTGGGTGGACGGGAAGGAAGGGTCGGGTTTCAGGGTTCCACGCGTAGATGCGACGCTGCCCGCACGGCTTTCGCGACCGCCGCGTCGATGTCCGCATCGCGCGCGAGCGTGACCGCCATGCGCCGCTGGCCACGCACCTGCGGCTTGCCGAACAGCCGAAGCATCGTATCGGGTTCGGCGAGCGCCTCGGCGACGCCGTGGTAGCGCGGCCGGTCGCCGTCGCCGCTGCACAGCACCGCGCACGACGCCGACGGTCCGAACTGGCGGATCGCGGGAATCGGCAAGCCGAGGATCGCGCGCGCGTGCAGCGCGAACTCCGACAGGTCCTGCGAGATGAGCGTCACGAGGCCGGTGTCGTGGGGCCGCGGGCTGACTTCGGAAAAGATCACGTCGTCGCCCTTGACGAAGAACTCGACCCCGAAGACGCCGTAGCCGCCGAGCGCGCCGGTGATCGCACCGGCCTGCCGTTGCGCTTCGGCGATCGCCTTCGCGCTCATCGGCTGCGGCTGCCACGACTCGCGATAGTCGCCGTGTTCCTGGCGATGGCCGATCGGCGCGCAGAAACTCGTGCCGCCCGCGTGGCGCACGGTGAGCTGGGTGATCTCGTAGTCGAAATCGACGAAGCCTTCGACGATGCAGCGCCCCTTGCCCGCGCGACCGCCCGACTGCGCGTAGTCCCACGCGGCGTCGACCTCGGACTCGCCGCGCACCGTGCTCTGCCCCTTGCCCGAGCTGCTCATGACCGGCTTGATCACGAACGGCAGCCCGATCGCGGCAAGCGCGTCGCGGTAATCCTCGCGCGTGTCGACGAACCGGTAGCGCGAGGTCGGCAGGCCGAGCTCCTCGGCGGCGAGGCGGCGGATCCCTTCGCGGTCCATCGTGAGCCACGCCGCGCGCGCGGTCGGGATCACGCGCAAACCGGCCCGTTCGAGCTCGATCAGGGTCGGCGTATGGATCGCCTCGATCTCGGGCACGACGAGATCGGGCCGTTCGAGCTCGATCACGCGGCGCAGCGCGGAACCGTCGAGCATGTCGATCACGTGCGAACGGTGCGCGACCTGCATCGCGGGCGCATTCGCGTAGCGGTCGACCGCGATCACTTCGACCGCGAGCCGCTGCAGCTCGATCGCAACCTCCTTGCCGAGTTCGCCCGAGCCGAGCAGAAGCACGCGGATCGCAGTGTCGGTGTGCGGGGTGCCGAAGGGTTTCATGCGCAGACTCGCGGCGGCGGGCCGCAGATTCTAGGGAATGGCACGAACAAGTCCATCCCGCGCGCGGGGGCCGACGGAACATCGGCGCTCGCGCAAAGCGCGCGATCCACAATGCCCGACCGATTGCGGCACGCCCGGATCGGGCACACTACGCGCTTGCCCCTGGTCGGAACCGCCGATGCGCCGCACCCTGCCCCTGGTCGCCCTGCCGTTCGTGATGCTGCCGCTCGTCGCGCTCGCGACGCCGCCCGAGGACCAGTGGTTCACGGTGCTGCTCGACGGGCGCAAGATCGGCTCGTTCGAGGCGAAGCGCGAAGTGCGCGATCGCAAGGTACACACGACGCAGACGCTCGAGATCGAACTCGAACGCGCCGGCGTCAAAGTCGCACTCGGCAGCAGCGAGAGCGCGACCGAGACCGTCGACGGCCAGCCGCTCGCGTTCGCGAGCACGTCGCGCCTCTCGGGCAGCGAGACGCGCATCGAAGGTCGCGTGCACGACGGCCTGATCGAGATCGACACGACCACGGGCGGAGCGGCCCAGCATCGGCGCATGGACTGGCCGGCGCAGGCGTTGCTGCCCGAAGGCCTGCGCCTCGCCGGGCTGCGTGCGGGGCTCGCGGCAGGCACGCGCTACCGGGCGCTCGCGTTCCAGCCGTCGAGCCTCGACTCCGCCGAAATCACCAGCACGGTGGCCGCGCCCGAGCGGGTGGACCTGCCCGGCGGCGCACGCGAGCTGCACCCGGTCGACCAGGTGCTCGCCTTCCCCGGCGCGCCGATGAAGACGCGTGCATGGGTCGATGCCGACCAGACCGTGCACAAGTTGACCCTGCCGATGATGGGCGTCGAGCTCGTCCTGCTCGCGTGCGACCGCGCCTGCGCGACCGCGCCCAACCAGGGCAGCGACGTGTTCTCGCGCACGCTGATGCCGTCGCCGCGCGCGCTGCGCATCGACGAACTCGCGGGCACGATGCGCTACACGCTCGCGTCGCCACGCGACGAGTCGGCGCTCGCATTGCCGGACACGGACGAACAGAGCGTCGTCGCGCGCGGCCGCGAGCGTATCGTCACGGTCCGGCGCGACGCACTGGCGCGCAAGGGCGAGAAGCCCGCGGCCGCGGACTACAAGCCGAACGACTGGCTGCAGAGCGAAGCGCCGGAGATCGTCCGGCTCGCCCGCCAGGCCGCCGGCGACGCGACGACGCCGCTCGAGCGCATGCGTCGCGTCGAGACGTTCGTGCGCGGCTTCATCCGCGCCAAGACGCTCGACGTCGGCTACGCGTCCGCACTCGAGGTCGCGCGCAAGCCCGAGGGCGACTGCACCGAGCACGCGCTGCTCGTCGCCGCACTCGGTCGCGCGCTCGGCATCGCGACGCGCGTCGTCGACGGCCTCGCGTATGCGCCCGGCTTCGCCGGCAAGGACCAGGTCTTCGTGCCGCATGCGTGGGCACAGGCATGGGTGGACGGCCGCTGGCAGAGTTTCGACGCGGCGTTGCCGGGCTTTGACGCGGGCCACATCGCGCTCGGCATCGGCGATGGCGATCCGTGGCGCTTCTACGCCGGTCTCGACCTGCTCGGCCGCGTCGAGCTGCGCGAAGCGCAATCGGCCGACCGGTAGCGCCGGCTAGGGGCGAGCCCGCGCGCCTCGGCCGCGCGTGCGCGGTGCAGCGACCGCCGTCGTCGCGCGCATGCGCGCCGGCGTCGTGCCCGCGGCCCTGCGCATGAGGCGACGCAGTGCCGTCGCATCCTGATAGCCGACAGCGGCGGCGACGCGATCGATGCTGAGCCGGCTGTTCTGCAGCAGGCTGCGCGCACGATGCAGGCGGATGCTCGAGACGAGCGCGATCGTGCCCATGCCCGTCGCGTGCCGCACGCGGCGCGCGAGCGTGCGCTCGGACACGCACAACTCGCGCGCGAGTTCGCCCACCGACGGCACGTCCGGCAGCGCGGTCTCGACGCGACGGGTGAGCCGCGCCACGAGCGCGTCGCCGCTCGCGAGCATCGCCGGCACGACGAACTGCGCCTGCTCGCCGCGTTCGTGCAGCAGCAGCACGCGCGAAACGCCGTCGGCGATGCGCGCGCCGAAGCGCGCGCGCAGCAGGTACAGCATCAGGTCCGACTGCGCGAACGCGGCGCCGGCGGTGAGCACGGGCCCGTCGACGCAGAGGATGCGATTCGCCTCGACGCGCGTGTCCGCGGCGATGCGCGCGAGCTCGGGCGCAAGCCACCACGTCGTCGTCGCATGCCGCCCCGCGAGCACGCCGGCCGCCTGCAGCAGGAACACCGCCGAGCACGATGCCGCGACCCGACCGCCGCCGGCGACGTGCGCGGCGATCTGCCGGATCGCCCGGCGGCTGTCGTCGGCTTCGAGCCGCGCGCGTAGTTCGCGTGCGTCCGCGACCCAGATGCCCGGCACGAGCAACACCGAATGCAGCGCGCCGCGACGCGCCGGCAATCGCGCCGTCTGCGCGACGATGCCGCCCTGCAACGGGACGCAGCCACCGGCGATCGAATAGAGGCCCCAGGTCGGCGCCGCCTCGCCGTTGCGCGTGGCCAGCAAGGCCGCCGCCGCGAGGATGTCGCGCGTCATCGACACTCCGCTCGGGTTGGTCCCGTCGAGCAGCAGCAGCTCGAAATCCGTCATGTCCGAATCCGCCCGTAAGATGTCTTTTCAGACACTACCACGCGAGGCCGCCTGCGGTTCGAATGGAGCCCTCCCGGCCCTGGAAACGCAACGACCATGCACGACCGCGACGACGACCCGCTCGACGATTTCGAACCGCGCTCGATCGAGCTCGACGGCGTCGCCCGACGCGTCCACGCGTCGGGCCACGGCCCCGCGGTGATCGTGATGACCGAGATGCCGGGCATCAGTCCCGACGTCGCGCGCTTCGCGCGCTGGATCCGCCAGGCCGGCTTCACCGTCTACATGCCCTCGCTGTTCGGACGCGACGGCGCGCACCCGCGCGCCGAAGAGGGCCTCGCGGTGCTGCGCCGGGCGTGCATCGGCGCCGAGTTCCATGCGCTCGCGGGTCGCGGCTCGAGTCCCGTGACGCAATGGCTGCGCGCGCTCGCGCGCCTCGGCCATCGCGAATGCGGCGGCCGCGGCGTCGGCGCGGTCGGCATGTGCTTCACGGGCAACTTCGCCCTCGCAATGATGCTCGAGCCGGCCGTGCTCGCGCCGGTGCTCGCGCAACCGTCATTGCCGCTCGACGATCCGGCCGCGCTCGAAAGCGACGAGGCCGAACTGCGCGCCGTGCGCGCGCGGCTCGATCGCGACGACCTCCACGCGCTCGCTTTCCGCTTCGAGGGCGACCGGCACTGCCGTGCGGAACGCTTCGCCGCGTACGCCGCCGCGCTCGGCCCGCGCTTCGTCGCGCGCGTGCTGCCCGACGACGCCGCACGCCCCGACCCGCCGCCGTTCTTCGCCGACGTCGTCGGCTGCCCGCACAGTGTGCTGACCGCGCACCTCGTCGACGTCGACGGTTCGCCGACGCGGCGTGCGGTCGCCGAAGTCGTCGCGTTCCTGCGCGAACGCCTGTGGGAGCCGGCGCCGTTCGCGCCGGAATCGGTCATATGAACATCGGCTTCGTCGGCCTCGGCACGATGGGCCTGCCGATCGCCACGAACCTGCTGCGCGCGGGCGTGGGACCGCTGCGGGTCTGGAACCGGACCGCCGCGCGCGCCGACGCGCTGGTCGAATGCGGCGCGGTGCGCTGCGCGTCGATCGACGCACTGTGGCGCGAGGCCGACCTCGTCATGCTCATGCTCTTCGACGAAACCGCCGCCGATGCGGTGCTCGGCCGGCACACGCCCCGGTTCGGCGCGCGCGTCGGCGGACGCACGATCGTGCAACTCGGCACGACCTCGCCCGCGTATTCGGCCGCGCTCGGGCGCGATCTCGACGCGCGCGGGGCCAGCTACGTCGAGGCGCCGGTGTCGGGCTCGCGCGTGCAGGCCGAGCGCGGCGAACTGGTCGGCATGGTCGCCGGCAGCGACGAGACGATCGACGCCGTGCTGCCGCTGCTGTCGCCATCGTGCCGGCGCACGTTCCGCTGCGGGTCGGTACCCGGGGCGCTACGCATGAAGCTCGCGGTCAACCACTACCTCATCGCGATGGTCGCCGCACTCGCCGAAACCGTCCACGCCGCGCGCGCGGCCGGCATCGACCCGGCGCTGCTGCGCGACGTCCTCGACGCCGGCCCGATGGCGAGCGAGGTCTCGCGCATCAAGCTCGGCAAACTCGTGCGCGCCGATTTCGCTCCGCAGGCGGCCGTGCGCGACGTCGCGACGATCGCCGGGCTCGTCTCCGCGCAAGCCGACGCCGCCGGCGCGGACGCGCCGCTCATCCGCGCGTGCGCAACGCTGTACCGGCGCGCGCGCGACGAAGGCTTCGGCGACTTCGACATGGCGGCCGTGATCCATGCGCTGGGATCGACGCGCGCGGCGCCCGGCGAGAGCCGACGGCGGCTGCGATGAATCGGCGGCATGCGCAGGAAGGGTCGAGCCCGCAGCGCGAAGCCGCCGCGGGCTTGCGCGCCCGGAGGGCGACGGCGGCACGCGCTGCGCGCGTACCGCCCAAACGCGCGTCCCGCGCTACGGGACGTCGAAGCCGTTGCGGAAGATCACGTCGCCGACGACCTGGATCGCCCAACTGCGCTGGTGGTCGAGCAGGCCGCCGGCCATCGCCGCGGATACGAAGCCCGTGAGGTCCTTCACGCGCACCTCGAGCGTGTGCGACGGCGGCAGCGCGCCGGCCTGGCTGAACACGTAGGTCGGCGACGTCGCACCGCCGACCGGGTTGCCGTCGAGGTACCACTGCACATCGAGGGCGCCGACCGTCGGTTGCAGCAACGACACGACGAACGGCCGGTCCGTCCCCGGTGTATACGACACCGGCGGCGCCGGCGGCGGCGACTCGCTGCCGGGCTCGATCAGGTCGATGCCGCCCGCTGGCATGCCCCAACCGCCCCGATACAGCGTGCGCACGTATTCCTGCCG
This sequence comes from Dokdonella sp., assembly GCA_035760865.1. GTDB lineage: Bacteria > Pseudomonadota > Gammaproteobacteria > Xanthomonadales > Rhodanobacteraceae > Dokdonella_A. The sequence continues at coordinate 9,705 of DASTSE010000242.1, forward strand.
GCATACCGGACAGAACGGCACGCCAAGGAAATGCATGAGGCACTGCGTGTCGACCGGGCGGTACATGTCGTTCAACTGGTAGCGCGCGCCCTCGAACAAACCGACGCCCGACGTTCCCGATGGCGTCGGGATCGGGTTGCCCGGCGTGAACCAGCTGTTCCACTTCACCTGCGCCGGCGCGGTCAGATCCGTGACGTTGGGTTCGCATGCGCCGACGGTGTCACTGCACGGCGGAAATCCCGGATACGGCGTGCTGTATTCATCGGCGAGGCCGGTGAAGCTGTGGCCGTACTCGTGCAGCACGATCTGCGGCGCCTGCGCGTGTGTCGAGGTGACCGAGATGCTGCCGCCGGAACCGCCGTAGGTGTCGTCGTTGACGATCACGACGATCTTGTCCCAGTCCGGATACGCACCGGCCGCGGCGAGCACGGCGCCGTCGTCGACGATGAGCAGGCGCTGGATGTTGAACGCGCAGAAGCTCGCGTCGAACGCGGTATCCACGGACTGGCCCGCATGCGGGTCGCCGATCGCGTCCGGGTCGGAACAGCAGGTCGCCTGCGTGCAGCCCGCCTGGTACGGCGGATGGTCCGCGCCGGACTGGTTCGAGGCGATGAACGCGGTCGTCCAGTTCACGAAGCTTTCGTATTCCTTGTACGGCGTGAGGCCGAAGAACGCGTCGTGCAGGATCGCGGCGTCGGCGTCGAACAACGAATGCTGGGCGCTCGTGTAGCCGTCGCCGACGACGAGCACGTCGACGCGGTTGGCCGGACTGCCCGCGCCCGCGATGCGGTCGATCTGCGCCTGCGGGACGCGTGCGGCGAGTGCGAGTTCGCCCGCGTGCGCCGCGAGCGCGCCGAGTTCGAACCGTTGCGGCGCTCCCGCACCCGCGAACTCGACCGCGTCGGCCGCGCCGAGCGGAATGCGCAGCACGAAGCTGCTCCCGGTCGCCCGCGGGCGCGCAGAAACGATCGTTCCGTCGCCGCGATCCGGGTCGCGCGCGAACTCGCCGCGCAGCTCGGGGATCGCGACGCTGCGCTTGCCGAGATCCGTATCGCCCTTCCATGCGCGCCACGCGATGCGCTCGCCGTGCGGCGCGGCGGCAGCCGCCACGCTCATGTCGCCGTTCGAATCGGCGAGCTCGACCCGCGTGTAGTAGACCGGCCGCACGCCGCCGGCGGCGTCGCGCGTGAACACGAGGTAATGCGCGGGCGCGGCGTGCGCGATACCCGTAGCGATGCCGAGCAACAGGCCGAGGCGGCGAACCGTGCGATCCATGACCTTCCCCCCCCCCGGGAATGCTTGCGCAGCCTAGCACGGCGCGCCGCCGGGCCGTTCTTGCAAAGTGATATGCAATTGATATCATATTCTTGGACATCGGGAGGGTCGTACCATGAACGAACGCAGTGGTTTCTCGCTCGCCGGCATTCCGGTCGTGCTGTTGCTCGTCGTCGCGATACCGGCGACGATCGCGGCCGCGGTCTTCGGCGTCCAGGCGAATCCGGCCGCGCCGCTGTCGACGATCGTCACCGCGGCGCTCGTCATGGCCGTGCTGCTGTTCGCGACCGCGGGCTTCTTCCAGGTGCAGCCGAACCAGGGTCAGGTGCTGCAGCTGTTCGGCCAGTACGCGGGTACCGTCCGCGACGAGGGCCTGCGCTGGACCAATCCGTTCTATTCCAAGCGCGCGGTGAGCCTGCGCGTGCGCAATTTCGAATCGGGCCGGCTCAAGGTCAACGATGCCGACGGCAATCCGATCGAGATCGCCGCGGTCGTCGTCTGGCAGGTCGTCGACACCGCCGAGGCGGTCTTCTGCGTCGACGACTACGAGAACTTCGTGCAGATCCAGAGCGAATCGGCGTTGCGGCAGATGGCGCAGAGCTATCCATACGATGCCCACGAGGGTGACGCACCGTCGTTGCGCAGCCACGGCGACGAGGTCAATACGCACCTGCGCCGCGAGATCCACCAGCGGCTCGGCAAGGCCGGCGTCGATGTCGTCGAGGCGCGCATCAGCCACCTCGCCTACGCGCAGGAGATCGCGCAGGCGATGCTGCAGCGCCAGCAGGCGGGCGCGATCGTCGCCGCGCGCGGGCGCATCGTCGAAGGCGCGGTCAGCATGGTCGAAATGGCGCTGGCCGAACTCGGCAAGCGCGGCGTCGTCGATCTCGACAACGAACGCCGCGCGGCGATGGTCAGCAACCTGCTCGTCGTGCTGTGCGGCGAACGCGGCACGCAGCCGGTCGTGAACACCGGAACGCTCTACACGGGCTGACGGCGTGGAAACGACGACCGCCGCCGTGCTCTTCGCCATGGCTTTCGCGCCTGCGGTCGCGTTCGGCCTCTGGTTTCGTCGATCGCAGCGCATCGAATGGCTGTCGGGTATCGATGCCGCCAGGGTCGTCGACCGCGGCCGCCTCGCCCGCTTCGTCGGAACCGCGTTCGTCGCGATCGGCGGCATCGGCATCGGCGCCGGAGCGATCATGGCCTCGGCGCCACCGGCGCTGTTCGCGCCGATCGCGCTGGCTGCGGTGATCGCTGTGAACATCGTCGTCGTCGCACTCGCGCTCGGCGTGCGCCGTCTCTCGAAGGCATCCGCGTGAGCGACAAGAAGGCCTATCCCCTCAGGATCGGCGCGCCGGTGCTCGATGCGATGCAGCGCTGGGCGAACGACGAGCTGCGCTCGCTCAATGCGCAGATCGAGTACGTCCTGCGCGAGGCGCTGCGCGAAGCGGGCCGGCTCAAGGCGGTGCCGAAGACGCGCGGCAAGGACGACGGCAAGTCGTGAATCGCCGCGCACATGGACGCCGCTCAGCGGCGATACAGCGATCCGTGCTAGCGTGCGGCGCATTTGGCGGAGCTTCGTCATGTCGATCCGACTGCCCCTGCTGATCGCGCTGCTCGCATGTTTCGCCTCGGCGCATGCCGCGCACGAGCCGCGCGCGCGCAAGCCCGCACCACCGGCCCGCGTCGAGACCGCGGCGCAGGACATCGATGTCGATGCCATGGCGCGCGCGAAAGATGTCGGCGCCCGGCCGGCTGCGAACGCCGACGCTGCGGCGGCGTCCGCAGAGGCCGTCGTCGCGCCCCCCGACGAGACGGCGCCGGCAGCGCCCGAGCCGAAGCCGGAGGAAATCGACGTCGACGCGATGGCGCGCGCCAAGGACGGCAAGCCCGCCGAACCGCTGGCCGAACCGGCGACCGAAGCCGCGCCGGCGCCCGCGCCGAAGGATGCAGGCGCGGTCGCCGCCGAGCCCGCGACGGCACCGGTCGACGAAGCACCCGCCGCGCCGGCGGAGGCGTCGCCGCCCGAGGCGGACGCCGCCGCAGCGACGGCCGCACAGGTCGACGAGCGCCCGTCCCCGCTTGCTCCGGAACCCCCGCCGAGCGCAACGGAGAAGCGCCTCGTCGGCAGCTGCGAGGCGCGCGCAAGCGCCCTGCTCGACGCGGCACAGAAGGGCGACTACGCCGGCGCGACGCGCGATTTCGACGCGACCATGCGCGGAGCGCTGCCGCCGCCCAAGTTCGAGCAGGCGTGGGAATCGCTTGCCCAGTTCGGACGCCTGCAGGCGCGCGGGCAATCGCATCCGATGCGCAGCAACGGCTACATCGCGATCACGATTCCGCTGATCTTCGACAAGGCGAACCTGTACGCCCAGGTCGCCTGCGGCAGTGACGGCCGCATCGCCGGCTTCTACGTGAAACCGCTCTGAGCGGACGCTCGTGACGACGAACGGCGACGCCGATCCGGCTCCTGCTCGCTGCGACGACGCGCAACGCCGTGCGCTCGTCGCCGAAGCGCACGCACTCGGCGTGCCACGCGACTACGGCCGCGTGCGACGTCTCCCCCTGGTGCGCGAACCACGCGAACTCGCGTGCATCGGCGAGGACATCCACCGGCGCCGACAGTGGCTCGCGCCGCGCGCCGCGCGCGCCTACGCGCGCCTGCGCGCCGCGGCCGCGGCCGACGCGATCGAACTGCAGCTCGTGTCCGCGTTCCGTTCCGCCGAGTACCAGCTCGGCATCGTCAAGCGCAAGCTCGAGCGCGGCCAGTCGATCGACGAGATCCTGCGCGTGAGCGCTGCGCCGGGCTACAGCGAACACCACAGCGGGCGCGCGGTCGACCTCACCACGCCCGGCTTCGCCGCGCTCGAAGAAGAATTCGAGCATTCGTCCGCATTCGCGTGGCTAGTCGCGAACGCGGCGCGTTTCGGCTTCGCGCTCTCCTACCCACGCGACAACGCGCACGGCATCGCGTACGAGCCGTGGCATTGGTGCTGGCACCGCGCGAAGTCTTCGGGTCTTTTGTCGGTGCAACTCCGGCACGACCTGACGTAGAACTGGACCATGGCCGATCGCAGACTCAGCGAGTATCTCGAAGCGGTCGAAGATTCGTCCTCGTTCATGCGCTTCGTGGAATGTCTGTCAGCCGATCGCAAGTCGGTCGAGCAGCTCACGTTGACATGTGACGGCTTCCAGGGCGAGTGGGCGAACCAGAGCATTGCGGATTTCCTCGACGCCGCTCGTACATGGGCGGAGGATTCCGCTTTCGGCGAACGACAAGCCGCAGTCCGAGAGAATCCATGGAAGCAATTCGCGTTATTTCTGTGGGCGGGACGCACTTACGAATAGTGAGGAGGCCGGACGCGTGCAGCGCAACCGGCACGCATCGCAATCGCGAACAGCGCCGGCCGACCTCGCGGTCGTCCGGCCTACCTGCTCGCATCGCGCGGAGCGCGGGAGCAGTGGAGCGCCTTGTTGTGGGA
>DASTSE010000243.1:0-2219 GCA_035760865.1 Dokdonella sp.
CGTCACCGGCCGCACGAAGGCCGACCTCGAGGCCGTCGCGAGCGATATCGACGGCATCGCGATCGCGTGCGATGTCGCCGACCGCGCGTCGCTGGACCGCATGCTCGGCGAGCTGCCCGGCCGCGTCGACGTCCTCGTCAACAACGCGGGCGTCGCCGAGAGCGCGTCGCTCGAGCGCACGAGCGACGAGCTATGGGACCGCATCCTCGAGATCGACGCGACCGCGCCGTTTCGCCTCGTGCGCGCGCTCGTGCCCGCGATGGTCAAGGCGGGCTGGGGGCGCGTCGTCAACATCGCGTCGAACGCGGGCGTGTCGGGCTACGGCTACTCGGCCGCGTACTGCGCCGCGAAGCACGCGATGGTCGGCTTCACGCGCGCGCTCGCGATCGACCTCGCGCGCACCGGCGTGACGATCAACGCGCTGTGCCCGGGCTGGGTGCATACGAAGATGTCCGACGAGGCGGTCGCGCGGATCGCGGCGAAGACCGGGCGCAGCGCGGACGACGCGCGCAAGGCGCTCGAGGACATGAGCCCGCAGCGCCGCATGATCGAGCCCGAGGAAGTCGCGTACTCGACGCTGATGCTGTGCGCCGACTCGGCGCGCGGTATCCATGGCCAGACCATCGTGATCGATGGAGGAGCGATCCTGAAATGAGCACCGAGGTCGTCGCTGTCGAGAGCTGGGCACCGCCGAAGGGCTACGCGAACGGCCGCATCGGCCGCGGCGCCGTGCTGCACGTCGCGGGGCAGATCGGCTGGAACGCGCAGTGCGTGTTCGAGGCCAAGGACCTCGTCGGCCAGTTCGCGCAGGCGCTGTCGAACGTGATCGCGGTCGTCCACGCCGCGAAGGGCCGCGTCTCCGACATCGCCGAGATGACGGTGTACGTGACCGACATCGCGGCGTATCGCGCCGCGCGCAAGCAGCTCGGTCCGATCTGGAAGGAGCGCATGCAGACTCACTTCCCGGCGATGGCGCTCGTCGCGGTCGCCGGCCTCGTCGAGCCCGAGGCGCTCGTCGAGATCCAGGCCGTCGCGTACCTGGAGCATGACGAATGATTCCGACTCCCACGTCCTTCGCGCTCGAGCTGAACCAGGGCGTCGTCACGATCACGCTCGACCGCCCGAAGCGGCTCAACGCGCTCACGTTCGAGGTCTACCAGGAGCTCGCCGAGACGTTCGAGAAGCTCGACGCCTACGAGGAGGTCCGCGCGATCGTGATCACCGGCCGCGGCCGCGGCTTCTGCTCCGGCGGCGATCAGGACGACATCATCAAGCACCTGCTCGGCCGTGACACGCCGGGCCTGGTCTCGTTCACGCGCGCGACCGGCCGGCTGATCGAGGCGATGCGGCGCTGCCGGCGTCCGATCGTCGGCGCGATCAACGGCACCGCGGTCGGCGCAGGCGCGGTGATCGCGTGTGCGTGCGATCTGCGCATCGTGTCCGCCGACGCGAAGTTCGGCTTCATCTTCCCGAAGGTCGGCCTCTGCGGCGCCGACATGGGCGCGACGTACCTGTTGCCGCGCATCGTCGGTCTCGGCCACGCGAGCGAGCTGCTGTTCTTCGGAGACACGATCGATGCCGCGCATGCCGAGCGGATCGGCCTCGCGAACCGAGTCGTCGCGAACGGCGAGGAGGCGCTGCGCGTCGCGACCGAGTGGGCGAAGCGGCTCGCGGCCGGCCCTGCGTTCGCGCATGCGATGACAAAGCAGATGATCGAGAGCGAGCACACGATGTCGCTCGACGCCGCGATCGAAGCCGAGGCACAGGCGCAGGCGCTGTGCATGCAACATCCCGACTTCGCCGAGGCGCACGCCGCGTTCAAGGAGAAGCGGCCGCAGCGCTTCAAGGGCGCGCCGGAGTAGGCATGCGGCTGTCGACCGACGACCTGCCGATGTTCTTCGCGACCGAGCACCACGCGCTCGCCGAGCGGTTGCGCGCGGCGGCACCGGCGCTCGCGGCTGCGGAACAGGCGGCGGACGAGCCGGCGCGCGATCGTGCGGCGGTCGCCGCGCTCGCCGCGGCAGGGCTGTTCGAGCTCGTGGCGCCGGCGAGCGGACGCACCGATTCGCGTGCGCTGTGCCTCGCGCGCGAGATGCTCGGCTACGTGTCGGCGCGCGCGGACTCGATCCTCGCCGTGCAGGGCCTCGGCACGCATCCGATCGTGCTCGCCGGCAGCGAGACGCAGCGGTCCTCGCTTGCGGCGTACGCGCGCGGTGCGG
>DASTSE010000244.1:0-15562 GCA_035760865.1 Dokdonella sp.
GGCATCTTCGCCGTGCGCGTGCACGGTGTCGGTGCCCGCGCGCGACCCGGCGTCGCCAGCCTCGGCGTGCGCCCGACCATCGACGGCGGAGGCGAGCCGCTGCTCGAGGCGCACCTGTTCGATTTCGACGGCGATCTGTACGGTCGTCGCATCGAGGTCGAGTTCGTGCGGAAGTTGCGCGACGAGGCGAAGTTCGACGGCCTCGACGCGATGGTGCGGCAGATCGATCGCGACGCGGCACAGGCGCGAGCGATCCTCGGCGCGGCCGCGATCGCATGAGCGTCCGGCGAAAGGCTTGCGACGGCACGTCGAGCCTGTAGCCTTCCCGATTCCCGATTCCCGATTCCCGATTCCCGATTCCCGATTCCCGAGCGCGGCGCATGAGCAAGGACTACAAGGACACGATCAACCTGCCGAAGACCGACTTCGCGATGAAGGCGGATCTCGCGAGGCGAGAGCCGGCGATGCTCGCCGAGTGGGAGCGCGCCGACCGCTACGGCGAGATCCAGCGCCGCGCCGCGACGCGCGAGCGCGCCTACATCCTGCACGACGGTCCGCCCTACGCGAACGGCGTCATTCACATCGGGCACGCGGTCAACAAGATCCTCAAGGACGTCGTCGTCAAGTCGAAGCTGCTCGCCGGCCTGCGTTCGCCGTACGTGCCGGGCTGGGACTGCCATGGCCTGCCGATCGAAGTCGCGGTCGAGAAGGAGATCGGCAAGGTCGGCCAGAAGGTCGATGCCGCGACATTCCGGCGCAAGTGCCGCGAGTACGCCGAAAAGCAGATCGACCTGCAACGCGCCGACTTCAAGCGCCTCGGCGTGCTCGGCGACTGGAGCAACCCGTACCGCACGATGGACTATCGCTACGAGGCGGACATCATCCGCGCGCTGGCGAAGATCCACGCGAACGGCCATGTCGTGCGCGGCTTCAAGCCCGTGCACTGGTGCTTCGACTGCGGTTCGGCGCTGGCCGAGGCCGAGATCGAATACGCCGACAAGGTCTCGCCCGCGATCGACGTCGCCTACGACGCGCGCGATCCGCGTGCGCTCGCGGCGAAGTTCGGCGTGACCATCGCCGACGGCGACATCGTCGCGGTGCCGATCTGGACCACGACACCGTGGACGCTGCCCGCGAGCGTCGCGGTGACGCTGGGGCCCGAACTGACGTATTCGCTCATCAACGGCCCGACGCGAGATGGACGACGTGTGCTCCTCGTGGTTGCGAGTGCACTCGTAGGCGCTGTGGATGCGCGCTACAAGGCATTCGCTGGCGAGACTGCTGATGAGCCGATGAGCTATGCGACGGCCAATCCCGTGGAAGGTCGGGAACTCGAGGGGCTAGTGCTGCGGCATCCGTTCTACGACCGCGACATCCCGCTGCTGCTCGGCGAGCACGTCTCGGCCGAGGACGGCACCGGCGCGGTGCATACCGCGCCCGGCCATGGCGTCGAGGACTTCGCGGTCGGCCGCAAGTACGGCCTCGTCGACGCCTATCCCGCCGCCGAACTCAACCCGATCGGAGGCAACGGCGTCTACCTGCCGGGTACGCCGATCGTCGAGGGCCAGTTCATCTGGAAGGCGAACGACGTCATCGTCGAGCTGCTGCGCGAGCGCGGCGTCCTGCTCGCGGCGACGAAGATCACGCACAGCTACCCGCACTGCTGGCGGCACAAGTCGCCGGTCGCGTTCCGCACGACGCCGCAGTGGTTCATCAGCATGGAGAAGGAAGGCCTGCGCGCGGCCGCGCTGAAGGCGATCCGCGACGACGTCGACTGGTTCCCCGCGTGGGGCGAGGAGCGCATCGCGGGCATGATCGCGGGGCGCCCCGACTGGTGCATCTCGCGCCAGCGCACCTGGGGCGTGCCGATCGCGCTGTTCGTCGACAAGGCGACCCAGCAGCCGCACCCGCGCAGCGTGGAGCTCATGGAGCAGGTCGCGCAGCGCGTCGAGAAGGACGGCGTCGACGCCTGGTATGCGCTCGATCCGGCCGAACTGCTCGGCGCCGAGGCGGACGGCTACGACAAGGTCACCGACATCCTCGACGTCTGGTTCGATTCGGGCACTTCGCACTGGTGCGTGCTCGACCAGCGCCCGGAGCTCGCGCGCAAGCCCGGCGACGAAGTCATGTATCTCGAAGGCTCGGACCAGCATCGGGGCTGGTTCCATTCCTCGCTGCTGACTGCCGCGGCGATGTTCGGCCATGCGCCCTACGATGCGGTGCTCACGCACGGCTTCACCGTCGATGCGCAGGGCCGCAAGATGTCGAAGTCCCTCGGCAACGTCGTCGCGCCGCAGAAGGTCGTCGACACGCTCGGCGCCGACGTCCTGCGCCTGTGGGTCGCATCGACGGACTATCGCAACGAGATCGCCGTCTCCGACGAGATCCTCAAGCGCGTCGCCGACTCGTACCGGCGCATCCGCAACACGGCGCGATTCCTGCTCGGCAACCTCGACGGCTTCGATCCCGCGCGCGACCTGATGCCGGTGGCCGATTGCCTGCTGCTCGACCAGTGGGCCGTGCAGCAGGCCTACGACGTGCAGCAGGCGGTGGTCGCCGCGTACGCGCGCCACGATTTTCCCGAGGTCGTCGCGCGCGTGCAGAACTTCTGCACCAACGAGATGGGTGCGCTCTACCTCGACATCACGAAGGACCGCCTCTACACGATGCCGACCGACAGTCGCGGCCGGCGCAGCGCGCAATCGGCGATGTACCGCATCGTCGAGGCGCTCGTGCGCTGGATCGCACCGGTCCTGTCGTTCACCGCGGAGGAGATCTGGCCGCTGGTTCCCGGCAAGCGCGACGCATCGGTGATGTTCGAGACCTGGTACGACGGCCTCGCCGCGCTGCAAGGCTCGCCTGAACAGCGCCGCTGGTGGGCCGACCTGCTCGCGATCCGAGGCGGCGCGGCGCGCCTGCTCGAAGGCATGCGCAATGCGGGCGCGATCGGCGCCTCGCTGCAGGCCGAGGTCGTCGTGCACGCCGATGCGGCGACGCGCGCGCGTTACGCCGAGGTCGCAGACGAGCTGCGCTTCTTCTTCATCACGTCGAGCCTCGAACTCGCCGACCTCGCCGCGCTGCCGGATCCGGACGGGCGTACCAACGTGCAGGGCGTCGACCTCGACGGCGCGCAGGTTTGGGTCGGCGCGAAGCCGAGCGACGCGCGCAAGTGCATCCGCTGCTGGCACTATCGCCACGACGTCGGCAGCCATGCCGAGCATCCGGAGATCTGCGGTCGCTGCATCGAGAACGTCGACGGCGCCGGCGAAACGCGGCGGTGGTTCTGATGGCCGCGCGACCGACCGCCCTCGCCTGGCTCGCGCTGTCCCTGCTCGTCATCGCGCTCGACCAGCTGACCAAGCACATCGCGCTGGTCGAGTTGCGCCCGTACGAACCGCACGCGGTGATTCCCGGGCTGCTGAACTGGACGCTCGCGTTCAACCCGGGCGCGGCGTTCAGCTTCCTCGCCGGCGAGAGCGGCTGGCAACGCTGGCTGTTCACCGCGCTTGCGATCGGCGTGAGCGCGCTGCTCGCAGGGTGGCTGTCGCGCATGCCGCGCAGCGACTGGCGCAATGCGTTGCCGCTGTCGCTGATCATCGGCGGCGCACTTGGCAACCTCGTCGATCGCCTGCGTTTCGGACACGTGACGGATTTCGTGCAGGTGTACTGGCGCGACTGGTCGTTCCCGGCGTTCAACGTCGCCGACTCGGCGATCTCGGTCGGCGCGGTCCTGCTGGTCCTGTTCGGGTTCGTGCTGGGTGGGAAAGCCGCCGGCAAAGTCGGATAATCGCGCGATGGAAGTCCTGCTCGCCAATCCCCGCGGATTCTGCGCCGGCGTCGATCGCGCGATCGAGATCGTCGAGCGCGCGCTCGAGACGTTCGGCGCGCCGATCTACGTGCGCCACGAGGTGGTGCACAATCGCTTCGTGGTCGATCGCCTGCGTGCGAAGGGCGCCGTGTTCGTCGACGAGCTGCACGAGGTGCCCGACGGCTCGACCGTGATCTTCAGCGCGCACGGGGTTTCGCAAGCGGTGCGCGGCGAAGCGGGCGAGCGCGGCCTGCGCGTGTTCGACGCGACCTGTCCGCTCGTGACCAAGGTGCACATGGAAGTCGCGCGCCACGGCAAGGCCGGTCGCGACGTCGTGCTGATCGGCCATGCCGGCCACCCCGAAGTCGAGGGCACGATGGGGCAGTGGGACGCGAGCAATGCCGGCGCGATCCACCTGGTCGAAACGCCCGAGTGCGTCGACCGGCTGCAGCCGCGCAATCCCGAGCACATCGCGTTCGCGACGCAGACGACGCTGTCGATCGACGACACGCGCGCGGTCATCGAGGCGCTGCAGCGCCGTTTCCCCGCGATCCAGGGGCCGCGCCACGACGACATCTGCTACGCGACGCAGAACCGCCAGGACGCCGTGCGCAAGCTCGGCCAGCAGTGCGACCTCGTGCTCGTCGTCGGCTCGCCGAACAGCTCGAACTCGAACCGCTTGCGCGAACTCGCCGAGAAGCAGGGCGTGCCCGCCTACCTCATCGACGGTGCCGCCGACATCCGCGCGGAATGGCTCGACGGCCGCACGCGCATCGGCGTCACCGCGGGCGCCTCCGCGCCCGAGAGCCTCGTGCGCGAGGTCGTGAACGCCCTGCGCGAGGTTGGCGCGGCCGGCGTGCGCGAACTCGACGGCGAACCGGAAAACGTCACCTTCGCCCTGCCCAGGGAACTGCGCCTGCGCGTCGTCGCCTGACAGGGCGGCCACGACCGCCGTCGGCGCCGCTCGTCCGGCAATTCCTACCTTGCGACCGTACCCGCTTGTCCCTTCCGGGGGAGCTGCGTAGGGTAGCCGTGTCAAGGGGTATTTCCGGGGAATGCAGATGTCGGACTCCACCTTCGGACGCGCTCGGCCGGGTCGCCGGTCGATGGCCGGTTTCACGATGTTCGAGCTCATGATCACGGTCGCGATCGTTGCGATCCTGGCGGGTATCGCGCTGCCGAACTACCGCGAGTTCATGATCCGGATGACCGTGACCGAGAACGTCAATACGCTGCTCGGCGCCCTCAACACGGCGCGCGCCGAGGCCGTGAAGCGCGGGCGCCGGGTCGCCGTGATCGCGAACGGCGGCGACTGGAACAGCGGCTGGCAGATCGTCGCGGGCAAGGCCACCGCCGCGGGCAGCATCGACCCGCCGGTGTCAGCGGGCCTGTCCGAGGCCGACTGTGCGGGTGATTTGGACCTCGACAACGAAACGCCGCTGTGCGCGCGCTTCGACGGACCATTGCCGGAGTCGTACAGGATTCTCGCGAAGTCCGAGAGCGGCCTGGACGATACGCAGGTCGTGTTCGCCAGCACCGGAACGATGGTGAATGCCGGGCATTGGTTCAACTTCAGCGTGTGCCGGCCGATCACCAATCCCGACCCTGCCCACTCGCGCCAGATCACGGTGGCGGAATCGGGCATCGTCACGACGCAGCGCGATACCTCGGCGGCGCCTGCCGGCACCTGCGGCTAATCGGAGATTTCCATGCGGCGCATAGCGACACGTGGTTTCACCCTGCTCGAAGTGCTGATCGCGTTGCTCGTGTTCAGCCTCGGCCTGCTCGGAGTGGCGGGGCTGATGGTCGTTTCGGTCAAGACCAACAACAGTGCATACCTGAGGACCCAGGCTTCGTTCCTCGCCCAGTCGATGGCCGATCGCATGCGCGCGAACACGGGCAAGATCAACGACTACAACGGCGACTACGATTCCAGCACGGCCTCGCCGGGTCCCTATTGTTCCGCCGGCTGCAATCCCGACGGTATCGTCGCGCGCGATCGCGCGCTGTGGAGCCAGCAGCTGACCACCCTGTTGCCGCCGAACACGACCGCGAACATCAACTGCGTGGGCAACGTCCTCGGCACGCCGGCGACCAGCGGCGCGTCGACGTACGACGGCATCTGCACGTTCACGATCAGCTGGAACGAGGCCACGCTCGAGCAGACCAACAGCCCGGGCCTGCCGCCTCCGCAGACGTTTGCGTGGGTGTTCCAGCCGTGAAGACCAGGAGCGAACGAACGGTGATCCACATGAGCGCCTTGTACGGCCGTGCGAAGGGTTTCACCCTCATCGAAGTGATGATCGCGGTCGCGCTCGGCCTCGTGCTGAGTGTCGGCGTGGTCAGCCTCTTCGGCACGACGAGCCGCACGAACAAGCTGCAAAACGGTCTCGCGCGGCTGCAGGAGAACGGCAGGTTCGCGGCCAGTACGATGGAACTCGACCTTCGCATGGCCGGCGGGCAGTTCGCGAACAACTACTCGGGCCAGGCGATGCCGGACACGGTCGTGCCCGTCGTACGCGGACGCACCCCCGTGGTCCTCGTCGACCAGCTGAAATGGCCGGATCCTTCGCCCGGTGCCGGCGACGCGCCACTGCTGACGATGAACAGCATCGACGCCGGTGGTTACCCCAGCGTGGCTGCGGCGACCAAGAGCTACCCCTTGAGCCCGCGCTATTTCATCCAGGGCTATTCCTGCCCCACGCCGGGTTCGTGCACGCCGTCGGGCCTGCCGAGCGGCTTGCCTCCCGAAGGGACGAGTCCTGGCCAGCGCCTGCCGGCGAGCGATGTGCTGACGATCCGCTATCAGCGTGGGTCAGGCTGGCCTGCGGCGGCGATCGGTGCCTGTTCGAGCGGGGCGACCGTCGCGATCCAGACCAGCACCGTCCCCGGCAATGATCCATTCAATTTCGCCGCGGGCGATCTCGCCCTCATCACCGACGGCGTCAATTCGTCGATCCTTCCCGTCGCTTCCTTTTCGGCGTCGGCGTTGACGATCGGCTTGACGTTGCCCGGCGTGACGACGCAGTGCGTGAATCCGGGCAACCGCGACCAGCGCGTTTTCAACTTCACCAAGGATTTCGTCACGGTCACGTATTTCGTTCGGTTGGATGCCGATCCCAACCCGGATGCGCGACCCAACAGCCCGACCGCGGCGCAGCGCGTGATTCCCGTGCTCATCCGTCGCGAAAACGGCTTCGACAATGAGCTCGTGCAGGGCGTCGACCAGCTGTCGTTCGTATACGGCGTGCAGAACTCGAACGGCACGACGAGTTTCCTGAGCGCCGAGGAGATCGAAGCGGGTGCCATCCCCTGCGTTCCGCCGCCTGAGGGAGTACCGACCGAGCCAGGCTGCCTGTGGCGTTCCGTACGGTCGATCGAAGCGCACCTGCTCGTCAATACCGTCGACGAGGTGTTCAACCTCGAAACCTCGGGGCATCGATACCGCTTCATGGACGTCGAGCACGCGACGACCGACACCGGCCCGCTGCCGTCGACGCTGAAGGCCGGCAGCATGCTGCGTCGCGAGTTCGTCGCATTCGCCGCCACCCGCAACCACAACTTCTGAGCCAGCGACATGAAGCGCCATTCGAGCATCCCCTCCACGGCCGGCCCACGCTCACAGGCGGGCGCGGTGCTGTTCGTAGCTTTGGTGTTCCTGATTCTCATCACGCTGCTCGCGCTCACAGCGACGGGCACGTCGATCCTGCAGGAGAAGATGACCGGCGGCATGCGCAACCGGCAGCTTGGGCTGATGGGCGCGGAAACCACGCTGCGCGGCGGCGAGGCGTTCTTCACGACGGCCAATTTCAGCGGCAGCAACCCGTTGCCGCAGTGCCCGGAAGGGGGCAGCGGCAGCGTCTGCGCCTTCCCGCCCCGCCAGCTCGATCTCGGCAGCGGGCTTGCGGGAGCCAAGCTCGATGACGTCGTGCAGTCGTTCCGCACGGCGACGGGCTGGATCCCGATGCCTCCGAGTGCCTACAGCTATGCCCGCACGCTCACGGGTTTCAGCGAGGACGAACTCAAGACGGCCGCGCTCAACGAGCAGCCGATGTACCTCATCGAAGACCTCGGTGCGGATGTGCCCGCCGGCCTCGGTCAGCAACGCGGCATCATCGATCCGGAGAACCAGAAGAGCGCGTGGCTGTATCGACTCACGGCGCGCAGCCAGGGCGGCAGCGGTGCCGTCGTCCGCGTCGCGGAAAGCGTGTATTCACCCGGTCTCAATCTCGGCAACGCCGGTGCCAACCTGTCCGGGACTCCTTGAAGCCGTCAGGCAGAGGAAATTGCTATGTATTCGCCCCGTTCTCTCCGTTCCGCTGCGCTCGCCTTCGCGACCGCGGGCATCTGGGCCGCTGCCGGCATGCCCGGCAACGCGCTCGCACAGGCCGTCATCGCGCCGGGTACGATCGACCTGCTCGCGACACCGCCGGAACTTACGGCGTCGGTCGAACCGAATATCGTCGTCACGTTCGACGACTCCGGCTCGATGGCGAGCCGCTACATGGGTGACGGCCGCCCGTTCGACAACGGTGGCTGGGGCGCACCGTGGGGATGTGCGGGCGTCATCGATCCGCGCGCGCCCGCGGGCGATATCCGTGCGCATGCGATGAATGGCGTCTACTACAACCCGAACGTGCTCTACACGCCGCCGGTGAAAGCGGATGGCACGTCGTTCCCGGACGCGGACGCATCGCTTGCGGCGGTCTGGATCGACGGCATCTCGGTGAATCGACCGCGCAACGCGATTGCTCCGGGTACGCCCGGTGACTACAACAACCCGGACAGCAATTCCAGTGGCGACGACGGGCGGCGAACCAACATCATCGGCATCAAGTCGGGATCGACCGACAAGCGGTGGACATGTGGCTTCGGTTCCTATCCAGGCTCGTTCGTCGGCGGCGAGAACGTCAATAGCGGTGGCCCGTACTATTACCGCCTGAAGAGTTCCGCGCCCGCAATTCCGCTCGACGCATACGGCGATCCCACGAGTGCCGGGCGCAGCGTCATCTACAACGCCTCCAACTGGGAAGCGGTGCGGCTGCCGAACACGACGATCACGATCGAAGGCGTGCCGGTCAACCAGTGGCAGAACTTCGCCAACTGGTACGCGTACTACCGCACGCGCAACCTCATGACGCGCACGGCGCTGTCGCGCACGTTCGCGAAGTTCGGCGGCAACGTGCGCGTCGCCTGGCAGAACATCAACGACGGCACGTACAAGCTGCCCGGAACGGCGATCATCACCAAGCTGCTCGACAAGGCCGGCGTCGCGTGCGGCGGCACCAATCCCGCGTCCACGTTCGCGACCGGCGCTCAGCCCGATTGCTATCGCAGCGCGTTCTTCAACTGGGTGTTCGAAACCGGCGCGAACGGTTCCACCCCCGACCGTGCGTCGACGATCCGCGCGGGCGACTTCTTCAAGCGCGGCAACACGGGCAACCTGCTCGATCCGTACTGGCAGCTTGCCGACGCGAGCACGGGCGCGACCGGGCGTGAGCTGTCGTGCCGGCAGAACTTCCACATGCTCGTCACCGACGGCTACTGGAACGAAGGCGACCCGTCCTTGCCGAGTCCGTACTACGACTCGGAAACCTCGCGCACGCTGCCGGACGGCACGACGTTCTCGAACGGCGATGCGACGTCGCGCGTCTACTGGGACGTCGACGGAAACAAGTACCAATCCTCGCTCGCGAACATCGCGTTCAACTACTGGGCGCAGGACCTGCGCACGAACCTCGACGACAAGGTGAAGCCGTTCATCCCCGACAAGACGACCGGCATCACCGGTTCGACGCCGGTCGGACCGGATCCGCTCGCCAACGCGGAGGTGTATTTCAACCCGGCCAACGACCCGGCGACGTGGCAGCACGTCGTGCAGTTCATGGTCACGCTCGGCATTGCCGGCAACCTCAACTATTCCGACGACGTCGATTGCGCGGACCCGAACAGCGACATGTGCAACCTGCGCAAGGGCCTGCCCAACTCGGCCGGAATCACCGGCTGGCCGCGGCCTTCGAACAACGCGCCGCCGGCGATCGACGACACCTGGCATGCGGCGGTCAACTCGCGCGGTTCGTATTTCAGCGCGAGCAATCCGGGCGACCTCGTGACGCACCTGGAGGCGATCATCAACAACGTGCTCGCGCGCGGTGCGTCGTCGACGCCGACATCGATTTCGCTGCCGCTCGCGACCGCCGGTAACAGCGCCTATGCCGCCGGTTACGACAGTTCGGACTGGTCGGGCTCGCTCATCCACGGCGACGCCGATCCCAACACGCAGAACCTCGTGAACCCCGACTGGGATGCGGGATGCAAGCTCACCGGCGGCACGTTCGAACCGACGACGGCGCGTTGCACGCAGCCGAGCGGCGGCCCCTGGACCTCGCCTCCGGGGTATCCGTCGACCGCGCGCGACCCGGACAGCCGCCGCATCTTCACGTCCAAGCGTACCGTATCCGGGACGGTCGGCATTCCGTTCCGCTGGAACACCTCGACGCTCGGCACCGAGTACGTCGACGCGCTGAACCAGAAGCCGACCGATGCGACCCTGTGCAAGGCGAGCACGAACGCGGCCGCATGCGACGCTTATGGCACCAACCGCGTCGACTACGTGCGCGGGTACCGCAAGAACGAGGCGACTCCGACGCCGCATTTCCGCACGCGCAGCTCGGTATTCGGCGCGGTCGTCAACGCCGCCCCGCTGTACGTATCGTCACCGCGTGGCGGCTTCTACGATACGTTCCCGATCGGTTCGCCCGAGCAGGTCGCCTTCGCCGCGGATCCGAACCAGGGCTACGCCAAGTTCCAGGAAAGCCACCGTTCGCGCAGGCCGATGGTCTACGTCGGCTCGAACGACGGCATGCTGCACGCGTTCGATGCTGAGAGCGGCGACGAGAGCTGGGCGTTCGTACCGTCCACGCTGATCCAGAACCGGCGCCTCGCCCGTTCGACTGCCGACACCGCGGGTCTCACGCCTGGCGTCGACTCGGCGCCCCGCGAAGCGGATGTATTCCTCAACGGTTCCTGGCATACGATTCTCGTCGGCTCGCTGCGGCTCGGCGGGCGAGGTATCTATGCGCTCGACGTCACCGACGTGCCGAGCGACGCGTTCAGCGAATCCACCGTTGCGAACGCGGTGATGTGGGAGTTCAACAGCGGCCCGACGCGCGATCCGGCCAGCGTGCCGTCGAATGATCCGGTGTGCGCGCCCGGCGCGACGACGTGTCCGTCGCTCGGCTATACCTACGATGCGGCCAACGTCGCGCGCATCCACGCCGGCAACAAGTGGGTCGCGGTCGTTTCGAGCGGCTACTTCCCGTCGCGCTCGTCGGATGCTGCGATCGCCAACGACGCGAGCGAACCTGCGGCGAAGCACACATCGCTGCTCGTGATCGACCTGGCCACGGGCGCGCTGATTCGCGAGATTCGCACCGATATCGCGCCGCAGACCCGCCCGTCCGGCTTCAAGACCTACGGCCTCTCGACGCCGACCGTATTCGATGTCGGCAACGATCAGATCGCCGATTTCGTCTATGCGGGCGATCTCGCCGGCAACCTGTGGCGTTTCGACATCAGCGACGCGAATCCGACCAGTTGGAAGGCGGACCTGATGTTCAGCACCTATGCGGCGGGCGGCGCGGCTGCGGTCGGCGACCAGCCGATCGTATACAACCCGACCGCGCTGCGCGATCCGGTCACGATGCGCCCGATTCTGGTCTTCGGTACCGGCAAGTACCTCGGCCG
Organism: Dokdonella sp.; assembly: GCA_035760865.1. Lineage (GTDB taxonomy): Bacteria > Pseudomonadota > Gammaproteobacteria > Xanthomonadales > Rhodanobacteraceae > Dokdonella_A. The sequence goes on from DASTSE010000244.1 coordinate 11,555, forward strand.
CGACGATCGTACGAGCGGAATCCCGGGCCAGGCGTTCTACGGCATCCGCGACTATGCGACGTACTCGGCGGCGATCGCACCGAATACGCTCGTCACGCAGGTTCTGACGCAGTCCCCCACCGGCATGCGGTCGATCACGGGCGAACAGCCGCCGAGCTCGGTTCCGGCGGGTGCGCCGGAGATGCTCGTCGGCGGACTGGATGCGCAGAACAACCCGATCGATGTCTCGATCGGTCCCGCCAACGGCTGGCGCCTGCCGCTCAACTTCGCGGGCACGCCCGAGAAAGGCGAGCGCGCGGATCGCAGGGCGATTCCGTACTACAGTGCGAATCTCGCGGTGCTGTACACGATGATCCCGAAGGGTGACGACCCATGCGACCCGGGCCGGCGTTTCGCCGTGATGGCCATCAACGGTGCGAACGGCGCCGCAGCGTTCCCCGGCTCGCCCGGCCATCGCGCCGGTGTCGGTGTCACGGGCCAGGTGACGGGCAGCGACAGGCCCATCGGCGATCCGGTCGAGAAGCCCGGTGGCGGCCTGATCATTCCGGGTGCCTCGGTGGACGTGACGGATGCGATCAACAAGGCGATTTCGCCGGCACCCTGGCACCGGGCTGCGTGGAAGGAACTGATCGACCTTCATTGAGGCATGCCATGGCCGCCCTCCGCGGGAACACAGCCGCGGAGGGCTTCATCAACGGAAAACCAAAGTCATGAATCGCACTTCCAGGGGTTTCACGCTGCTCGAGATGATGATCGTCGTCGTCATCATCGCGATCCTCGCGGCCGTCGCGTATCCCAACTATCGCAGGTATGTCCAGCGGTCCAACCGCGCGGACGCGAAGGATCTCGCGATGCGGATCGCCTCCGCGGAGGAACGTCGATACACCAATCTGAACCGCTACACCGACCAGTTCACCGGTGACGACAGCCTGCAGATGTCTGACGTATCCGAGCGCGGGCTCTACACGGCGCAGGTGCAACTGGGCAACGGTGACCAGACGTTCACGCTGCTCCTCGTACCGGGCGGCTCGCAGGCCAGTGATGCTTGCGGCACGCTGACGATCAACAACACCGGTTTCAAGGACTGGACCGGCGACAAGCCTCCGTCGAACGGCGCGTGCTGGTGACGCCAGGCGGCATTCATTGCGGGCCGCCGACCGGATGACGACGCCGTCGAAGGTTGTGGCCGGCCCGCTGAATGTCTATACTCCGCGCCCCTCGCCGGAGTAGCTCAGTTGGTAGAGCGGCGCATTCGTAATGCGTAGGTCGGGGGTTCGAATCCCTTCTCCGGCACCATTTCGTCCTGCCCTGGGATGCGCGGCGTCCAGCCGTGCCGGCTGCGATCCGCGGCCGGAAGCGGCGCCAGGGCGAACGGTCGAGACGGGCGGTTAGCTCAGCGGTAGAGCATTGCCTTCACACGGCAAGGGTCGCAGGTTCGATCCCTGCACCGCCCACCAATCCTGCGTGTCGGTTCGCCGGACTGACACGAAATCGAAACCGCCTTCGGGCGGTTTTTGTTTTTGTCGCTGCGGTGCGCCGGTCGCTCCGTCTTGCGCAGCGAGACGGGTCGCCGCTACAACGGCGGCTTCGGGCCCGCTGGCGGGAGGACATGCGCTTGAGCCATCATGGACTGATCGTCCATCGCGCCAGCCGGGTCGAGCGGCTCGCGCAGGTGCTGGCCGAGCGCCTCGATGCGGAGCGTCCGGCAAACCCGCTCGAGCCGCAGCGCATCGTCGTCGCCCATCCGGGCATGCAGCGCTGGCTGTTCGGTTTCCTCGGCCGCCGGGCGTCGGACAGCGGCGGCCATCCGATCGCCGCGAATCTCGAGATGCTGCTGCCCTGGCAGTGGATGCTGCGCCGCCTGCAGGAGCTCGAGGGCGACGACATCGCGCATGACGGCGTCTGGCGCCAGGACGCCCTGCGCTGGCTGATCCTCGATGGACTCGCGCAGTTGCCGTCGTCCGTCGCCGGCCATCTCGCCGACGACGCGCAGGCGCGTCGCCGTTTCCAGCTCGCCCACCAGCTGGCCGGCATCTACACGCAGTATCTCGTCTATCGGCCCGACTGGATTCGCGCATGGGAACGCGCGCCGCGCGACGCGCGCGACTGGCAGGCGGCGCTGTGGTGCGAGGTGCGCAAGCGCACGTCGTCCGCACATCGCGCGGACCGCGCCGAGCGGTTGCTGGGTTCGCTCGCGGCATCGAGTCCCGATCACGGCTCGCTGCACGTTTTCGGCACGAGCCACGTCGCCCCCGACCTGCTCGCCGTGTTGCGCGCGGTCGCGGCGCGACGCGACGTGCATCTGTATTTCCCGGACCCTTGCCGCGAGCACTGGAGTTACCTGCGCAGCCGGCGCTCGTTGCTGCATCTCGACGGCGATCCGCAGGCGCTGTACTTCGAAGTGGGCCATCCGCTGCTCGTCGCCCTCGGTCGCGTGGCGCAGGACTTCTGCCTCGTGCTGGACGAACTTGACGCGATCGACGAGCGCGACTCGCTCGACGACGGGGAAGTCGTGCGGCACGACGGCTCCCTGCTCGATCGCGTGCAATCGAGCGTGCGCTGCATGCAGCCGGACGAGGTCGGTGCCGCGTTCCGCGAGACGCTGCCCGCGGGTCTCGTCGACCTCGATGCGCCCGCGCGAGCGGCGGCGCTCGAATCCCGCCTGCGCGTGTTGCGCGCCGACGCGAGCCTGCGCGTGCACGCCTGCCACACGCGCCTGCGCGAACTCGAAGTGCTCAAGGACGCCCTGCTGGCCGCGCTCGCGGAGAATCCGCGGCTGCGCCATCGCGACATCGTCGTGATGGCGCCGGACATGGCGGCGTACGCGCCCTACCTGCCGGCCGTTTTCGGCGAACCCGCGCGCCACGTGAATGACCCGCTGCACGTGCCATGGCACATCGCGGACATCGGTCTCGCAGGCTCGCACCCGCTGATCGGCGCGTTCACTCGCCTGCTCGATCTGGCCGAGAGCCGTTTCGCGGTCAGCGACGTGCTCGGCCTGCTCGACGTGCCCGCACTCGCGCGCCGTTACGGTTTCGACGAGGCGGGCAGGGAGACACTCGAGCAATGGCTGCGACGCGCGCGCGTCGCATGGGGCCTGGATGCCTCGATGAAGCAGCAGGCAGGCGGCGCCGCAATCGAAGCCAATTCCTGGCAGTTCGGCATCGATCGGCTGTACGCGGGCCTCGTGGCCGGCAATGAAGGCGACGAAGTCCAGGTCGACGGCGTGCTGCCGCTCGACGGTGTGTTCGGAGCCGCGACGACGGCGATCGGCCAGCTCGACCGCCTGCTGTCGGAGCTGCGCCGCCTGCGCGCGGGTTTCGCGCACGTGCGCCCGCTCGCCGAGTGGAGTACCTGGCTGCTCGAGCGCGTCGACGCGCTGTTCGAGGTGGATCCGCGCGACGAGGCCGAGCGCGCGGCCGGCGATGCACTTCGACGGCGCATTGCCGACCTCGCGCGGCAATCGCGCGAGGCCGGATCCGAAACGGCGCAGCCGTGGCCGATCGTGCGCGAAGCGCTGCTCGTCATGCTCGCGGACTTGCCGGATCGGCAGCCGTTCCTGCTCGGCGGCGTCACGTTCTGTGGACTCGTGCCGCAGCGTTCGATTCCGTTCAAGGTCGTCTGCGTCCTCGGCTTGAACGAAGGCGAGTTCCCGCGCAGCGCGAGCGACGCCGGCCTCAACCGCATGGCCGCGCATCCCCGACGTGGCGATCGCGACACGCGCAACGAGGATCGTTACCTGTTCCTCGAGGCGCTGATGTCCGCGCGCGAGCGCCTGCACCTGAGCTACATCGGCACCGGCGTGCACGACGGCAAGCCGCGCAATGCGGCATCGCCGCTCGCGGAACTGCTGCAGTTCCTCGACGAGCAGCACGCGATCCAGACGCCTTCGACGGTCGCGCGCCCCTGGCTCGTCGCGCATCCGCTGCAGCCGTTCGACGCCCGCTATTACGAGCGTGACGCAGGCGGCGCACCTGCGTACGACGAACGCCTGTATTCGTACGATGC
>DASTSE010000245.1:0-19461 GCA_035760865.1 Dokdonella sp.
GACAGTTCGATCTTCGGCTGGCCGTGGGAAGCCACCCACGAAAGCAGCGCGCAGAACAACGCGGTCTATTTCACCGACGATGTCGGCCGCGGCAACGTGATCCGCCGCAACACGGTGCACGACACGTACGACGGCCTGCACCCGTGCGGCGACTCCGCGCCGGCTGCGGGCTTCAGCAACGAGACCGACGTCTACGAGAACACGATCTACCGCCATAACGACGACGCGATCGAAGCCGAGGGCTACTGCGCGAACGTACGCATCTGGGGCAACCGCATCCGCGACAGCCTCATGGCGTTCGCCGTCGCGCCGGCGGGCACGGGCCCGGTCTGGATCGTGCGCAACACCGCCTGGAACCTCGGCGACACGCATTCCGCGCTCGTCGACGGCTACACCTCGAGCGGCATCAAGATCAACAGCGACTATCCGACGCCGGTCGGCCCGCTGCTGCTGTACCACAACACGTTCGCGACCACGGTGCCCGACACCGCCGCGATCGTCTTCCTCGACCCGGGCGTCACGACGTCGCTGACCAGCCGCAACAACGTCTACGACGGCGCGCACTATGCGCTGCGCAAGATCAACACGATCGCGGTCTCGCTCGATTACGACGACGTGCATGCGGCGACCGCCCCGCTCGTGCGCTGGTATTCGACCGACTACGGCGACCTCGCCGCGCTGCGCTCGGGGACCGGGCAGGAACTGCACGGGATATCGGCGCCGCCGCTGCTTGCCGCGCCCGCGTCGGGCGACTTCATGCCGCTCGGTGCGAGCCCGCTCGTCGACCACGGCCTGCCGCTGCCCGGCATCAACGACGGCTTTGCCGACGCGGCGCCCGACATCGGCGCGGTCGAGCGCGTCGACCTCATCTTCGCCGACGGCTACGACTGAGCCGGCCGGCGCTCGCCGACGACGGACGGGGCGACGCAGGCCTCGATCCGCCTCTAGAATGTGCGCCACGTCTCACCGACGCCTCCCGCACGGCAGCCATGCACGCTCCCGGCGGCGCCGCCTGCGGCAACGGTCCGGTGGACGGGTGGCGCGGCGCAGCCGCGACCTTGCGAGCCGGGCGTCGCACGCGTCCGGCATCCTGCCGAGAGGATGTTCCGTGACGAGCGCACCCCTGCATGTGATCGTACTCGCCGCCGGCGAGGGCAAGCGGATGAAGTCGGCCAAGCCGAAGGTGCTGATGCCGCTCGCCGGCCGGCCGATGCTCGCGCACGTGCTCGACTCCGCGCGCGCACTGCAGCCCGCGCGCATCCACCTCGTCTACGGCCACCTCGGCGAGCAGGTGAAGGCCGCGGTCACCGACCTCGGCGACCTGTCGTGGGTGCACCAGGCCGAACAGCGCGGGACCGGCCATGCGGTCAAGCTCGCGATGCCCGACGTGCCCGAGGGCGCGCGCGTCCTCGTACTCTACGGCGACGTGCCGCTGATTCGGACCGACACGCTGAACAAGCTGCTCGCGGTCGATGTCCCGCTCGCGGCGCTCGTGACCCAGCTCGACAACCCGTACGGCTACGGTCGCGTCGTCCGCGACGGCATCGGTCGCATCCGTGCGATCGTCGAGGAGAAGGACGCCACGCTCGAGCAGCGCGCGATCACCTGGGTCAACAGCGGCATCCTCGCCGCCGACGCTCGCCGCCTGCGCGTGTGGATCAACAATCTCACCGACGCGAACGCGCAGCGCGAGTACTACCTCACCGACGTGTTCGAGCAGGCGAACGAGGAAGGCGAGCCGGCCGAAGCCGTGCCGTGCATCAACCCGCAGGAAGTGTTCGGCGCGAACGACCCGTGGCAGCTCGCGGGGCTCGAGCGCATGCACCAGCGCCTGCGCGCGACCCAGCTCGCGGCCGCGGGGGTGCGCTTCGCCGACCCGGTCCGCTTCGACGTGCGCGGCGACGTGCGCGTCGGCCGCGACGTCGAGATCGACGTCGACGTGATCCTCGAAGGGCTGGTCGAACTCGGCGACGAGGTGCGCATCGGGCCGTTCTGCCGCGTGCGCAACTCGACCCTCGCCGCCGGCACGGTCGTGCATTCGCACTGCAACCTCGATGGCGTCGTCACCCACGGCCCGTGCGACATCGGTCCGTTCGCTCGCCTTCGGCCGGGCACCGAACTCGGCGCGCACGCTCGGGTGGGCAACTTCGTCGAAACGAAGAAGGCGCGCCTCGGCGAACATTCCAAGGCGAACCACCTCGCCTACATCGGCGACGCCGAGGTCGGCCGTGACGTCAACATCGGCGCCGGCACGATCACCTGCAACTACGACGGCGTCGACAAGTACGTGACGACGATCGAGGACGGCGCCTTCATCGGCTCCAACACCGCACTCGTCGCGCCCGTGCGTATAGGCAAGGACGCGACCATCGGCGCCGGCTCGGTCATCGGCAAGGAAGCGCCCGCGGGTGAACTCACCGTCGCGCGCGCGCGCCAGGCCACGGTGCCGGGCTGGCAGCGGCCGAAGAAGAAGACCTGAAGCGCGCACGCATCCCGCTCCGCGGACGGTTGCCTCGCGATGCGCAGGCCATACAGCCAACTCGACGGGTGCGGCAAGGTCGACAGCGGCCCGTGGACCTGGAGCGGCCTCAGCACACCACGCGTTGGCATGACCATGGCGTCGATTACCGTCGGTTCGACCCATGGATCTCGATTCCCTGCGCCGGCCATGCGGACAGTCGTCCTATCGCGACGAAGCTCCGTGAGCTGGCCATCTACGCAGGGCAGTGACGGATGATGAAGCGCGGCGGCCGGAATTCGACCGCCACGTCCGGCGCAGGTGCTTCAAGCAGACCGGCACGGCCGCGCGATCTGCGCACGCGCATCCATGCATCGCGCTCCTGCGCGCGAGCTCACCGCCGAAACCGCGCGTCACGGTCCCGGCGCTCGCCGCGGCGTGATGCCGAGTGCGCGCTCGATCGCGGCGGTGTCGTACAGCTTGCCGCCCTTGATTACGGCCGCGACATTGCGGATGTCGCCGATGTCGCGCGTCGGATCGCCGTCGACGAGCAGCAGGTCGGCGTACTTGCCCGGCGCGATCGCGCCGCGGTCGCGCGTGATGCCCATGACCTCGGCCGGAACGAGCGTCGCCATGCGCAGCACTTCCGCCGGCGCGATGCCCGCCTTCGCGTAGAGCTCGAGTTCGTGGTGCAGCTGGTAACCGGCGAGCGCGTCGGTGCCGGGGATGATCGTCACGCCGGCATCGTGCAGCGCCTTCAGCAGCGCGAGCATCGCCGGGAACGCGGCGCGATAGGCGTCTTCCTGGCCCTTCGGCACCGGCAACGAGCCGCCGTAGAGGCCGCGCCGCACTTGCGGCGGCAGTCGCGGTGCAACGGTCTCGAGGCCGGGCACGATCGCGGCCGGATCGCCGTTGAACAGGTTCTCGAAGACCGTCATGGTCGGGTCGAGCACCGTGTGGTGCGCCCTGAGGAACGCGATGAATTCGCGCACCTCGGGCTTGTCCGGCGTGAACTCGCGCGCGCGCTCGGCGACCTTGATGAAGCGGTCGCGGTTGCGCGTTTCCTTCACTTCGGGGAAGAGGAAGTTGAGCACGACGAAGTTGAGGTGCTGGATCTCGTCGGCGCCGCCTTCGACGAACTCGCGCGCGGACATGAACGCGGGCACGTGGCCGCTCACGCGCAGGCCGCGCTCGTGTGCGCGCGCGGCGATCACGGGCATGAGCTCGGGCTTGATAGACGAGTAGATCTTGATCTGCGCGTAGCCGTGGTCGGCGTACCAGTCGACGTCCTTGATCGCGTCCTCGGCCGTGTCGACGCGCATCTTCGTCGGGCCGGCGAGCTCGCCTGTGCCATCGATGATGCCGGCCTTGAGCACGCGCGGCCCGATCTCGCTGCCGTCGTCGAAGCGGGCGACGCGCCTCGGAAATGCGTCGGTGTCGTTGGCCATGTCGCGCGCGCTGGTGACGCCGTTGGCGAGGTCGAGCAGGCCGTCGACGTCGCTGAAATGCTGGTGGTTGTCCCACAGGCCGGGCATGAGGAAGCGGCCGTGCGCATCGAGCACCTCGGCGTCCGCGATCCCCTGCAGTGCGGCGTCGGGCGCGACGCGAACGACGCGCTCGCCGCGCACGAGCACGCTCGTATGTTCGCTCACCGAGAGGTCGCGCGGATCGAACACGCGCGCGTCGCGGATCAGCAGGCCGCCTTTCGGCGTGCGCACGAGTTCGCGCGCGAGACGCGCCGACCAGGCGGTGTCGGCCGCATCCTGCGCCGCCTGCAACGGCTCGAGCTCGTTCGCGAACGCTGCCGGCACGACCGAGATCCAGCCCGACACGATCGCCGCGGTCGCACCGTCGCCGTCGAGCCAGATCGGTTGCGGCGTGAAGCCGAGTCCGGAGATGCGGTATTGGCGCACCTCGCGCCCGCCGGCGCGCACGCTGCCGACGGCCTCGATCGAGGCTTCGCCGGCCGGCAGCAGCGCGAGCCGATGGCCGGGCGCCTTGAGCAGCGCGCGTGCGAGCACGCCGAGGAATTCCGGCGGCGCATTGGCCGGGACGTAGAACGCGCCCGCGGCGGGCGCCGTGCCGTGCTCGGTGCGGCTGTGCCAAGTCGCCTTGCCGTCGGCGATCGAGAAGCGCTCCTCCACGGGCGCCTTCATGTAGTCGTTGCCGCGGCCGTCGTACGCGACCGGCAGGCCGGCGGCGTCGAGCGTCCAGTCGGCGACGATATGTTCGCCGCGGCCGCGATCGTTGTAGGAATACTCCGCATGCACGCGACCGTCGGCGCCCTTGCCGACCGACTGCGTGCCGGCCGCGTTGCCCTGGATCAGGATCGAGTCGGTGCGTGGCGCGGCGACAGCGTGCATGCCGCCCGCGACGAGCACGGCGGCGGCGAGGAAGCGCAGCATGGCGGTCTCCGGTCGGACGGAGCCGCGAGCGTATCCAACCGCGTCCGCGGGCGCCCGTGCCGGAGGCAATGCCCGGTCGCGGATCGCTCTTGCTAGACTTGCGCCCCCTAGCAGGAAGTCGGGAAGCGGACCGTGAGCCCTTTCTCGATGCGCGGTCCGACCGGATCGTGCCGGCAGGGCCTTGCCCACCCGTCCGTACGAGGAACCGCGAATGGATGCTGCTGCCCTGCCCCGCCCCGACGACACCCGCGTCGCGGTCATCGGCCTCGGCTACGTCGGACTGCCGCTCGCGGTCGGGTTCGGTCGCCACCTGCCGACGCTCGGATTCGACATCGACCGCGCGCGCATCGACGAATTGCGGCAGCACCGCGACCACACGCTCGAGGTATCGAGCGACGAACTCGCGGCGACGCCGCAGCTGCGTTTCAGCGCGGACGCGGACGAGCTGAAGGCGTGCAACGTGTTCATCGTGACGGTGCCGACGCCGATCGACGACGCCAAGCGCCCCGATCTTTCGCCGCTCGTTTCCGCGAGCCGCACCGTCGGCAAGGCGATCTCGCGTGGCGCCGTGGTCGTGTTCGAGTCGACCGTATATCCGGGCGCGACCGAGGAGGTCTGCGTGCCGATCATCGAGCGCGAATCGGGCCTGGCCTACAACGTCGACTTCTACGCCGGCTACAGCCCCGAGCGCATCAATCCCGGCGACAAGGAACATCGCCTCGAGACGATCCTCAAGGTGACCTCGGGCTCGACCCCGCAGGCGGCCGACTTCGTCGATGCGCTGTACCGCCGCGTCGTCACCGCAGGCACGCACAAGGCGTCGAGCATCCGCGTCGCCGAGGCGGCCAAGGTGATCGAGAACACGCAGCGCGACCTCAACATCGCGCTCATCAACGAGCTCGCGCTGATCTTCCACCGGCTCGGCATCGACACCGCCGAGGTGCTCGCCGCGGCGGGCACGAAGTGGAACTTCCTGCCATTCCGCCCCGGCCTGGTCGGCGGCCACTGCATCGGCGTCGATCCGTACTACCTCACGCACAAGGCGCAGCAGATCGGCTACCACCCGGAAGTGATCCTGTCCGGCCGGCGCATCAACGACGGCATGGGCCAGCACGTCGCGCAGCGCGTGATCAAGCTCATGACGCAGCGACGCATCCACGCGGCCGGCGCGAACATCCTCGTGCTCGGCCTCGCGTTCAAGGAGAACTGCCCGGACCTGCGCAACACGCGGGTGACCGACGTGGTCGGCGAGTTCCGCAGCTACCATGCGAACGTCGACGTGCACGATCCGTGGGTCAGCGCCGAGGAAGCGCGCCACGAGTACGGCCTCGAGCTCGTGCCCGAACTCGTCCCCGGCACGTACGACGCGGTCATCCTCGCGGTCGCGCACCGCCAGTTCCTCGAGCTCGGCGCCGAGCGCATCCGCGCGCTCGGCAAGCCCGGTTGCGTGCTGTTCGACGTCAAGCAGGCATTGCCGCGCGACCTCGTCGACGACCGCCTGTGACGCCGGGATCGGAGACTCGGGATTCGGTAAAGCGCGAGCGCCCGAACTACCCTTCGTCTCCGTCCTGTCCGAATCCCTGAACCCCAATCCCCCATCCCGGTCCCGATCATGCGCATCCTCGTCACCGGCGCCGCCGGCTTCATCGGATCGACCCTGAGCGATCGCCTGCTCGCGCGCGGCGACGATGTGCTCGGCTACGACAACCTCAACGACTACTACGACCCCACGCTCAAGGAAGCGCGCCTCGCCCGGCTCGTGCCGCACGCGAACTTCCGCTTCGTGCGCGCGTCGCTCGAGGATCGCCCGGCGCTCGAACGCGCGTTCGCCGACTTCCGTCCGCAGCGCGTGGTCAACCTCGCCGCGCAGGCGGGCGTGCGCTATTCGCTGACCAATCCGTACGCGTACATCGAGGCGAACCTGGTCGGCTTCATCAACGTGCTCGAAGCCTGTCGCCATGGCGCGGTGGAGCATCTCGTCTACGCGTCCTCGAGTTCGGTCTACGGCGCCAACCGCAAATTGCCGTTCTCGGTTCGGGACGCGGTCGACCACCCGGTGAGCCTGTACGCCGCGACGAAGAAGGCGAACGAGCTGATGGCGCACACCTACAGCCACCTGTACCGCCTGCCGACCACGGGCCTGCGCTTCTTCACCGTGTACGGCCCGTGGGGACGGCCGGACATGGCGCTGTTCCTGTTCACGCGCAAGATCCTCGCGGGCGAGCCGATCGAGGTGTTCAACCACGGCAAGCACACGCGCGATTTCACCTACATCGACGACATCGTAGAAGGCGTGATCCGCACGCTCGACCGCGTGCCCGAGGGCGACCCCGCGTTCGATCCGCTGCAGCCGAACCCGGGCTCTTCGGCCGCGCCGTACCGCGTCTACAACATCGGCAACAACCAGCCGGTCGAACTCGCGCGCTACATCGAGGTGCTCGAGCAAAAGCTCGGCCGCACCGCCGAGAAGATCCTGCTGCCGCTGCAACCCGGCGACGTGCCGGACACCTACGCCGACGTCACCGAGCTGTCGCGCGACACGGGCTACGCACCGTCGACGCCGGTCGAGGTCGGCATCGGCCGCTTCGTCGACTGGTACCGCGCGTTCTATCGGGTCTGAGCGCCGCGCAGGCCGCCCCGCGCACGGGCGCCCGGCCGCGCCGCACACCGGCTGCGCGGGGCTCGCGATGTCGCGCGACCACGGCCCTACAAGTGGATTATTCTGCGCACGACGGGGCGAGGAAGGGCGCCCCGGTACCGGCCGCCGCCCGGTCGGGGCCGCCATGAAAGTGTGATAGGGTTCACATTTCCATAGGGAGGGAGCGCGCCATGTCGCCGTTCGTCCGGCTCGTCTTGATCGCTATCGTGTTGTTTTTGCAGGCTTGTGCTGCAGGACCCGGGGTGAGCAGCGGGGCACCGCGGGTGAATCCCGAGGCGCAGGCGGTCAGCGTCTACAAGATCGGCGTCGACGACATCGTCGAGGTGTCGGTCTGGCACAACCCGGACCTCAACGCGAAGGTGCCGGTGCGCCCCGACGGCATGATCTCGATCCCGCTCGTCGGCGACGTCATGGCCGGCGGCAAGACGACCGAGGAGGTCTCGGCCGAGATCGCCGAGAAGCTCAAGACCTACATCCGCGACCCGCAGGTCGCCGTGATCCTGACCGAATTGCGCAGCCACGAATACCTCTCGCGCGTGCGCGTGACCGGCGCCGTGCGCAACCCGATCTCGGTCCCGTACCGCCAGGGCATGACCGTGCTCGATGCGGTGCTCGCGGCCGGCGGCACGACCGAGTTCGCCTCGGCCGACCGCACCGAGCTGTACCGCAAGGAAGGCGACAGCACGCGCGCCTACGCTGTGCACCTCGACCAGATCCTCAAGAAGGGCGACCTGTCGACGAACTATCCGGCGCAACCGGGCGACGTGATCACCGTACCCGAACGCGTGTTCTGACCGAACGGAGCGGCGAGATGGCGAATGCGATGGTGCCGATGGGCGAACTCGTGCCGGTGCTGCTGACCGAGGCGCGCCGCCGCAAGCTCGCGCTCGGCACGATGTTCGCGGTGATCGCGATCGCGGCGCTCATGATCGGCGTCGCGCTGCCGCGCAAGTACGAGTCGTCCACCACGATCCTCGTGCAGGAAAGCAACATCGTGACCGGGCTCATGGAGGGACGCGCGGTCGCGACCGGCATCGCCGACCGCGCCTCGATCGCGCGCGAGGTGATCTTCAGCCGCAAGGTCATGAACGAGATCCTCGCCGCCGGCGGCTGGCTCGACAAGCATCCGTCGGCGATCGAGCAGGACCGCATGATCGAGGCGATCACCGATCGTACGAAGATCACGAGTCCGCGCGATAACCTGATCCAGATCACCTACGCCGACAGCCAGCCGGAGCGCGCGTTCCACGTGACGCAACGGCTCGCCGAGCTGTTCATCCAGGAAAGCCTCGCCGCGAAGGAACGTGAGAGCCGCAATGCGTTCGAATTCATCGACGGCCAGGTCGAGTCGTACCACAAGAAGCTCACCGACGCCGAGGATAAGCTGAAGGCCTATCGCGAGGCGAACGTCGACGCGCGCCCCGGCGGCGAGGCCGACAGCAACAGCCGCATCGCGCAGTTGCGCAGCCAGATCGAACAGGCGCGACTCGAACTCATGGAACAGCGTTCGCGCGAAGGCGCACTCGTGTCGCAGCTGTCGGGCGAGTCGGAGATCACCGCGGTGCAGACGCGCGCGAGCACGTATCGCGTCCAGCTCGCCGAGCTGCAGAACCAGCTCGATCGCCTGCTGCTCACGTACACCGACGACTACCCCGACGTCGTGCGCATCCGCCACCAGATCCAGGACATCCAGGACGCGCTCAAGCGCGACGAACAGCAGCGCGCGCTGGCGCCGAAGGCCGGCAAGGGCCCTTCGCAGATCGACGACAGCATCCAGTACAACCCGCTGTACCAGGAACTGCGCAGCAAGCTCAACGAAGCGCGCCGCAACGGCTCGGCGACCGCGTCGCGCCTGAGCGTCACCCAGGGCATGCTCGACGCCGAGCTCGAGCGCAGCAAGCGCATCGCCAATTCGGAGAATGCACTGTCCGAGCTCACGCGCGACTACGAGGTCAACCGCGACATCTACCAGGACCTGCTGAAGCGCCGCGAGAACGCACGCGTATCGATGGATCTCGACGCCAAGCAGCAGGGCCTCACGTTCCGCATCCAGGAGCCGGCGGTGTTGCCGGTGCGCCCTTCGGGGCTGCGCCTCATGCATTTCGCGATCGCCGGGCTCGCGCTCGGCATCCTGTTGCCGCTCGGCCTGCTGTTCGGCTACGCGCGCTTCGATCCGCGCGTGCGCTCCGCGGCGCAGATCGAGCGCATGGCGGGCGTGCCCGTGCTGGCGACGATCCCGGCCTATCCGACGCCGGGCGACCGTCGCCGCAACGCATTGCACGGCACCGTGCTGCTCGTCATCATCGTCGCCGTGATGCTCACCTACGCGGCGATGTACTGGATCCGTCTGGAGGTCATGCGATGAGCGCGGGCGACAGCGGCAAGCCGGCCGACCACGTCGGCGGCGCGCTCGAGGCCGCGGCGAGCAAGCTCGGCGTGCGCACGAGCGCGAGTCGTTCGATCGCGCGCATGGCCGAGCCGCATGCGCTGACCCCGCGCCAGCTCGACGAGAAGCGCCTGATCCATCGCGACGACTCGGTGCGCGCGCAGGCCGACGCGTTCCGCGAGATCCGCACGCGCCTGCTCGCGCTCGGCGGCGACCAGAATTTCGTGACGATGATCGCGCCCGTCAGCCCCGGTTCCGGCGGCAGTTTCGTCGCGCGCAACCTCGCCGCCGCGTTCGCGTTCGACGAGGCGAAGACGGCGTTGCTGATCGACTGCAACCCGCGCCACGCGGCCCAGCACAAGGCGCTCGGCACCGAGGCCGGCCCGGGGCTGATCGACTACCTCGACCATCCCGCGATGGGCATGGAGCCGATCATCCACCGCACCGGCATCCCGCGCCTGCGCCTGATCCCGTCGGGCAAGCCGCGCGAGACGAGCGGCGAATACTTTTCGTCGTTCCGCATGCGGGCCGCGCTCGACTCGCTGCGCTGCCGCTATCCGGACCGCTACCTGTTCCTCGACGGGCCGGCGGTGCGGGGTTCGCCGGATGCGCGCATCCTGTCCGACCTCGCCGACTTCGTCGTGCTCGTCGCCGGCTACGGGCGCGACACGCCGGCGGCGATCGCGCAGGCGGCGGCGATCTTCGATCCGAACCGCTTCGCCGGCGTGGTGTTCGACGAACTGCCCTGACCGGCATGGACGGCGGCGCGCGCGGGCGCCGGGAAAGGGGTATACCGGATCGCGCAGTCCGCCGGCCGCGCGCGCGCCGGAGGCGGTGGTCCTGACAGAGAGGGGAAGCACGATGCGCATCAACCCTGGCGGCCCGTTCTTCACGCGTGCCGCGCTCGCCGGTGCCGCGCTCGCCGCGGCGGGTGCGCCGGCCGCGCGCGCGGAACCTGCGCTCGGCTACACCGTCGGCATCGAGCTCGAGCAGAACGACAACATCAACCTCAGTCGCGACGCCGCGGTCGAGGAGACCGTGCTCACGCCGACGCTCGCGTTCGACCTCAAGCAGCAGGGCGCGGTGTTCAGCGCGAACGCGGCGGGCGCGCTGTCGTACCGCGACTACCTCGGCGGCAAGTTCTCCGACGAGCTGCGCGGACTGCTCTCCGGCGTCGCGACCTGGTCGATCAGCCCCGATCGTTTCGACTGGGTCGCCGAGGATTACCTCGGGCGCCAGCCGGTCGACGTGCTGCAGGCGGACGTGCCCAGCAACCAGCAGCAGACGAACGTGTTCAGCACCGGCCCGACCTTGCGCGCGCGCTTCGGCGGCGACCTGCGCGGCCGCCTCGACCTGCGCTACACGAACACCTATGCGGAAGAGACGAACGCGTTCGACAGCGATCGCTTCAGCGCGGCCGCACGCCTCGCCTGGCTGCTCGGTGCGCTCGACAACGTCAGCGGCTCGCTGACCGCATCGCGCGTGCGCTACGACGAAACCGCCTCGCGGCCGTTCGACTACGACCGCGAGGACGCCTACATCGGCTACGAACACGCGTCCGGCACGCTCAAGCTCGACGCCGCCGCGGGCTACAGCTGGGTCGACCTGCGCGGGCCGGAGAGCCGCTCCGGTACGCTGCTCAGCCTCGGCCTGCGCTGGACGCCGTCGCCGGCGACCGACTTGGGCATCGATGCGGCGCGCCAGTTCGCCGATGCGAGCCAGGACCTCATCGTCGATCCGCTGTCGATCGGCAACCTCGGCGTCGGCAGCGGCCGCAACGGCGCGGTGATCTCGCCGCAGCTCTACGTCGAGAAGCGCATCGGCCTCGACTTCAACCACCGCTCGGACCGGTACGCGTTCAACGTCGCGCCGTTCTGGCGCAAGATCGACTACATCGAAGGCGAGTTCTTCAGCCAGCGCTCGCACGGCTGGACCGCGCGGTACGACTGGCTGCTGCGGCCGACATTCACGCTGTCGCTGGCGACCGGCCGCGAGCACCGCGACTACACCGGCCTCGATCGCACCGACACCGACGCGAGCTATTCGATGGCGCTCGCGTGGCGGCAGACGAGCCACTGGACCTGGATGCTGCGCGGCACGCATGCGCTGCGCGGCAGCACCCTGCGCGAAGCCGGCTATTCGGACAATGCGATCATCCTCTCCATCACCTACACGCGCTGACGACCGGGCGGGATGATCGAACCGATTCCTTCCAGCACGGCGACGCGCAGCGTCGCCCTCATGTACCACGCGATCGGCGGAGCGGGCGCTCCGGACGCCGCGCAGGACCCTCACTACACCGTCGACGCGAAGCGTTTCGCGGCGCAGCTCGACGCGCTCGTGCGCATCGCCGGCGGCGCGACCAGCGCGCGCGACTGGCTGGCCGCGCCGCGCCGCGCGGCCGTGCTCACGTTCGACGACGGCCACGCGAGCAACCACGCGCTCGCCTGGCCCGCGCTGTGCGAACGCGGGCTGCGCGCGGACTTCTTCGTCAATCCCGGCAAGGTCGGCGAACCGGGGCTCGCGGGTTGGGCCGCGCTGCGCGAGATGGCCGCGAGCGGCATGTCGATCCAGTCGCACGGCTGGAACCACCGCTATTTCACCGAGCTCGACGACCGCGCGCTGCGCGAGGACCTGCGCCGCTCGCGTCTCGCGATCGAGGACCATGTCGGTGCCGCGGTGACCCTGCTCGCGCCACCGGGCGGCCGCATGCGCGCGGACTTGCCCGCGGTCGCGCGCGAATGCGGATACACGCACGTGTTGGGGTCGGAGCCCGGCGTGCTCGACGGCGCCGATGCCGCGCGCGCGCTGCCGCGCATGAGCGTCACCGCGGCGCTCGACGTCGCGACGCTCGAAGCCTGGATCGAGGGTCGCGGCATCGCGCGCGCGCGCCTGCGCTACGGCGTGCTCGGCCTGGCCAAGCGTGCGCTCGGCGATCGCCGCTACGAGCGCCTGCGCGAACGCCTGCTCGGCCACGGGGGCGACGCCCGATGAAGTGGACCTTCGTGCTGAGCATGCTCGCGCTCGGCTGGACCTACCTCGGCTATCCGCTCGCGATGCTCGCGCGCGCGCTGTACCGGCCGCGCCGCGTGCAACCGTCGGACTGGGAGCCGAAGGTCGCCGTCGTCATCGTCGCCCACGACGCCGCGGACGAACTCGCGGCGAAGCTGCAGAACATCGCCGCGCTCGACTATCCGCCCGACAAGCTGCGTTTCCACGTCGCCTCCGACGGCTCGGAAGACCACACGCCGACCGTGCTGCGCGAATTCGGCGACCCGCGGCTGATTCCGTACGTGTTCCCGGTGCGGCGCGGCAAGTCGGCGTGCCTCGGCGACATCGTGCCGAGGATCGATGCCGAGGTCGTGCTGTTCGCCGACGCTCGCCAGCGCATCGAGCCCGGCGCGCTGCGCGCGTTGCTGCGCGTGCTGTCCGATCCGCGCGTCGGCGCAGTCGGCGGCGAGCTCGCGTTCGAACGCAGTTACAGCGATTACGGCGACGGAATCGACTTCTACTGGCGCTACGAGACCTTCATCCGCAGCAACGAAGCCGAAAGCGGCTCGGTCGTCGGCGTGAGCGGCGCGCTCTACGCCGCCCGCCGCGCGCTGCTGCCGCAGATTCCCGAAGGCCTCATCCTCGACGACCTGTGGATTCCGCTGCAGATCGCGCGCGACGGCTCGCGCATCGTGTTCTGCAGCGAGGCGCGCGCATGGGATCGCCCGTCCAGGGACGCGGCCGTCGAGTCCGCGCGCAAGCGGCGCACGCTGGCCGGCAACTTCCAGCTGATCGCGCGCGAGCCGGCGCTGCTGCTGCCCTGGACCCATCCGCTCGGCTGGCGCCTGTGGGGGCACAAGTGGCTGCGCCTGCTCGCACCGTGGTTCATGCTCGCGGCATTCGTGAGCAACCTCGCCCTCATCGCCGAGTCGCCGAAGTGGACCGTGCTCGGACTCGCCCAGCTCGCGTTCTACGGCGTCGCCGTCGCGGCGATGCGCAAGCCCGCCCTGCTGCGCATCGCGCCGGTGCGCGTGATTTCGACGTTCGTGCGCATGAACGGCTACGCCGTGCTCGGCTTGCACGACTTCCTGACCGGTCGCGCCGCCGCGACCTGGTCGGTCTCCCGCCGCAGGAACGCCTGACCGATGGCCCGCAACGCCGCATCCGATCGACCGCTGCGCATCCTTTACGTCGTCTCGCTGTTCCCATGCTGGTCGGAGACCTTCATCGTGCGCGAGATGCACGCGCTCATCGAGCGCGGCGCCGAACTCTCGATCCTCTCGCTCAAGCCCGCGAGCGAGAAGATCGTGCAGGAGCGTGCGGCGGTCCTGCTCGACCGCACGCTGCACCCGCGCGGCGGCGTCGCATCGGTGCTCGCGTTCGCGGCCCTCGCGCTGCGCCGCCCGCTCGTCACGCTCGGCTTCGTCGCGCGCCTCGTCGCAGGCCTTTGGCGCCAGCCGAACGTGCTGTTCAGCAGCCTCGGCGCGCTGTGTCGCGCGGCCGGCCAGCTGCGCGCGATCGAGGCGTTCGGCGCCGACCTCGTGCATGCGCCGTGGGCGACCTATCCGGCCACGGTCGCATGGTTCCTCTCGCGCATCCTGCGCAAGCCGTTTTCGTTCACGAGCCGCGCGCACGACATCTTCGTCGAGGACCACATGATGGCGGCGAAGCTCGCCGCGGCCGATCTGGCAGTCACGATCACGCGCAACAACGTGCGCCACATGCAACGCTGGATCGATCCGCCCGGGTCGGTGCCGATCCAGGTCATGCACTCGGCGCTCGACCTCGGCGAGACGCGCTACTCGCGCGAAGGACGCTTGCCGCACCGGCTGCTCTCGGTCGGCCGGCTCGATCCGATCAAGGGTTTCGACGTGCTGCTGCCCGCGCTCGCGCTGCTGCGCGACCGCGGCGTCGCGTTCGACAGCGTCGTCATCGGCGAGGGCGAGGAGCGCGCGCGCCTCGAGGCGCAACGCGATCGTCTCGGACTGCGCGAGCGCGTCGCGTTCGTCGGCGCGAAACCGCAGACCGACGTGCGGCAGGCGATGGCCGAGTCGACGCTGATGGTGATGCCGTGCGTCGTCACGCCCGAAGGCAACGCCGACGGCATCCCCAACGTGCTCACCGAAGCGATGGCGGCCGGACTGCCGGTCGTCAGCACGCGCGTATCGGGGATTCCCGAACTCGTCGACGACGGCATCAGCGGCCGCATCGTCGAGCAGCGCGATGCCGCCGCGCTCGCCGATGCAATTGCCGCGTTGCTCGCCGATCCGGCGCTCGGCGACGCCTACGCGGCCGCGGGTCGCGCCAAGGTCGAGCGCGAGTTCGACGTGCGAATCGAGGCCGGCCGCCTGTTCGACTGTTTCCGGAAGGTCGTCCATGGCTGAGGCCCCGCTTCCCGAGCGCACGCGGTTGCTCGTCGTCAGCGACGAGATGGAGGTCGGTGGCAGCCAGCGCCAGATCGCGCATCTGCTGGCCGGGCTCGACCGTTCGCGCTGGCAAGCGGAACTGCTGTACTTCCGCAACCGTTCGTTCCTCGCCGACCGCCTCGCGGAATCGGGCATCCGCGTGCACGAACTGCCCAAGCGCGGGCGCATCGACCCGCGCTTCGTGCTGCGGCTCGCGGCGCTGCTGCGGCGCGGCCGTTACGACATCGTGCATTGCTTCTCGCTGACCGCGGAGCTGTGGGTGCGCGCGCTGCTGCCGCTGTCGCCACGCTGCGCCTTCATCGCATCGGTGCGCGGCCTGTGCCTGCACCACACGCCTCGGCAATGGCTCGGCAAGCGCTGGATCGTCCGTCGCGCCGACGCGGTCGTCGCGAACGCTCGCGCGGGCGCGCAGGCGACCGCCGAGCACACCGGCCTGCCGCTCGGCCGCATCAGCCTCGTGCCGAACGGCGTCGAGATTCCCGCGCTGCTGTCCGCGCAGCAGCGCGAGCATGAGCGCAACGCGCTCGGGCTGCCGGCGGGTCGCAGTTGCGGCCTGTTCGTCGGCCGCCTCGTCGCAGTCAAGAACATTCCGTTGCTGCTCGACGCGCTCGCGCGCATCGCGCCGCCACGACGGCCGTTCCTGCTGCTCGCCGGCGGCGGTCCGCTCGAGGCCGAGCTGCGCGCGCAGGCGGCGCGACTCGGCCTCGACGCCGACGTGCGGTTCCTCGGCGAGCGCAGCGACGCGCAGGCGCTGATGCAGTGCGCGGACTTCCTCGCGCTCTGTTCGCGCGAGGAGGGCCTGTCGAACGTCGTGCTGGAAGCGATGGCCGCCGGGTGCGCGCCGGTCGCCTCCGCGGTCGGCGGCAATCCCGAGCTGATCGAGCACGAGCGCAACGGCCTGCTGTTCCCGAGCGGCGATGCAGCCGCGCTCGCGGCTGCGCTCGAGCGCATCGCCGGCGACGACGCACTGCGCGCGCGCCTCGGCGCCGCCGCGCGCGAAGACGCCCGACACGGTTACGCGGTCGACGAAATGGTCCGGCGCACCGAAGCCGTATACGCGCGCGTGCTGCGCAACCAGCGCAAAGCCAGCGGAAACTGAAGCGATGTCCTGCCCGCCGGAGTTCCCTTCCACCCTGCGCCGCGTCGACCTGCGGTCGGCGTCGTCGCCCGGATACCACGCATGCCGCCCATGAACGACCCCGCCGGCGTGATCGGCGATTTCGCCTGCGCATTCGGTCCCGCCGCCGCGCGCGCGGTCGGTGCGCCGGCCGGTTACGCACTGTCCGGCGAAGGCGACGTGCGCATCGCATCGCGCGGCGCGGTGCGTTTCGGCGAAGCGGCGGGTGCGCGCTGGCTCGCGCTCGCCGACCTCGTCGAGGGCCGCTGCGAGGACGGCACCGCCGCGCTCGACGGCGAGCCGCCCCACGCGCGCTGGCGCGGCCGCTTCGTGCAGGTCGTCTGGAGCGCGGACGGCCGGCGCGTGTGCGCGCTCACCGACCATTTCTCGACCTTGCCGCTGTACGTGCTCGAACGCGACGGCACCGTGCTGCTCGCGAGCGACCTGCGCCTGGTCCTCGCGAGCCCGTTGTGCGCACGCGAGATCGATCCGCTGGCGATCTACCATTACCTGAACTTCGCCTACGTGCCGGCGCCATCGACGATCTGCGTCGGCGTCGGGCGCCTCACGCCGGGTACGCGCTACGCGTGGGACGGCGGCCGCGGCCGCAGCGCACGCTACTGGCTGCCCGAGTACGCGGAGGACCTGCGCGGCGACGACGCGCGGCTCGCGCGCGACCTGCGCGAGCAGATCGTCGCGAGCGTGCACGACTACCGGCCGTCCGACGCGCGCGGCTGGGGTTGCTTCCTGTCCGGCGGCACCGACAGCTCGAGCATCGTCTCGATCCTCGCGAGCGAGAAGCCCGCGGCGAAGGTGCGCAGTTTCTCGATCGGCTTCGCCGAGGAAGGCTACGACGAACTCGGCTACGCCGAACTCGTCGCGCGCACGGTCGGCGCGGAGCCGTACACCGCGCGCGTCGGCAGCGGCGAGGCGGTCGCGCTGCTCGAGCGCGTCGTCGATGCCTGGGACCAGCCGTTCGGCGACGCCTCGGCCGTGCCGACGCTCGCATGCGCCGCGCTCGCGGCGACGCAATCGGTCGATACCCTGCTCGCGGGCGACGGCGGCGACGAGATCTACGGCGGCAACGAGCGCTACGCGAAGGACCAGGTGATGGAAACCTTCTATCGCCTGCCTGCGCCGCTGAAGGCGCTCGCGCGCGCCGTCGGCAGCGTCGCAGGCCGCTCGTCGTCGCATTTCCTCAACCGCGTCGACAACTTCACGCGGCGTGCGTCGCTGCCGAATCCGGATCGCTTCTACACCGACGACTCGTTCGGCTCGGACGACTACGACGAACTGCTCACGCCTGCGTTCCGCGCGCGCGTGCCGCGCGACGCGTCGCTCGAGTTCATGCGTTCGGTCTACGCGCTCGGCGGCGACGCCGGCGCGCTGCACCGGATCATGCGGCTCGACCTGCAGATGGCGATCGCGCAGAACGACCTCTACAAGGTGCACGGCGCCTGCCGCGCGCACGGCATCAGCGCGCGCTATCCGTACCTCGACCCGCGCCTGGTCGCGTACACGGGTCGCCTCCCGCCATCGTACAAGGTGCGCGGCACGACCAAGCGCTACCTCTTCAAGCAGGCGATGGCCGGCATCCTTCCCGACGACGTGTTGAGGAAGAAGAAGCAGGGTTTCGGCCTGCCCGTCGCGGTATGGTTGCGCAACGACGGCGCGTTCCGCGGCTTCGTGCGCGACGTGCTGTTCGATCCGCGCACGCTCGCGCGCGGCCTGTTCGAGCGCGCGTTCGTCGAGCGGCTGCTCGCCGAGCATGCGCGCGGCAGCTGGGATCATTCGCGCGGGATCTGGCAGCTCGTCGTGCTCGATCTTTGGCTGCGGAGGCATTTCGATGCGGCCTGAGGACGGTTCGACGAACGGCGATGCGCACCCGGCGCGCGGCGGCGACGCCCGTCGCCGCGAGCGCGCGGTCGGTGCGGACCGCCCGCCGGTGCGCGTGCTCATGGTGCTCGAGAGCAATTTCCCGGTCGTCGGCGGCGGCGGCGCCGAGTCGCAGGTACGCACGCTCGCGTTGCGCCTGCGCGAGCGCGGCCATCGCGTGACGGTGCTGACGCCGCTGCGCGATCCCGAGCTCACGCCCGCGCGCATCGGTCGGCACGACGGCATCCCGGTGCTGCGCATCGCCTACCCTCGCGTGCGCCTGCTCGGTTCGCTCGTGCTGTGGGCGCGCCTGCTCGTGTTCCTCGCCCGCCACGGCCGCCGCTACGACGCCTGGCACGTGCACATCGCGCATCATCTGGGCGCACTCACGACGATGATGGGGCGGCGCGTCGGCCGCACCGTCGTGGTCAAGGTGTCCGGCTGGTGGGAACTCAAGAAGGGCCTGCTGCGCGACGACGGCGGCATCATCGCGCAGGTCGGCCAACGCTGGCTGCGCGGCGCGAGCGCGCTGCAGGCGATCAGTCATCGCATCGAGGCGGAACTGCTGCGCCACGGCTTCGCGCGCGAACGCATCGCCGCGCTGCCGAATGCGATCGACACGCGACGCTTCGGCCTGCGTCCGGCACCGGCCGCGGACGGCGTGCCGGCCGCGGTGTTCGTCGGCCGGCTCGTCCCCGAGAAGGGCCTCGGCGTGCTGCTCGACGCCTGGGCCGCGGCGTTCCCGCACGGTGGACGTGCGCGCCTGCGGCTGGTCGGCGCGGGGCCGCTCGAAGCGTCGCTGCGCGCGCAGGCCGAGCGGCTCGGCATCGCCTCGCAGCTCGAGTTCCTCGGCCATCGCGCCGATGTCGAGCAGATCCTCGCCGAAGCCGACTTCGGCGTGCTGACCTCGACCATCGAGGGCCTGTCCAACACCCTGCTCGAGTTCATGGCCTCCTGCCTGCCGGTGGTCGCGAGCCGCGTCAGCGGCAGCGAGGACTTCATCGTCGACGGCCGCAACGGCTGGCTGTTCGAGCCGGGCGACCGCGAGGCGCTCGCGCGCTGCCTCGGCGAGGCCGTCGCGCTCGGCCGCGCGGGCCTGCACCGGCTCGGCTGCAACGCACGCAGCGACGTCGCGCGTCGCGCC
>DASTSE010000246.1:0-4153 GCA_035760865.1 Dokdonella sp.
ACGCGAGCAACTTGCGCGCGCGCTGCTGCGCGAGCGTGTTGATCAGGGTGAGGCCGGGCGCGTGCGGATCGGCTGCGATCGCCTCTTCGAGCAGTTTGTCGTGCAGCGCCTGGTCGAACACGAGGCGCGCGTAGTGCTCCGCATAGAGGACGCGCACCATCTGGTTGCGGCCGCCGGACAATGCAAGCGCCTTCTCGAAATCCGCCTTGCCCTCCTCCGGCTTGCCGCCGAGGCTCGCCGGCCGCAAGGTCGCGAGCACGCCGAGGACCATGTACGGCTCGCCTTGCGCGTGCGTGGGCGCGATCGCGACGACGCGGTCGAGCAGCGCCTGCACCTTCGGGATGTCGGCGATCGCCTTCCAGTCTTCGCTGTTCGCCTGGATCCAGCCGGCCCATGCGGACGCGAGTCCGTACAGCAACGCGGCGTCGCGCGCCTTGGCGACCTGCGCCTGGAACGCATCGAACGGCGCGGCGATGCGGTCGCACAGCGGCGCATCCATGAGGCAGGTCGCGCGCTTGGCGTAGTCGAAGCTGCGCGCCGACAGCCGTTTGGCGCGCGCGGGATCGTCGACGAAACCGCCCGCGTACGCGCCGTACAGGCGCGAGCCCGCGAGCAGCGCGCCGGTGTTCCGCGGGTCGCCCTGGATCACGCCGTCGACGAGCAGGAGCCAGGCCGGAATGCCGTCTCGTGCGAGATCGACGTCGTCCTGCTCGAGCACGCCCGCGGTCAGGCTGTCGGCCAGGCGCTGGCTCGCGCGATTGACGATGCCCGCACAGCCGCCGAGCGCGACCAGGCCGGCAAGGAAAAGAATTCGAAGGACCATCGTGCGCATCTCGCGTTGCGGCGCGGACAGGCCCGCGCCGGGCTTTCAGTCGAAAAAGGCCTCGGCCGCTTCCAGCGTGTTCTCCATCAGCGTCGCGACCGTCATCGGCCCGACCCCGCCCGGCACCGGCGTGATCCACGACGCGCGTTCCGCCGCGGCTTCGAACTCGACGTCGCCGACGAGCCGGCCGTCGTCGAGACGATTGATGCCGACGTCGATGACGACCGCGCCTGGCTTGATCCACTCGCCCCTGACGAGGCCTGGCCTGCCGACCGCGACGACGACGATGTCGCCTTGGCCGACCTCGTGCCGCAGGTCCTGCGTGAACTTGTGACAGCCGGTCGTGGTGCATCCGGCGAGCAGCAGTTCGAGGATGAGCGGGCGGCCGACGTGGTTCGACACGCCGACCACGACCGCCGTGCGGCCGCGCACGGGTCGGTCGGTGTGCGCGAGCAGGGTCATCACGCCCTTCGGCGTGCACGGTCGCAGGCCGCGCTGGCGCAACGCGAGGCGACCGACGTTCTCGGCCTGGAAGCCGTCGACGTCCTTGCGCGCATCGATGCGATCGATCAGCGGCGTCGGGTTGATGCCCGCAGGCAGCGGCAGCTGCAGCAGGATGCCGTGCACGTCGGGGTCGGCGTTGAGTCGGTCGATGAGCGCGACGAGATCGTCCTCGCGCGTGTTGGCCGGCAGGTCGTGGTCGAACGAACGGAAGCCGACGTGCTTGCACGCGCGGCGCTTGTTGCGCACGTAGACCGCGGACGCGGGATCCGCACCGACGAGGATGACCGCGAGGCCGGGCGCCGCCTTGCCCGAAGCGACGCGCGCGGCGACCCGGGCGGCGACGCGGTCGAGCAGGTCATCGGCGATGCGGCGGCCGTCGAGGAGTCGCGCGGTCATTTCGATTCCAGGCGAAAGCGGGCATTATCCCATGCCCGTGCGGCGCGGCTCAAACCGCACCCGAGCCGCTGGAGGCCCCATGTCCGACATCGAAACCGAGCTCGAGGCGGCCGCGTTCCGCCGCCTGGTCGCGCACCTGCGCGCCCGCACGGACGTGCAGAACATCGATCTGATGATCACCGGTGGCTTCTGCCGCAACTGCCTCGCCGACTGGTATCGCGAAGCCGCCGCGGCCCGCGGCATCGAACTCGGCAAAGACGACGCGCGCGAGCGCATCTATGGCGAGCCGTTCGCGCAGTGGAAGGCGAAGCACCAGCCGGAGGCGACCGCGCAGCAGCTCGAGGCGTTCGCCGAGGCGCAGCGCAGGCACGCCTAGGCGGTGTCGCGGCAGGACGATGCCGGCGCCTGCGGTGCGCGTGCGGTCTATGCGGAGCAGATCAGCGCGACGTCCTCGTAACCGGAGAACGTCGCCGCGGCGCCACAACCGGGACAGGCGGGATCGCGCGGCAGCCGCAGTTCGCGGAATGCGCCGGCGAGCGCGTCGTGGCAGAGCAGGCGTCCGACCAGCGGTTCGCCGATGCCGAGGACGAGCTTGAGCGCCTCGCTCGCCTGCAACAGGCCGATGATGCCGGGCATGACGCCGAGCACGCCCGCTTCGCTGCAGTTCGGCGCTTCGGCGGCGGACGGCGGCTGCGGAAACAGGCAGCGATAGCACGGCGAATCCGCGCGTCGCGGATCGAACACGCTCACCTGCCCGCTGAAGCGATGCACCGCGCCGTAGACGAGCGGCAGGCCGAGGCGCAGGCTCGCCGCGCTGAGCAGATAGCGTGTCGGGAAATTGTCGGCACCGTCGACGACGACGTCGTGGTCGCGCAGGATCGCCTCGACGTTCGCCGCGCGCACGCGCTCGTGGATCGTCTCGATGCGCACGGCCGGATTGAGCGCAGCCAACGCGCTGCGTGCCGAATCGACTTTCGGCATGCCGATGCGCGCATCGGCATGGATGACCTGTCGCTGCAGGTTGGAGCGCTCGACGACGTCGTCGTCGACGAGGGTGAGCGTGCCGACGCCCGCGGCGGCGAGGTAGAGCGCGATCGGAGCGCCGAGTCCGCCTGCGCCGACGAGCGCGACGCGCGCACGCGCGAGGCGCTGCTGTCCCGCGACGCCGACTTCGGGCAATGCAAGATGGCGCGCGTAACGCTCGGCCGCGTCGGCGTCGAGAACGCCGCGCTCCATCGGCAAGCCCTCGCGTATCCAGCGCGCGTGGCCGCCGCGCACGGAATAGGCGCGCGCGTAGCCGAGTGCGCGCAAGGTCGTCGCCGCGAGCAGCGAGCGCGCGCCGCTGGCACAGATCGCGAGGATCTCGCGCTCGCGCGCCGGTGCGACGGCCGCGATGCGCCGCTCGAGCTCGCCGCGCGGCAGGCCGATCGATCCGCTCGCGTGGCCGCTCGCGCGCTCGTCGTGCTCGCGCACATCGAGCAGCAGCGCGCCGCCGCGATGATGCTCGAACGCGATCAGCGGGTCGATCTCGAGGATGTCGTCGGCGGGCGGCGCGTTCATGGGGTCAGCATAGGCCCGGCAGCGGCAGGATATCCACGACCGCGCCGGCTTCGAGTGCGCACGCGCCCTCGGGCAAAGCGACGAGTGCGTCGGCTTCGGCGATCCCGCGCAGCATGCCCGAACCCTGGCGCAGCAGCGGCGTCGCCCAACAGGCGCCGTCGTCGCGCCACTCCAGGCGCGCGCGCAGGAACTCGGCGCGCTCGTGGCGCTTCGCGTGCGGTTGCGCGAGGCGCCCCTTGCGCGGCCGCAGGTCGGCGTCGGTCGACCCCTGCAATGCGAGCAGCGCCGGGCCGACGAACAGCTGGAACGTCGCGAGCGTCGAGACGGGATTGCCCGGCAGCGCGAACACGAGCGCGTCGCCGATGCCGCCGCACAGCATCGGCATGCCCGGCTTCATGCGCACCTTCCAGAAATGCACGCGACCGAGTTCGGCGACGAGGTCCGGCATGAAGTCGGCTTCCCCGGCGGAGACGCCGCCGCTGCTGATGACGACATCGCAGCGCCGCGCCGCGTCGAGCAGCGCCGCGCGCAGCAGCGCCGGATCGTCGCGCAGGTGGGCGACGGGTTCGGGTTCGATGCCGAGCGCGCGCAGCATGCCGCCGAGACTGTAGCGGTTGCTGTCGTGGATCTGGCCGCGGCCGAGCGCCTGCCCCGGCGGCACGAGTTCGTCGCCGGTCACGAACAGCGCGACGCGCGGGCGTCGCGCGACATGCGCGTGGGTCCGGCCGCAGGCTGCGAGCACGCCGAGTCGCGCGGGCGTCAACACATCGCCCGCACGCAGCGCGATGTCGCCGGCGCGGATGTCCTCGCCCGCGGCGCGCACGTTCGCACCGGTGCGCTCGCCGGCCGTGACGACGATCGCATCGCCGT
>DASTSE010000247.1:0-5907 GCA_035760865.1 Dokdonella sp.
GAATCGGAGACCGACACCGAAGTGATCGCCCACCTCGTCGAGGACGCGATTGCCGGCGGCGCGAGCCTGCGCGAGGCGGTCATCGCGGCGACGCGCCGCCTGCACGGCGCCTACGCGATCGCGGTGATGGACCGCGACACGCCCGATCGCGTCGTCGGCGCTCGGCGTGGCAGCCCGCTCGTCGCGGGCCTGGGCGACGGCGAATGCTTCCTCGGCTCCGACGTGCAGGCGCTGATCCGGCAGACCAACCGCTTCAAGTTCCTCGAGGAAGGCGACGTGGCCGAGATCAGTCGCGACGGTTGCGCGATCTACGACGCCGACGGCACGCCGGTCGAGCGCGCCGAGCGCAAGAGCGAGCTGTCCGCCGACGCGGTCGAACGCGGCGAGTACCGCCACTACATGCTCAAGGAAATCTTCGAGCAGCCGCGCGCGATCGCCGACACGCTCGAGGGCCGCATCGCGGACGGACGCGTGCTGCCGAACATCTTCGGCGTCGACGCCGACCGCCTGCTCGAACGCGTGAAGCACGTGCAGATCGTCGCCTGCGGCACGAGCTACCATGCCGGCCTCGTCGCGCGCTACTGGCTCGAAGGCCTCGTCGGGCTGCCGTGCAGCGTCGAGGTCGCGAGCGAATATCGTTACCGGCGCGTGGTCGTGCCCGAGGGCACGCTGTTCCTCGCGGTATCGCAGTCGGGCGAAACCGCGGACACGCTCGCCGCGCTGCGCGACGGTCGCAACCGCGGCTACCTCGGCTCGCTCGCGATCTGCAACGTGCCCGAGTCGAGCCTCGTGCGCGAATCCGACCTCGTGCTGATGACGCGTGCGGGTCCGGAAATCGGCGTCGCCTCGACCAAGGCATTCACGACCCAGCTCACCGCACTCGCGCTGCTCGCGATCGAACTCGCGCGCATCAACGGCATGGCCGCCGACAAGTACGCCAAGCTCGTCGCCGAACTGGCGACGTTGCCGCGCGTGGTCGCCGAAGTGCTCACGCTCGAACCCGAGATCGCGAAACTCGCCGAGCGCTTCGTACCCAAGCACCATGCGCTGTTCCTCGGCCGCGGCGTGCACTACCCGGTCGCGCTCGAAGGCGCGCTCAAGCTCAAGGAGATTTCCTACATCCACGCCGAGGCCTACCCCGCCGGCGAGCTCAAGCACGGCCCGCTCGCGCTCGTCGACGAGGACATGCCGGTGATCGCGGTCGCGCCGAACAACCAGCTGCTCGAGAAGCTCAAGTCGAACCTCGAGGAAGTGCGCGCGCGCGGCGGCGAGCTGTTCGTGTTCGCCGACACCGACGCGCCGGTGAAGCAGGACGGCGAGCGCGGCGCCGTGCTCAAGGTCGCCTCGGGCGGCAACCTCATCGCGCCCGCGGCGTTCACCGTGCCGCTGCAGCTGCTCGCGTACCACGTCGCGGTGTTGCGCGGCACCGACGTCGACCAGCCGCGCAACCTCGCCAAGAGCGTGACGGTCGAATAGCGTCGGCATGGCGACCGATCGCGACTTCGTCGACTACGTCGCCGAGCAGGCCGGCCTCGGCGAGCGCCTCGGCGTGCGCCGCATGTTCGGCGAGTACGCGGTGTACGTCGACGGCACCGTCGTCGCGTTCTGCGCCGACAACAGCCTGTTCCTCAAGCGCGTGGCGCAAACCGTCGCGCTGCTCGACGGCTTGCCGCAAGCCGAGCTGTTCCCCGGCAGCAAGCCGTATGCGCTCGCCGACGAACTGCTCGACGACCCCGAGCGCCTGCGCGCCCTGCTGCTCGCGCTGCAGCGCCTGCTGCCGCCCCCGAAAGCGAAGGCACGCGCCCTGCGCTGACGCACGGCCGCACGTGCGGTTCGCAGCGCTGCGCCGCCGAGCCGATGCCGATCCGGCTCGGCGCGTCGAGCCGCGATGCGCCACCGAAGGTGACGTGGACGGCGCCAGCGTTCGGCGTCGCCGTGAGATGGCTCGCGAGCAATGGGTGGACGAGCGGCTGCCCGGGCACGACAGCGACTCGTCGTCGTCGATGCGGCACATGCCCGGGAGCGCCGACGTGATCTTCGCCGGCGCTTCGATCGAACCGCGCGGCGCCGTCGACCGCGGCTTTCACCAGCGCGGCACGCCGGCATCCTCCGGCAGACGGCCCTCGCGGTAGAGGTCTTCGAGATAGGCGATCAGCGCTTCCATCATGTGGCGCGTCTCGGCACCGTTGACCTGCACCGCGCGCTCGATCTGCGCCTTCGACAAGGGCCGGGTCACCGGTTCACCGGCCTCCCGGGCCAGTTCGATCGCGAGCTCGGCGAGGCGCATCGAATAACCGCGCAAGGCGACGGCTTCGTCGACGAATTCGCGAGTGAGGGAAAAATTCTGGTTCGACATGGCGCGCGCTCCGGTGGGATCGGGACGTCCGATTCTCGCATCCCGTGCGCGGGCGCGCCCCTGCCGCGCGGCCGCCGCGTGGGGCACAATGACCGCATGCGTATTTGCGTCTATTGCGCGTCGAGCGAACATGTCGACCGCACCTACCACGAGGCTGCCGGCCGGCTCGGGCGAACGCTCGCCGAGGCCGGCTGCACGCTCGTCTACGGCGGCGGCGGCGTCGGCCTCATGGGTTCGCTCGCGAACGGCGCGCTCGCCTCGGGCGGCAACGTGATCGGCATCATCCCGCGCTTCATGACCGAGGTGGAATGGCAGCATCCGGGCCTCGCCAACCTCGAGGTCGTCGAGGACATGCGCGAACGCAAGCATCGCCTGCTCACCGGATCCGACGCGGTGGTCGCCCTGCCCGGCGGTTGCGGCACGCTCGAGGAGTTGTTCGAGGCGATGACGCTGAAGCGCCTCGCGATCTACCTGAAGCCGATCGTGCTGCTCGACGTCGACGGCTTCTATGCGCCGCTCGAGCGCTTCCTCGAGCGCACGATCGAACAGCGCTTCATGAATCCGCAGCATCGTGCGCTGTGGACGCGCGTCGAACGCGTCGAGGACGTGTTGCCGACGATCCGCGCAACGCCCGATTGGGACGCGAACGCGCGCGACTACGCGGCGGTGCGGTAGGGCGGCACGCCGCCCGGAGGCGCGATACCGGCGCGCGGCGGGACTCGCGCTACGCGCTCGACCCGCCCTACTCGAAGCGGCTGAGCTCGCGATCGGCGTCGCCGCCGGCTGGGCGGTCGTCGTCGTCGGGCTCGTCGAACAGGCTCGCCGCCGTGGATTCGCCGGCGTCGTCGGCACCGCGCGGCGCGGCGCCCGGTTCGCTCGCGGCCTTCTGCTTCTCCCACCGCGTCTTGATCGGGTTCGCCGATTCCGCCGCGTCGAGCGCGAGCAGCAGTTCCTGCTTCTGGTCCTCGGGGAGGTCCGCCCAATGGCAGTCGGCGAGCGCGCCGGCCATCGAATAGAGCAGGTTCAGGCTGGGTCGGAATCCCGCCCGCTTGACCTTGAGAAACGTCTCGACCGGCCCGATGCGGGCGAGGTCTTCGGTCGTGCGTACGCCGACCTGGCGCAACCATGCCGCCGATTTCGGCCCGACGTTGCGGATCTTCACATCGCGCGCGCTCATCCTGATGGCTCCCGGAATCGAAGGTGTTCGGTCAGCGCAGCGCGTCGAGGAACACGCCGCAAAGCGCTTCCATGCCCACGCGATCCTCGTCGTCGAAACGTGCGGGCTCCGGGCTGTCGACGTCCCAGACGCCGACGAGCGCGCCGTGCGCATCGACGAGCGGCACGACGATCTCCGAGCGCGACGCGCCGTCGCAGGCGATGTGGCCCGGAAACGCGTCCACGTCGAGCACGACCTGCGTCTGGCGGGTCGCCGCCGCGGTGCCGCAGACGCCCTTGCCGAGCGCAATGCGCACGCAGGCCGGCTTGCCCTGGAACGGACCGACGACGAGTTCGCCGCCGTCGAAGAAATAGAACCCGCACCAGTTGATGCGCGGCAACGCGTGCCACGCGAGCGCGGCGAAGTTCGCCGCGTTGGCGATCCGATCGCGTTCGCCGTGCAGCAAGCCGCGCGCCTGCGCGGCGAGTTCGGCGTACAGCCCCGCCTTGTCGGCGGCTTCGATCGGAGCAGCGGTGAACATGCGCGATACCCGGAAGCGGAAGGGTGATTGTATCGCGCCACGCGGGTCGGGTGACGCATACTGGTGGGCGATCTCCCGCGCGCTGGCCGGCATGACCGAATCCGAACCGCTCGACCCCGAATGCGCGCACCCGACGCGCGTGCCCGCGCTCGTCGGCGCGACTGGACGGTCGCACCTGCGTCTCGACGCGCGCGCGTGCGCGCGGTCCAGCGCGCGCACTCCCGGAGGAACGTCGACGTGAGCCGGGCGCGCGGGCTGTTCGTCACCGGCACGGACACCGGTGTCGGCAAGACCTATGCGAGCGTCGCGCTGCTGCGCGCGCTGCGCGCGCGTGGATCGCTCGCGAGCGGCATGAAGCCGGTCGCGAGCGGCTGCGAAGCGACGCCGCACGGCCTGCGCAACGAGGACGCGCTCGCGCTGATCGCGGCGAGCGACCCGCGCCCCGATTACCCGACCTGCAATCCGTTCGCCTTCGAGCCGCCGATCGCGCCGCATCTCGCCGCGCGCGCCGTCGGCATCGAGGTTCGCCTCGCGCCGATCCGCGCCGCGTACGAGGATCTGCGCGCACGCGCCGATCGGATCGTCGTCGAGGGCGTCGGCGGATGGATGGCGCCGCTGTCGGACCACTTGATGCAAGCCGATCTCGCGCGCGCGCTCGGGCTCGACGTGGTGCTCGTCGTCGGCCTGCGCCTCGGCTGCATCAACCACGCCCTGCTCAGCGCCCGCGCGATCGCCGCGGACGGCGGCCGCCTGGCCGGCTGGATCGCCAACCGCATCGACCCGATGATGGCAGTCGTCGAAGGCAATATCGCGACCCTGCGCGCACGCATCGATGCGCCGCTGCTCGGCGTGCTCGACCACGCGCCCGAAGGTCGCGCCGCGCAGCTGGACGTGCATGGGCTCTGACCGGCGCGCGCGCGCGCAGGCGCGCTGGCTGCCGTGGCTCGTCGCCGCATGCGGATGCGCGTTCGACGTCGTCGCCTTCTGGCCGGGCCTGATGTCGTTCGATTCGGCGTCGGCGTGGTGGCAGGCGCGCAACGGCATTCCCGACGACGTCGTGCCGCCCGGGTTCGTGCTCGCCTGGCGCGTGCTGCTCGCGTTCGCGGATGGACCGCAGCCGATGTTCGCGTGGCACCTGGCGTTGTTCTGGAGCGGCCTGGCGCTGTTCGCGGGCGCGCTTGCGCGTTCGCGCGGCGCGGCGATGGCGATCGTGCTGCTGGTCGGAGCGGCGCCGCTGCCGCTGCTGTGGCGCGGCCACGTCTGGACCGACGTCGCGCTCTTCTCGGCGCTCCTCGTCGCTGCGGGCGCGCTTGCGCACGCGCATGCGCGCGGACGGCGCTGGCCGCTGCCGCTCGCCGCGGCGGCACTGCTCTACGCGGGCGCGATGCGCCACAACGCCCTCACCGCGGTGCTGCCGCTCGCGCTGTGGTGGGGTTGGCTCGCGGCGGGTGCGCACGCGCACTCGCTCGGTACGCGCCGCGTGATCGCAGCGACGCTGGCGCTCTCGCTCGGCGTGTTCGCGGGCAACCGGTTGCTCGCCGCGCGCGTCCCCACGCATGTCCCGTTGTGGCCGCTCGCGGCCGAATACGACCTCGCCGCGCTGTCGATCGCGAGCGGCACGCTGCGCCTGCCGCCGTTCCTCGTCGGCGAAGGCCTCGACGTCGACGAGTTGGCGGCGTCGTTCCGCGAATGGAGCGCACTGCCGCTGTTGACCGGCACCCGGCACGGCGTGCGTGCGCCGATCGCGAAGCCGCTGCTGTCGGAGGGCGAGCTCGCGGCATTGCGCCGCGCCTGGTTCGACGCGATCGCGCACCAGCCGCTGGACTGGGTTTCGCATCGCTTGCGCGTCGCGCG
>DASTSE010000248.1:0-7913 GCA_035760865.1 Dokdonella sp.
GAATGGCACTGTCGCGCACGCATGCAGCGTGCGTGCGACGTGGCCCGCGAGCCGCGCCGGCCGACGTGGGTCCGCTCTGCGCGGACAGCGAACCAACGCGCGCGTTCGTCGCGCGGGTCGGTCGATCCGGCGGCCTGTCGCGGACGCGTTCGCGCCGTCGCGTCGCGTTCCGGCGAGGACTCGTCCGCACCGCCCTGTATGGATTCGCCGCGCCCTGCGGCGTATCCTTGCGCGCCCGCAATTTTCCCCACTTTCGGACCCATTCATGACCGCACAAGGCGCCGCGTCCGGCACGCACGTCGATCCGATCCTCGACCATCTTTCGACCCGGCTCAGCGGCACGGCCCTCGCGGACGCGCAGTCGTTCGCGCGCGAGTTCCTGCGGCGCATCCCCGCGGACGAGATCGCCGAACGGCCGGCGGCGGAGTGGTCGGCGCTGGCGCAGAGTGCGTTCGAATTCATGCGCGAGCGGAGGACCGGTGCGGCCCGGGTGCGCGTCTCCAATCCGGCAGTCGGCATGGGGCGCACGCGCACGATCGTCGACGTCGTCACCGACGACATGCCGTTCCTCGTCGACTCGGTCGGCATGGCCCTGACCGCATCGGGCCACACGGTCCACGCGGTCGTCCATCCCGTGTATCGCGTCGAACGCGACGCGAACGGCCGCCTCCTCACGCTGGTCGCGGCGGACTCGAACCAGGGCGCTGCCGAATCGGTCATGCACTTCGAGATCGATCGCGTCGCCGACGCCGCCGAACTCGATCGCCTGCAACAGCAGGTCGTCGCTGCGCTCGACGACGTCCGCGCGAGCGTGTCCGACTGGCAGGCGATGCGCAAGCGCATGCTCGACCTCGCCGATTCGATCGCCGGCAAGCCGATGCCGGTCGACGCGGACGGCATGGCCGAGGCGCAGGCATTCCTGCGCTGGGCCGCGAACGACAACTTCACGTTCCTCGGCTGTCGCGACTATGCGGTCGTCGACACCGGCGACGACGAGGTGCTGCAGGCGGTCGAAGGCTCCGGCCTCGGCATCCTGCGCGGTTCCGAGCGCTCGCTCGCGCCGCGTTCGCTGCGCACGCTCGTCGCGAAGGGCCTGCCGCAGTCCGGATCGATGGACGCGATCATCCTGACCAAGACGAATGCGCGCTCGCACGTGCACCGGCCCGGCTACATGGACTACATCGGCGTGCTCGGCTTCGACGCGAACGGCGTGCCGGTGACCGAGCAGCGTTTCCTCGGCCTGTTCACGACCAACGCATACATGGCCCGCCCGCAGGACGTGCCGCTCGTGCGGCGCAAGGTCGAGACGGTCATGCAGAGGTCGGGACTGCGTCGCGATTCGCACTCGGGCAAGGCGCTGCGGCACGTGCTCGAACTGCTGCCGCGCGACGAACTGCTGCAGGCCAGCGAGGACGAGCTGTTCACGACCGCGACCGGCATCCTCGCGCTCGGCGCGCGGCCGCGCACGCGCGTGTTCATCCGTCGCGACAAATATGGCCGCTTCTACTCGTGCCTCGTGTTCCTGCCGCGCGACCGCTTCGATACCCAGGTTCGCGAACGCATCGAGAGCCTGCTGAAGGGCGCGCTGCGCGGCGAGCGGATCGACTCGTCGATCCAGCTCGGCGAGTCGCCGCTCGCGCAGCTGCACCTGGTCGTGCGACCGAAACCGGGCGACCTCGTCGCCTACGATGTCGGCGCGCTCGAAACGCAGGTCGCGCGCATCGTGCGCAACTGGCACGACGAACTGCGCGACGCGCTGGTCGCGCAGCACGGCGAAGCCGACGGCCTGCGCATCGCCGCGCGCTACGGTCGCGCGCTCACGGCGGCCTACATCGAGGAGGCGACCCCGCGCATCGCCGCGGCGGACCTCGCGCTCGCGACGTCGCTGCGCGACGGCGGCGACATCAAGCTCAGCCTCGCGCCTTCGATCCGCCGACCGGACACGCTGCAGTTCAAGGTGTTCCGCCAGGGCGGCGCGATCGCCCTGTCGGAGGTCATCCCGCTGCTCGAGAACATGGGCCTCAGGGTGCTCACCGAGCAGCTCAGCGAGATCGGCCTGCCGGATGCGACCGTCTACGTGCAGGACATCGCGGTGCAGGCATCCACGCGCTGCGCGTTCGACATCGAGCAGGTCGGCGATGCGTTCGAAGCGGCATTCGCGAGCATCTGGCGCGGCGATGCCGAGAACGATGCGTTCAACAAGCTCATCCTCGGCGCACGCCTGGACTGGCGCCAGGTGAGCGTGCTGCGCGGCTACTGCAAGTACCTGTTGCAGACCGGCGTGACGTTCTCGCAGAGCTACATGGAGGAGACCCTCAACCGCTATCCGGCGCTGGCCGGATTGCTGGTGGAGCTGTTCGAGGCGGGCTTCGACCCCGCGCGCGAAAGCCTCGACGCGGGCGCAGCGAAGGCGGCGGGCGAGCGCCTCGGCGGCGAACTCCGGGCGCTGGTTCCGGCGGACGTGCTCGGCAAGCTGCCGCCGAAGTTCGTCGACGACCTCGTCGGCGTGCGCGCGAAATCGCGCATGGACCAGATCGTCGCGATCATCGGTGCGATCAAGGCGCTGCTCGAACACGTCGCGAGCCTCGACGAGGACCGCATCCTGCGTGCCTACCTCGGCGTGATCGGCGCGACGCTGCGCACGAACTACTTCCAGCGGCGCGACGGCGCGCACCACCACTACATCAGCTTCAAGTTCGATTCGGCGAAGGTGCCGGACCTGCCCAAGCCGAAGCCGTATCGCGAGATCTTCGTCTATGGGCCGCGTGTCGAGGGCGTGCACCTGCGCTTCGGCCCGGTCGCGCGCGGCGGCCTGCGCTGGTCGGATCGCCGCGAGGATTTCCGCACCGAAGTCCTCGGCCTCGTCAAGGCGCAGATGGTGAAGAACACGGTGATCGTGCCGGTCGGATCGAAGGGCGGCTTCTTCGTCAAGCATCCGCCCGCGGGCGGCGATCGCGACGCGGTGCTCGCCGAGGGCATCGCCTGCTACAAGATGTTCATCAACGGCCTGCTCGACATCACCGACAACCTGGTCGAGGGCAAGGTCGTGCATCCGCAGGACGTCGTGCGCCACGACGGCGACGATCCGTACCTCGTCGTCGCCGCCGACAAGGGCACGGCCACGTTCTCGGACATCGCCAATGGCGTCAGCGCCGAGCACGGCTTCTGGCTCGGCGACGCGTTCGCCTCCGGCGGTTCGGTCGGCTACGATCACAAGAAGATGGGCATCACCGCGAAGGGCGGCTGGGAGTCGGTCAAGCGCCACTTCCGCGCGATGGGCCGCGACAGCCAGGGCGAGGACTTCACCTGCGTCGGCATTGGCGACATGTCCGGCGACGTTTTCGGCAACGGCATGCTCCTGTCCCGGCACATCCGTCTCGTCGCCGCATTCGACCACCGCCACATCTTCCTCGATCCGAACCCCGACGCGGCGATCTCGTTCAAGGAGCGCGAGCGCCTGTTCGCGCTGCCGCGCTCGTCGTGGGACGACTACGACAAGTCGCTGATCTCCGCTGGCGGCGGCGTCTTCGCGCGCGGCGCGAAGACGATCCCGTTGTCGCCTGAAGCCTGCCGCGTGCTCGGCATCGCCGAAGGCACCGCGCAGCTCACGCCGACCGAACTCATGAGCGCGATCCTCAAGGCGCCGGTCGACCTGTTGTGGAACGGCGGCATCGGCACCTACGTCAAGGCCGAAAGCGAGACCAATTCCGATGTCGGCGACCGTGCCAACAACGCGCTGCGCATCAACGGACGCGACCTGCGCTGCAGGGTGGTCGGCGAGGGCGGCAATCTCGGCCTGACGCAGCGTGGGCGCATCGAGGCCGCGCAGAACGGCGTGCTGCTGAACACCGATTTCATCGACAACTCGGCCGGCGTCGACACGTCCGACCACGAAGTCAACATCAAGATCCTGCTCAACGACGCGGTGCAGCGCGGCGAACTGACGCTCGACCAGCGCAATGTGCAGCTTGCCGCGATGACCGAAGAGGTCGAGCGGCTCGTGCTGGCCGACAACTACCGCCAGAACCAGGCGATCACCGTGATGGAGCACATGTCGGTGCACCGGCTCGGCTCGAACGCGCACTTCATCCGCACGCTCGAAGCGGAAGGGGTGCTCGACCGCCAGATCGAGTTCCTGCCGTCGGACGCCGAACTCGCCGAGCGCAAGGTGCGCCACCAGGGCCTGACGCGGCCCGAACTGTCGGTGCTGCTGTCGTACTCGAAGATCAAGCTCTACCAGCAGTTGCTCGATTCCGACGTGCCGGAAGACCCGTTCCTGTCGAAGGAACTCGTGCGCTACTTCCCCGAGCCGTTGCGCGAGGGTTACGCCGCGCACATGCAGCGGCATCGCCTCAAGCGCGAGATCATCGCGACCGTGGTGACCAATTCGATGGTCAACCGCATGGACGCGACCTTCGTGCTGCGCATGCAGGAAGACACCGGCCAGTCGCCGGCTTCGATCGCGAAGGCGTACTCGGCGGTGCGCGAGATCGTCGACGCGCGCGGCATCTGGGCCGACATCGAGGCGCTCGACGGCCGGGTCGGCGAGACGGTGCAGATCGACGCATTGCTCAAGCTGTGGGACGTGCTGCGCAACCTCACGCGCTGGCTGCTCAACCAGCGCGGCGCGAGCCTCGACATCGCCGACATCGTCGAGCGATACACTCCGGGCGTGGCCGAGCTGTCGGCCGCCCTTCCGCACGTGCTGACCTCCAACGGCCGCGCCGACTACGAGGTCGACGTCGAGAAGTGGCAGGGACTCGACATCCCCGAAGCGCTCGCGCAGCGCCTCGCCAAGGTCGCCGAGCTCAACTCCGCCTTCGACATCGTCGAGATCGCGCTCGAGGCGGGACAAGCGGTCGAGCGCGTCGCGTCGGTGTTCTTCGAGCTCGGCCAGGCGCTCGACATCGACGGCCTGCGGCGACAGATCGAAAACCTTCCGGTCGAGAGCCGCTGGCACGCGCAGGCGCGCGGCTCGCTGCGCGACGAGCTCGCGTCGCAGCATCGCGCGCTCGCGCGCCAGGTGCTCGCCGGCGCGGCCGCCGACGATGCCCATCCGGTCGCGCGCTGGCTCGAGCGCGACGACCCGGCACTGAAGTTCACGCTCGGCCTGCTCGAGGAGATCCGCGCGCAGACGGTCGACTATCCGATCGCATCGGTGGCGCTGCGGCGCTTCGCGCAGCTCGTGCAAGCGGCCGCGAAGGCCGCGTAGCGACCCGCCGATCCCGCACGTCACGTAGGGTTGGCCCCGGCCCACCGTTCCAATGGTGGGCCAAGGCACACCCTACGAAGGTGCGATCCGGTGCCGGCGAGAACGCTGCGCTCGTCGCACCGATCGTGATCGTGGTTGCGCGGGTCTCGCCGCACAGCCGAGAATCGCGACGACGCCCCTGCCGGTCCCTCCGAATGTCACGACGCATCGCTTTCGTCGCCGCCCAGACCGAGGAAGCGATCGCCGCGCGCACCGAGCTCGTCGCGCGCCATGGCGAGGTGCCGATCGACCAGGCGGACGTCATCGTCGCGCTCGGCGGCGATGGCTTCATGCTGCGTTCGCTCCATCGCCACATGGCGCGCGGACTGCCCGTGTACGGCATGAAGCTCGGTACGGTCGGCTTCCTCATGAACCAGTTCAGCCTCGACCGGCTCGACGAGCGCATCGAGCACGCGCAGCCGACGGTGTTGCGCCCGCTGCTCATGGAGGCGGTCACCGAGGCCGGCAGCAGCACGACGTCGCTCGCGTTCAACGAGGTGTCGCTGCTGCGCCAGACCAAGCAGGCGGCGCACGTGCGCGTGCTGCTCAACGGCGTGAGCAAGATCGACGAACTCGTCTGCGACGGCGTGCTGGTGTCGACGACCGCGGGTTCGACCGCCTACAACCTTTCCGCGCACGGGCCGATCCTACCGCTCGGCTCGCAGCTGCTCGCGCTCACGCCGATCAGCCCGTTCCGCCCGCGACGCTGGCGCGGCGCGATCCTGCCTGCGGTCACCGAGGTGAAGTTCGAAATCCTCGACCCGTACAAGCGCCCGGTGAGCGCGACCGCGGACTCGCACGAGGTGCGCGACGTCACCGAAGTGTCGATCCGCGAGTCGCGCGATCAGACCGTGACCCTGCTGTTCGACCCCGAACACAATCTCGAGGAACGCATCCTCAACGAGCAGTTCGAGCTGTAGCGGATGACGCACCGGTCGCGGCAGCCGTGTTCGCGCCGCCCGCGCGCTCGCAAGACCCTGTCGCGGCTGGCCGTGCTGTTCCTGCTCGCTGCGGCGACCGGTTGTGCGTCGTTGCGCTACTACGCGCACGTCGTGCACGGGCAGGCCGCCTTGCTCGCGCAGCGCGAACCGATCGAGCGGGCGGTCGACGACCCGCGCCTCGATCCGTCGGTGCGCGACAGCCTGCGTGGCGCGCTCGCGGCGCGCCGCTTCGCGAGCGACCGCCTCGACCTTCCGCGCAACCGCAGCTACGCGAGCTACGTGCAGCTGGACCGCCCGTTCGTGACCTGGAGCGTATTCGCCGCGCCGGAATTCGCGGTCGAGCCGATCACGCACTGCTTCCCGTTTGCGGGTTGCGTCGGCTATCTCGGATTCTTCGACCACGCGCGGGCAGAGCGCGAGGCGAAGAAGCTCGTGGGCGAGGGTTACGACACGGCCGTCCGCGGCGTCGCCGCCTACTCGACGCTCGGCTGGTTCGCCGACCCGATCGTCTCGAGCATGCTGCGCGGCGGCGACGACGAACTCGATCGCGTCATCTTCCATGAACTCGCGCACCAGAAGCTCTACCTGCGCGACGACACCGCGTTCAACGAATCGTACGCGAGCTTCGTCGCCGACGAGGGGTTGCGCGAGTGGCGCGCGGCAAACGGGCGCGTCGCAGCGGACGGCGGCTCCGATCATGACGACGATTTCACGCGACTTGCGCTCGACCTGCGGGAGCGATTGCGCACGCTGTACGCGTCGCCGCTCGACGAAGCCGCGATGCGGCGCGACAAGGCCGCCGCGATCGAGGCATTCCGTGCCCGCCTGCGCGACCTGCGCGAGCGCGAGTGGCACGGCGACCACGCCTACGACGCCTGGCTCGCGGCGCCGATCAACAACGCGAGCCTGGTTCCGTTCGGCCTGTACGATCGGTGGATCGATGCATTCGCGGCGCTGTTCTCCGCGAGCGACGGCGACTGGAGTGCGTTCCACGCGCGCGTGCGCGAACTCGCGCGGCTGCCGCGAAGCAAGCGCGAGCAACGGCTCGACGCGCTGGGATCGGCCGAACGCGGTGCGCACGCACGCTGAATGCGTCGGCGCAGGACTGCGGTCAACCGCATCCGTGCGCGCGCGTTGTCGGGAGCAGGGCGATGACGCCCGCTTCGAAGGAGGAATCGTCATGCGTATGCGCACACTCGCCCGCGCATGTTTGGTGGCCGCAATCGCGTGCGCGGGGCTGTCGACGGCCGGTCCCGCGAGCGCACGCGTGGTTGCAGGCATCTCGATCGCCGTGGCGCCGCCGCCGCCGCGCGTCGAGCACGTCGGCGTGCGCGTCGGCCGCGTCTGGGCGCCGGGTTACTGGCGTTGGAACGGCGCCGGGCACGTCTGGGTCGGTGGCCGCTGGATCGTCGCACGTCCGGGTTATCGCTATTCCGGTGCGGGCTGGGTCCGGGTCGGGCCGCACTGGCGCTTCCATCGTGGCCATTGGGTGCGCCTGTAGCGCCGCGATCGTCGGTGGTCGGGGAGCGGGGTTGTCGAGACGAATCAGCGCGACCCGGCGGTCGCTGCATGGGCCTCGAAGCCGGATCGGCCTTGGCCCGCAGGGCCGATTCCGCTGGTGCCGCGTTGATTGGCACGCGACGAGGCCACGTGCATCGCGGCCTCGTCGCGATGCGTCACTGATGCGCGGCCCAGCGTTGGTACTCCGAACGGCTCACGCG
>DASTSE010000249.1:0-10936 GCA_035760865.1 Dokdonella sp.
CTGCGGCGACCTCGAAGCGAACGATCGCGGCGTGCATCTGCTCGCGCGCCTGTTCGCGCTGGTCGGCACCCAGCCGCGCGTGGTCGTGATCAGCGCATCCGACGACGCCGACGCGGAGTCGGACCTCGGGTCGGCCGCCTACGCGGCCGGCGCGGGCGAGGTGCGACGCGCGACGTTGAATGCGCGTGCCGACTGCGAGCAGCGCGCATTGCTCGACGCGGTCGAGAACGCGCAGTTCGTCGTGCTCCTGACGGACCAGCCGTTGCGTCTGTCCACGCTGGTCGGCGGCACCGCGCTCGCGCGCGCGCTGCGGCGTCGCAATGCGGACGGCATGGCGATCGCCGGCTGCGGCGGCGCCGCTGCGCTCCTCTGCGAGCACATGCTCACGCACGGAGCGGAGGGCGCGACGCCGCGCGGCGGCGGCGCGAGCTTCGCGCCCGGCCTCGGCCTCACCAACCGGGTCGTGATCGACCAGGGCGGACACGCGAGCGACCGACTCGGCCGCCTGCTCGCCGCGCTCGCGCTCAATCCGTTCGCGCTCGGACTCGGGCTCGACGCGACCACCGCGGCCGTGATCGGGCCCGACAACGTGCTCGAGGTGTTCGGCGGCGGTGGCGTCACGATCATCGATCCGGCCGAAATGGCGCATTCGAACGTCGCCGACGTCGAGCCCGGTGCGCCGATCCGCATCACCAACCTGCGCCTGCACGCATTGACCGGCGGTGCGCGCTACGACCTCGACTTCCGCCGCACGGTCGACTGACCCGATGCTCGAGCCTTCGTTCGCGATCCGTCCGATCGAGCCGCGCGACGATGCGCAGGTCGCCGCGATCATCCGCCGCGTGATGCCGGAGTTCGGCGCGGACGGTCCCGGCTTCGCGATCCACGACGCCGAAGTGGACGCGATGAGCGCCGCATACGCGCGGCCCCGCTGCGCCTATTTCGTCGTCGAGCGTGGTGGCGCGGTCGAAGGCGGCGGCGGGATCGCACCGCTCGAGAGCGGCGACGCCGACACCTGCGAGTTGCGCAAGATGTACTTCCTGCCGGCCTTGCGAGGGCAGGGGGCGGGCCGCGCGCTGATCGAGCGTTGCCTCGAAGCGGCGCGCGCGTTCGGCTATCGGCGCTGCTACCTCGAAACGCTCACGGGAATGGACGCGGCGCAGGCGCTCTATCGCGCGAACGGCTTCCGGCCCATTTCCTGCTCGCTCGGTGCGACCGGCCATCACGGCTGCGACCGCTACTTCCTGCGCGACCTGTAGCCGATTCCCGGCCAGGGAGCCGGGGCGCTGGCATGCGAATTGACCG
This sequence comes from Dokdonella sp., assembly GCA_035760865.1. Classification (GTDB taxonomy): domain Bacteria; phylum Pseudomonadota; class Gammaproteobacteria; order Xanthomonadales; family Rhodanobacteraceae; genus Dokdonella_A. Next base: position 1,306 of record DASTSE010000249.1, read on the forward strand.
GCACGAGACCGCTGGCCAGGCGATTGACGACACGCTCCGGCGGGAGGACATTCGCCTCCCCGGCGCGGGCGCGCCGGGCAAGACGCTTCGAACGGGGAGACAGCCATGCTCGCAACCTGGTTGATGAAACGTTCTATCGCCATCCCGCTGCTCGTGCTCTGCGCCGCGACCGCGGTCGCCGGCGAGAAAGGCAAGGCCAGCGACACCATCCACGCCGACAGGAACCGGATGGAACGCAAGGCGCCCACCGATGCCGAGCTCATCGCGAGTGCGATGAAGGCCGCGCCGGTGAACGTGGCCAAGGGCGCGACCGTCGTCGGCATGGACGGCAGCGGCATGCGCACGCTGCGCAAGGGCAGCAACGGCTTCACCTGCATGCCCGACAACCCCGCGACGCCAGGCCCGGACCCGATGTGCATGGACGCGAATGCAATGGCATGGATCCAGGCCTACATGGACCACAAGGACCCGGCGGCCGGAAAGATCGGCTTCATGTACATGCTTGCGGGCGGCACCGACGCGAGCAACACCGATCCTTATGCGGCCAAGCCCGATGCGGGCAATCACTGGATCAAGACCGGCCCGCACGTGATGGTCGTCGGCGCGGATCCATCCTTCTACGACGCGTATCCGAAGTCGCCCGATCCCGACACGTCGCAGCCGTACGTGATGTGGGCGGGGACGAAGTACCAGCACCTGATGGCGCCGGTGCATTAGGAGCGGCGCGCCCCCTCGCGTTCCTCCGCGGAATCGCGGGGAACGCTTGGGGCGTCCTTTCCTTGGGTTACCTTCTTCGGACGGGCAAGGAAGGGCAGCCGGCCCGCAAGGGTGCGGGACGAACCCGCAGGATGCGACGGTCAGCGCGAAAGACGCCGCGCTGCTGTTCGAGAGCAACGATCCGGGGACGCCTGCGCCGGCGAAGCACTCGCTCCGCTCCGCGAGCCATGCCGTACGCGATGGCGCATCATCGCGAGACGGTAGCGGCATTCGCCGCTGCGCGACGGTCTCACTGAGAGCATCGCGACGGACGTCGCTCCACGCCGGCAGGAACCGCATTCCGACGCAGAGGCATCGCTGGCCTTGCGACGCGCATCCGACCCTTACCCACTCATCGCGCGCGCGACGCGACTCGACGTCGCACGGCCGAGCCGGTCGCTGAGCCACAGGCCGGTTGCGACGAGTGCAGGGAGGTCGACGCCCGTCGCGATGCCCATGCCTTCGAGCATGTAGACGACGTCCTCGCTCGCGACGTTGCCGGTCGCGCCTTTCGCGTATGGGCAACCGCCGGTGCCCGACACCGAACTGTCGACGACCGCGACGCCTTCCTCGAGGCAGGCGAGGATGTTCGCGAGCGCCTGGCCGCGCGTGTCGTGGAAGTGCACGGCGAGCGCAGCGAGCGGCACCTCGCCCGCGACCGCGCGCAGCATCGCGCGCGCCTTCAGCGGCGTGCCGATGCCGATCGTGTCGCCGAGCGAAACCTCGTAGCAGCCGAGTTCGTGCAGGCGTCGGGCGACGCGCACGACGTCGGCGACCGCGACCTCGCCCTGGTACGGGCAGCCGAGCACGGTCGAGACGTAGCCACGCACGCGCACGCGGTCCGCCTTCGCACGGTCGAGTACGGGCAGGAAGCGTTCGATCGATTCGTCGATCGACGCATTGATGTTCTTGCGGTTGAACGCTTCGCTCGCCGCGGTGAAGATCGCGACCTCGCGCGCACCGACCTCGCGCGCGCGCTCGTACCCTTGCAGGTTCGGCACCAGCACCGGATAGGCGACGCCGTCGCGCTTGTCGATGCCTGCGAACACTTCGGCCGCGTCGGCGAGCTGCGGCACCCATTTCGGGCTCACGAAGCTGGTCGCCTCGATCGTGCGCAGGCCGGTCGCCGAAAGCCGGTCGATGAGCTCGATCTTGGTCGCGGCAGGAACGATCGTCTTCTCGTTCTGCAGGCCGTCGCGTGCGCCGACCTCGACGATGCGGACAGCGGCGGGCATGCTCATCGGCGCTTCCCGGCGGCCGCGTCGCGCTGCAGCGCGCGCTCGAAGTCCTGCAAATCCTCGTGGCTGCGCGTGAACACGAGCGAGGGCTTCGACTCGAACAGGTCGTGGCGGCGCACGAGGTCGAGCATCTGCTGGCGACCGCCGCGCACGAAAACGTGCAGTTCGTTGCGTCCCTTCTGCACCGTGCCTTCGAGCGCGCCGTCGATGACGAGCTTGGCCGCCTTCGCGTCGTCGACCTTGCGCACTTCGAGGCGGTCGCCGCGTACGCGGTATTTGGCGAAGAAGAACGACTTCTGCGGCGGCGGATCGATGTCGTACGGCGCCTTGAGGTCGACCAGGCCGCGCACGGCGGCATCGGACACGACGAGGTAATCGTCGCCGTGCGCGTGCACGTAGTTGATCGGTATGCGCGTGCGCTCGAGCGGGCCGCCCGCTTCGGGCTGCTCGATCAGCGTGAACGCGCAGGCTTCGTCGACTGCGAAGCCGCTCAGGTGGCGCTCGCCGTCGGCGCGACGCGCGTCGTCGCCGGCCTCGAACCAGAGGCCCTTCCACGCGGTGTCGCAGGTTTCGATGTTGTCGCCGAGCGGCGACTCGAAGCGCGTCTCGACGCAGGCGCCGAGCAGCGCGCACGCGAGCGCGGGCAACAGGAAACGCGGCATCGGAAAACGGATCATCGGAAAACGATTCAACGAAAACCGGATCATCGAACGCATCGGTGGGTACTCCCGCAATCCATCGTCAGTCGCGGGCGGCCGCAACCGGGCCCTCGCGACGGCCGCACGGTCATTCGACGACCGTGTGCAGTCCAAGCCAGGCTTCGTCGCACGTGTAGGCTTCGCAGCGGCGATCAAGTGCCGCGTAGTCGTCCGCGAGCAGCGCCTTCGCGCGCTCGTAATCGCCTTCGCTCTCCCAGCGATCGATCGTCAGCCAGGTCGCAGGCTCGCCGTGAAGCTTCAGCAGTTCCGTGCCGGCGTAGCCGTTGGCGCGCTCGAAAAGGCGCGCCCAGTCGCCGCGCGGGCCGTACGCGCGCTCGAATGCCTCGATCCTGTCGGGCTGCACGCGAAAGCGCCAGATCGTCGCGATCATCGCCGGTCACCCGGCCGCGACGAGGCGCACGAGCACCGCGTCGGCTTCGACGAAATCGCCGGCAGTCGCCTGCACCGCGTCGACGACGCCCGCGCGCGGCGCTTTCAGGCTCAGCTCCATCTTCATCGCTTCCATCACGAGCAGTTCCTCGCCTTCGCCGACCTCGTCGCCGGCCCGTGCCTTGACCACGACCACGCGCCCGGGCATCGGCGCGACGACGCGATCGCCGCTCGTGCTAGCCGCCGCTGCATAGGCGTACGCGGGCGCGTGCGTCCAGCTGCGACGGCGTTCGCCGTCGTGCACGGTCACGCGCTCGTCGTCGAGCACCGCGTGCCATCGCCGCGAGATGCCGTCGAACGATGCCGACAGCACGCCGTCGCGAAGCGAAGCGCGCTCGACGTTGCAGTGGACGCCGCCGGCTTCGAGCGCATAGGTTCCGCGTGCGCCGTGCGCGCCGACCTCGACGCGCGCGCCGCGATCGAGCAGGGCGACGATGCGCCGGCCCGGATGACCCAGGCGCCAGCCGTCCGCCTGCGCCCACGGCGAATGCGGGTCGGCGGACACGCGTGCGCGGCGCGGTGCGGCGTCCTCCTCGTGCAGCAGCCAGGCGACCGCGGCCGCGTACAGGTCGGGCGTGATCGCCTGCGCATCCGCAGCCGGCGCGAGGAACTCCTCGAGGTGACGGTCGAGGTAGCCAGTGTCGATGCGGCCCTCGATGACCGCCGGATGGCGCACGAGCCGCTCGAGGAACTCCACGTTCGACTTCGGCCCGGCCACGACGCACGCCGCGAGCGCCTCGCGCATGCGCACGAGCGCGGCCTCGCGCGTCGCATCCCAGACGATGAGCTTGGCGATCATCGGGTCGTAGAAGATCGTCACGGTGTCGCCTTCGCCGACCCCCGAATCGATGCGCACGTGCGCCGACGGCGCGGGCAGGTGCAGCTTGTCGAGCGTGCCGGAGCCCGGCAGGAAGCCCTGCTCGGGATCCTCCGCGTACAGGCGCAATTCGATCGCATGCCCGTTCGCAGGCACCGACTTGTTGCGGATCAGCGACGCCGGCAGCGCCTCGCCCGCGGCGACGCGCAGTTGCAGCTCGACGAGGTCGAGCCCGAGCACCATCTCGGTGACCGGGTGCTCGACCTGCAGGCGCGTGTTGATCTCCATGAAATAGAAGTCGCCGGCCGGCCCGACGATGAACTCGACCGTGCCCGCATTGACGTAGTCGAGCGCGCGCGCGGCGGCGACGGCGGCCTCGCCCATCTTTTCGCGCAACGACGGCGTCACGAACGGCGACGGCGTCTCCTCGAGCACCTTCTGGTAGCGGCGCTGGGCCGAGCACTCGCGCTCGTTGAGATGGATGATGTTGCCGTGGCCGTCGCCGAACACCTGGAACTCGATGTGGCGCGGCTGCTCGATGTAGCGTTCGAGCAGCACGCGCTCGCGCCCGAACGCGTTCTTCGCTTCGCGCTGGCAGCTTTCGAGATTCGCGGCGAACTCGCTCGCCGAACGCACGATGCGCATGCCCTTGCCGCCGCCGCCGTGGGCGGCCTTGATCATGAGCGGAAAGCCGACGCGCGCGGCTTCGCGAGCGAGCAGGGCGGGGTCCTGGTCCTCGCCGGTGTAGCCGGGTACGACCGGCACGCCTCGCGCGGCCATGAGTTCCTTCGCGCCCGCCTTCGAGCCCATGCGCCGCATCGAGTCGGCCGCGGGACCGATGAAGACGAGCCCCGCGCGCTCGACCGCGTCGGCGAAATCCGCGTTCTCGGACAGGAAGCCGTAGCCCGGGTGGATCGCCTGCGCGCCGCTCGCACGCGCGACCTCGATGATCGCCTCGCCGCGCAGGTACGAATCGGCCGGGCGTGGCCCGCCGATCGCGTACGCGACATCGGCGAGGCGCACGTGCTGCGCGGTCGCGTCGGCTTCGGAATGCACCGCGACCGTCTCGATGCCCAGTCGACGGCAGGTGCGGATCACGCGGCAGGCGATTTCGCCGCGGTTGGCGATCAGGATGCGCTTGAACATGGGCGGCTCAGGCTGGCGGTGCGTGGCAGACGGCTTCGATGTTGTGGCCGTCGGGATCGAACACGAACGCGCCGTAGTAGTTCGCATGATAATGCGGGCGCAGGCCGGGCGCGCCGTTGTCGCGTCCGCCGGCGGCGAGCGCGGCGCGGTGGAACGCATCCACGGCCGCGCGCGTTTCGGCGGCGAACGCGACGTGCGTCGAGCCGCCACGTGCCTCGCCCGTGCCGATCCAGAACTGCGGGCGCCCGGGCCGGCCGAAGCCGGTGCCTTCGTAGCCGCCGCTCTGTTCCTTCGTGACGTCCATGACCGGCGCGTAGCCGAGCGGCGCGAGCGCCTGCACGTAGAACGCGCGGCTGCGCGCGAAATCGCCGACCGCAAATCCGACGTGGTCGATCATCGCATCCTCCTGTTGCGCGGGGCGGTTACGGTAGCATGCGCGCTCGGTCGATGGTCGCGGCGGATGCGAGGACGATGATGCAACAGGGCGCGGGCGCATGGCTCGAACGCGGTCGCGCGCAGGTGCTGCGCGGCGACGTCGACGGCGCGATCGCGACCTTCGCGGCGGGGCTCGCGGAGCACCCGGACTCGGCCGACCTCGTCGTCGCGCTCGCGGGCCTCGAATGGCAGCGCGGTCGCGTCGACGACGCGTGGACGCGCCTGCGGGCGTTGCTCGAGCGCGAACCGGGCCAGCTCGCGGCCGCATTCGTGCTCGCGCGCCTGGAGCGCGAACGCGCGCAGATGGAGGCTGCGGAGCGCACGCTGCGCGCGGTCGACTGGCGCGCGGCGCGCGTCGGCGAGTCGATCCAGGCGATCGAGCTGCTCGACGACTGCGGTCGCAAGCGCGCTGCGCTCGACGTCGCCGAAGCCGCGATCGACACGCACGCCGGCGACCCGCGCCTGCACGCGTATGCGGGCATGCTCGCGATGCAGCTCGGCGAGTTCGAACGCGCGCGCGAGCGCTACGCATTCGCGCTGCGCCACGATCCGCGCGCGCTCGAATGGCAGTCCGCCTACGGCTACGCGGTCTCGAAGCGCTACACCGATCCCGACGATGCCGACTTCGCGCTCATGGCCGGCTTCCTCGCGCGACCGCAGCTCACGGACACGGCGCGCGCGTCGGTGCTGTTCGGCCTCGGCAAGATGCACGACGACGTCGGCCGGGCGGCACAGGCGGCCGCGTGCCTGCGCGAGGCGAATCGGCTCGTCGCGGCGCAGTTGCCGTGGTCGGCGAAGGACTGGCGGCGCCTCGTCGCGGCGCGCCTCGATGAGAAGGCTTCGGCTTCGCCGAGCGTCGGCGACGACGATTTCAAGCCGCTGTTCGTGCTCGGCCTGCCGCGCTCGGGCACGACCCTCGTCGCCGATTGGCTCGCGCGCCACCCGGCCGTCTGCAATCGCGGCGAACTGCCGTTCATCGCGCGGCATGCGGCCGACGTCGCGCGCGCGGCGAATCCGGCGACGGCGCGCGAAGCCGCGGCGCGCGCGTACCGCACCCAGGTGCGGCAGGACGACGCCTGCGCGCGCTGGTTCATCGACAAGCAGCCGCTCAACTTCGCGCACGTCGAATTCATCCTCGCGACGTTCCCGAACGCGCGCATCGTGCATTGCCGGCGCAATGCGCGCGACACCGCGCTGTCGATCTGGATGCAGCATTTCGCCGGCGTGGAATACGCATTCGCATACGACTTCGAGCGCATCGCCGCGGTCGCACACGGCGAGCAGCGCCTGCGCGCGGCGGCATTGCAGCGCCACCCTGGGCACGTGCGCGAAGTGCGCTACGAGGAATTCGTCGCCGATCCGCTCGCGGCAACGAACGCACTCGCCGCATGGATCGGCCTGCCGCCGCACGACTTCGCGCAGGCACCCGCGACCGAACGCGTGATCAGCACCGCGAGCGCATGGCAGGCACGCCAGCCCGTGCATGCGCGCTCGATCGGGCGCTGGCGCGCGTATGCGGAGCATCTGCCCGAGTTGCTCGGTTTCGCCGACGACTGAGTGCGCCCGCAGCCTCCGCTGTGGGAGCGGCGGGAGCCGCGATGCTTTGGAGGGCTGCGGCTCTCCCGCTTGCTCACTGACCGCATCGCGCCGTGTTCCGGCCGCGCCGCGCGCGTCCGGCCTACGGTCAGCCCTTGCGTTCGATGATGTGCACCGTCTCGTCGGCGTAGCGGACTCGACCGATGCGATGCATCGTCGCATCCGCGATGCCCACGAGTTCCGCCGGAGCCTCCACGCCCCATTCCACATCGGGACATTCGTATGGAAATGGCGTGCCGTGCGGATTGTCCGAATGGATGTAGACCGCATTGCTACCGGTCCTCGCACGTCGTAGCGAAGATCTGGATCGGCGCCGTGCGCGCCTGGAAGCGTCGCTCCGCGTGGCACAACAACGCGTACGTCAGCCGTGCAACTTCAGCCCGGCCTTCGGGCTCGCGATTGCCCAGCCCCCTCCAGTCGACGTGCGTGTGCCAAAGATCGAACCCGGTGTGGAGGTCAAGGCGATCGAGGGAACGCACCGCGGACGCGTAGGCCTTGGTCCAGCGGGCGAGGAGTCGCTTGCGACGGCGCCGATCCATGGGGCCGGGTCCGCGATTCAGCGCACCCAATCCGGCGCCCGCTTGTCGAGGAACGCGCCCAGGCCCTGCTGGCCTTCGGCCGACACGCGCAGGCGAGCGATCAGCGCCGCGTTCTCCTCGTCGATGCGTTCGGCCGATTCGCGCGTCATGCCGCCGATGCGCAACGCGAGGCGCTTCGCTTCGTCCTGCGCGAGCGGGCCACCCTTGCCGAGGAAGTGCAGGCAGCGGTCGACCGCTTCGTCGAGCTGGTCGGCGGGCACCGCTTCGTGCAGCAGGCCGATGCGCGCCGCGGTTGCCGCGTCGAACACCTCGCCGCTCACGAACAGGCGGCGGGCCTGGCGCACGCCGATCGCGGCGATCACGTACGGCGAGATCACCGCCGGCACGAGGCCGAGCTTGACCTCGCTCAGCGAGAACTTCGCGCCCTCGACGCCGATCGCGACGTCGCAGCAGGCGACGAGGCCGACGCCGCCGCCGTAGGCGGAGCCGTTCACGCGCGCGATCGTCGGCTTGGACAGGAAATTGAGCGTGCGCATGAGCGTCGCGAGGCGCAGCGAGTCGGCACGGTTGTCCGCCTCGCTCGCCTGCGCCATGCCGCGCATCCAGTTGAGGTCGGCGCCGGCCGAGAACGATGCGCCGATGCCGGTGAGCACGACCGCGCGCAGCGCCGGATTGTCGTCGGCGTCGCGGAGCGCTGCGGTGAGGTCGGCCATGAGTGCGTCGTCGAACGCGTTGTGCACCTGGGCGCGGTTCAGCGAGATCGTCGCGACGTGGCCGACGACGGTGACGAGCACGGCTTCGCTCATGGAGGGCTCCGGCAGGGGAATCGCGATCATAGCGAGCGACCGGCTCCGCGCCCACGCGCCCACGCCTTGGAGCAGCGGGCGCAGGGACCGCGCGCTTCGCAGGCATGGCTATCGCGGGGGACCTCGCAGGAGTATAATGCGAACCATTCTTATTTGCGTGCCAGTGCCTGCGTGCGGCTATCGGACATGAAGAAGGGTGCTACCGGTGTCGTCACAGCGGTCGAGGACGCCCACGCGGACGACCCGATCGCGCGCCGCCTGCGCGAACTCGGTTTCGTGCAGGGCGAGCCCGTGCGCGTCGTCGCGCGCGGCCCGTTCGGCGGCGACCCGTTGCTCGTGCAGGTCGGCTACACGCGCTTCGCGCTGCGCAAGAGCGAAGCCGCGCGCGTCGACATCGCGCCGGAGGCGGTTGCGTGAACGCCGCCGCGTCCTCGCTGCGCATCGCCCTGGTCGGCAATCCGAACTGCGGCAAGACGGCGTTGTTCAACCGTCTCACCGGTGCGCACCAGAAGGTCGCGAACTACGCGGGCGTCACCGTCGAGCGCAAGGAAGGCCGGTTCGTCGCGCCGTCCGGGCGCGTGCTGCACCTGCTCGACCTTCCCGGCGCGTACAGCCTCGACGCGGCAAGCCCCGACGAAGCGATCACGCGCGACATCTGCGAAGGCCGCCATCCGGTCGAGCCCGCGCCCGACCTCATCGTCTGCGTCGCCGATGCGACCAACCTGCGCCTGCACCTGCGCTTCGTGCTCGAAGTGAAGCGCCTCGGGCGGCCGATGGTGCTCGCACTCAACATGATCGATGCCGCGCACAGGCGTAGCATCCGCATCGACACCGCCGCGCTCGAAGCCGCGCTCGGTATCCCCGTGGTCGAGACGATCGCTGTCAAGCACGGCGGTGCGGCCGCGCTCGTCGCGCGCATCGACGCGATGCCGATGCCGGCAATTCCTGTGGGAGCGCCGGAAGGCGCGATGCTTTCCGCGCACGAAAGTACGGGCATGGCGCCTTCCGACGATGCCGCTTTCGGCGAGGACAGCCCCGAAGCGCTGGGCCTGCACGAGCAGGTGCGCGCATTGCTCGCCGCGACCGTGACGATGCCGCGCGCGACGGCCGCCGCCGACGACGCGATCGATGCGGTCGTGCTGCACCCGGT
>DASTSE010000250.1:0-11467 GCA_035760865.1 Dokdonella sp.
GCTGTAAGCGGATTTGTCGCCGCGTGGCATGGCGTCCTCCTGTTTCATGGGCACTCGGTTCTTGGCTGGGCTCGCTCGTCGCCGACAGGCGCTCAGATCCGACCCCGGGCTCGTAGCGTCCACTCGTACATATGACTGGTCATCGAACGAACGGCGCGGGCGCCGCTCCGGTTCAGCGAGCGCGCCTGCGTGCATCACCACGATTTCAATCGCGGCGCCGATCATGGAATGACCATAGCGTGGTCATTGGCGTGCAGCTCCTTCGAACAACCGTGCCAATGACGTTGGAGCGCGTTACCCATCCAACGATGAATGCGCGATACCGCCACTCATCCGCGGTTCACGCGACGTTCGCGCGCGCGCGACCGGGAATTTTTTTCCTATTGCCGCAGCGCGCGGCGAAGGGTACGGTCGATCGTCCCAGCTGCAGCCGCCGAATCGATGTTTGGAGATGGTCGCCGTGAGCCCGCCATGAATCCGAAAACCAACTGGCAACAGGTCGTCGTATTCGAGGCCGACAGCGCTGCGCAATCGGAGGTGAATGCGTTCATTGCGCGCTTCCGGCCGGGCGACGACCACGGCGCGTGTCGTATCGAGCAGGCGTCGCGCTCGCCGGCCGGATTCCAGTGGTACGACGGCTACGTCGATTTCAGCGTCGGCGAACGGCGCGCGATCCATCTCGCTTCCCGGCTCGTCGATGAACTCGGGCGCGCGCAGTTGCCCCTGTATCGACTCGTCGCGGGACGCGAATGGCTCGATCTCGCGGCCGCGCAGAAGCTTCCGGACTGACCGAGGAGGACTCCATGCACCCTCGCCTTCGCACGCCCGGCCGCAGCGCATTGCGCATCGGTCGACTATCGGACGGGCCGGCCTTGCTCGCGCAACGCGTCCACGACCAGCTCGCCAAGGGCGATCGCACCGTATTCGCCGCCGATGACGGTGTCGTCTACGTCGACCAGCCCGACCGCACCGACGGCATTCCGCTGCACTGGATCGCGGGCACGTTCACGCTCGGCCAGTCGTACCCGGACCTCGTCGAGGACATCGCCTTCCTCAGCGACTGCCGCAGCAAGGACTGGATCATCGGCTGACGCGGCGGCCGTTCGCCCGACCGAAGGCCGATGGCTCACGCGGAATCGGCGCATGGGGCGAAGTCCGCGAACGAGTCGGGCCGCGGAAGCTGCTCGAGCTGCGCGAGATCGGGATCGACGACCTCGTAGTCGCCGAGCGGTCGCGTGCCGTCCGCCATGCGCCAGCCGAGGATTCGCCAGCCCGCACCGCGACCGACCGCATCGGTCGCGAACCGACCCGACCCCGCATGGACGCCGAGCACGTTCCAGACGTCGCGCGCGTCGTCGACGAGAACGAGTTCGACGCGCGCGGCCCCAACGGGCGGCTCGCCGCGCCCCTTGCCGAGCGTCGCGTAGCAGCGCTCGATGCGCCGCGAGCCTGGTACGCACAACGGGACGCGGCAGGGCGGATTCGGATTCGTACGATACATGGCGGAACTCCGGGTTGCGGGCCGCCAAGGTCGACGAAGCTCGTCTCACCATCGGCGACGACGTCGCCGGCTCGCCACGTGTCGACGCGGCAGCGCCGCCGCGCGGATCGCCGACTGGCCCGCGTTGCCGTGCGGCGATACAGTCGCGCGATGCCCGCCTACCCGGAGCGCCCCTGCACGTGATCACCGATCCGTTCGACCTCGTTTCCTTCTGGAAGTCCGCCGGCAACGCGAAATGGTTCCGTCGCGACGGTGCGTTCGACGCGGAGCTGCGCGAGCGCTACGCGGCCGCGCATCACGCGGCCGCGCGGCGGGAACTCGACGGCTGGCGCGACCGCGCGGAAGGGGCGCTCGCGCTCGTGCTGCTGCTCGACCAGATTCCGCGCAACCTGTTTCGCGGCAGCGCGCATGCGTTCGCGACCGACGGCCTCGCGCGCGCCGTCGCGAGCGGCGCGATCGACGCCGGCCATGATCTCGCGGTCGACGCCGCACTGCGCCTGTTCTTCTACATGCCGTTCGAGCACTCCGAAGCGCGTGCCGACCAGGACCGTTCGCTCGCGCTGTTCAGCGCGATGGGCGACGACTACTACCTCGGGTACGCGACCGCGCACCGCGACGTGATCGTGCGATTCGGCCGCTTCCCGCACCGCAACGCCGCGCTCGGCCGAACGAACACGGCCGAAGAACAGACCTGGCTCGACGCCGGCGGCGGCTTCTGACTGCCGCCGCGACGCGCCTCACGGCGACGGCAGCAATTCGACCGAATCGATCGCCCACAACGGATCGTGGCCGTCGCCGCTGAACATGAAGCAGAGATCGTGCACGCCCGGACGCGGCGGCAGCTCCGCTTCGAGCACGCTCACCGCGGGATTCGCGCGTACGCGACCGAGCGGGACGCTCGCGAGCTGCGCGCCCGCGCAGCCGTCGCGCACGAGCAGTTCGCCCGCGGCCGTCGCGGGCGCGGGCCGCGGCACGATGTTCGCGATGTCCTTGCCGAGCTGGAAGTTGTACGGCAGCTGGCCGACGGCGACGCGGATGCGCGCGATGTCGTCGAGCGGCGCGCGCGGCCAGATCCAGCACGGATCGAACAGGTCGACGTCGTAGAACGCGCGCGGTCCCTCGGCCGGCGCGTCGTCCTCGATCCGCAGCACCAGCTTGCCGCTGCATTGCGCGAGCGCGTTGCTCGTGCGCCGATGTTCCGCGCCCGGTGCGCGCACGACGATGTCGCCGACGCGGCGGCCATCCGACCAGGTTGCCGCGCGGATCGTCGCGCCCTCGGGTGGCGTCAGCGGCCCGCCCGCATACGTCGCCGCGCGTTCGTCCGGGTCGCGTCCGTCGAGCGTGTAGCGCATCGGCAATCCGGCCTGGTTCGAAAGATCGATGCCTTGCGGCGTGGCCCTGAAGCGCACCTCGAACGCGCTCGACGCCGCGGCGACGCCGTGCGCGCGCCAGCGTTCCATCTGCGACACGAGGCGCGCGACGAACCGGGGACCGTCGTGCGCCTCGCGCGGCGACCACAGCCCTTCCGCGAGCGCAGCGAGGCGCGGGAACGCCGCGTGCTCGACCATCGCGGTCGTGCGCATGTGCTCGGTCCACAAGTTCGCCTGCGCGCCGAGCACGTGTACAGCCGCGGCCGCGTCCATGCCGGCGGTCGGGTCGAACGCGTAGACGTCGGCGAGCGTGCGCAGGTCGGGCCGGCCGGACGGCTCGTCGGCGGCGTCGCTCTGCAGATGGTCGAAATAGAGATCGGGCGACGGCGCCATGACGACCGGGTGGCCCGCCTTCGCGGCGTCGATGCCGCCCTTCGTGCCGCGCCACGACATCACCGCGGCGTCGGCGGGCAAGCCGCCTTCGAGGATCTCGTCCCACCCGATCAGCCGGCGGCCGCGCGCGGCGAGGTGCCGCTGCATGCGCGCGATGAACCAGCCCTGCAGCGCGTCCTCGTCGGCGAGGCCGAGCTCGCGCATGCGCGCCTGCACGCGCGGCGACGCCTTCCACTGGTCCTTCACCGCCTCGTCGCCACCCACGTGGATGTACGGCGACGGAAACAGGTCGATCACCTCGTCGAGCACGTCCTGCATGAACGCGATCGTCGACTCGTCGACATTGACGAGATGGCCGTGCACGCCCCAGTCCGGCGAAACGACCGGCTCGTCCGCCGACGCGCCGAGTTCGGGGTATGCGGCGATCGCGGCCTGCATGTGCCCAGGCATGTCGATCTCGGGCACGATCGTCACGTAGCGTTCGGCGGCGTAACGCACGATGTCGCGGATTTCGTCCTGCGTGTAGTAGCCGCCGTAACGCACCGGCATCCCGTTCGCGTCGGTGCCCGCGGCGCCGGCCGGCCGACGCCACGCGCCGATCGCGGTGAGGCGCGGGTGGCGCTTGATCTCGATGCGCCAACCCTGGTCGTCGGTGAGGTGCCAGTGCAGCGTGTCGAGCTTGAGCGCCGCGAGTTCGTCGATGAAGCGCTTGACGAACGCGGGCGGCTGGAAGTGGCGCGCGGAGTCGAGCATCGCGCCGCGCCAGGCGAAGCGTGGACGATCCTCGATGCGCACGGCAGGCACGTCGATCGACTGCGCCGGGGCCATCTCCGGCGTGAGCCACTGCCACAACGTCGTGGCGCCGCGGAACAGGCCGCGCGCTTCGCGCGCGACGAGGTCGACGCGCGCCCCGTCCACGACGAGTCGATAGCCTTCGCCCGCGGGCACCGACGCATCGTCTGGGCGCAGTGCGAACACGATCGCCGCATCGCGCGCGACGGATCCCGCGGCGACCTCGGTCGTGAGGCCGCGATCGCGTGCGAGGCGCGCGGAGAATCCACGCGCTATCGAGAGTGCCTCGCCGCCGCCGGTGACGTCGAGCCGCGCGCCGTCGCGCAGCACGAAGTGGCCGCGCCCGGTCTCGACGTGCGCCGGCCATGGCAGCAACGGCGGCAACGACGCGGGCGACCGCGAGGACGGCGGGTCCGTGCTGCATCCAGCGACGAACAGCCAGGCCAGCAGGGACCATCGACGCATGCGAATCTCCGTCCGAAAGTCGACCCTACGCAAAAAAAGACGGGCCGGGTTGGCCGGCCCGCGAACGTCGCACGTTGGAGTCGTCAGAAATTGAAGCGCAGGTTCGCCATGTAGCGGCGGCCCGTCGTGTATTCGCCGAACAACTGGTCCTCGTTGCCGACCGCGTACTGGTGATACTTCTCGTCGAGCAGGTTCATCGCGTCGAACGTGACCATGAAGTTCTGGTTGAACTTCCAGCCGAGGCTGAGCCCGAGGTCGGCGTAGTCGTCGACGACCGCAGGCGGCGCGCCGGCGACGTAGCCACCGGCGAGGTAATGGTCGCGCCAGTTGTAGTTCACGCGCGCGCTGAACGGGCCGTTCTCGTAGTACGGTCCGACGCTGATCGAGTTCTCGGACTGGTACGGCATCGGCGTACCCTGGCTCGTCTCGCCGTCGGCGTATGTGTAGTTGGCGACCATGCCGAAGCCGGTGCTGCCGAACGCCTGCTGGTACGTGAGCGTGAAGCCCTTGATCTTCGCCGTGCCCGCGTTGCGCGGACGCGAGACGCTGTAGTCGCAGAAGCCGTCGGCGGTGCAGCCATGGCTGCCCACGAGCGAATCCCACTGCGTCGGGTCGGTGTCGCGGATCGAGTTGTAGTGCCGCTCGGTCGACGGCACCGTGTCGATGTAGTTGAGCACGTGCTTGAAGAAGATCGAGCCCGCGATCACCGATTGCTCGGCGAAGTACCATTCCGCCGACAGGTTGAAGTTCACCGACTTGTACGGCTCGAGGTCGGCATTGCCGCCGCTGCCGGTGAGCACGGTGTCGTTGAGGAAGGTGTTGTTGACCATCTGGTTGTACGGCGCCCACGCGATCACTTCCGCACCGGACACGCGCAGCACGACGTCGGGCGCGGCATCGAACGCGATGTTGAACGAGGGCAGCCAGTTGTTGATCGACGACGTCTTGGTCTGGTACCAACCCGGCAGCGCGGGCAGCACCGGCGCCACGCTTCCGGGCAGGTTGTAGCCGGAGCCTTCCTGCTCGGTGTGCACGTAGCGCACGCCGACGTTGCCGCGCCACGCATCGCTGCCGAACTCGAGCTGCGCGTACGCGGCCGAGTTCTTCTGCGTCAGCGCCCAGGTGTTGTTGAGGTAGCTGCCCGGGTCCGGATGCGCGAAGTCGAGCTGGCTGCCGCGGATCCAGTTCAGGATGTTGCGTTCGCCGACCTGGATATGGTGCGCGTGGTCCGCCGAAAAACCGGAGAAGCCGCCGAGGATGTCGGTCGGGTCGATCGTGCCCACGTCCGCGAGCGTGCCCGGGGTGACGCCGCCGTAGACATTGAGGCCGTAGTCCTCGTCGTGCTTGGCGTAGCGCACGCCGACGAGCAGGCGATTGATCCAGCCGCCGCTGAAGTCCTTGCTGAAATCGAGCTGGCCATAGCGGTCCTTCGCATGCGCCATGAACACGCCGTTGTTGCCGAGCCAGCCGCCGCCCCAGTTGGCCGGATCGCGGCCTGCGGCAGGGTCGTCGAACGAGTAACCGTGGCGATCGTCCCAGCTGAAGCCGCCGAAGTAGACCGGCTCGAGCAGGTACTGGCTGATCTTCGGATTGTCCGACTTGGTCGTGCCGACCTGGCCCGCGAGCTTCCAGCCTTCGCCGTGCCAGGCGCCGCGCAGGTCGACGCCCTTGGTCGTGACCTCGGACGAACGCAACTGGTTGTCGTAGATGATGCCCGCGCCCTCGCCGGCGGAATGGCCGCCCGTGACCAGGCCATGGTCGCCCTGCGTGAAGCTGTCGACCGCGCCCATCGTGGCCGCGTTCCAGTGCAGGAAGTTGTAGACCGACTGGTTGTAGTTGTCGAAGCTCTCCTTGATGTAGAGCCCGCTCAGCGTCGCGTCGAACTGCTCGTTCGGCTTGAACTGCAGGTTGACGATCGCGCTGTTGCGCTTGCGCGTCTGCTGGAAGTACGCCGCGTTGATCTCGTCGGGAACGAGCGCGTTGGCGTCGAGCGCGCCGCTCGCGACCTGCGCAGCGATCGCCTCGCTGTTCGCCGCGTACTCGGATACCGGGTGGTAGCCGAAGATCTCGATGCCCTGGCGATCGACCTTCTCTTCGTAGTGCTGCGCGGCGATGTTGAAGCCGAACGTGCTTTCGTCGTTCTTCCAGCTGTACAGGACCGACGCGTTCGGCTTGCCGTCCTCGGCTTGGTCGTTGTAGTTGTAGCCGATCGAACCCGCGATCGAGTTCGCGTCGAGGTCGAGCGGCAGGCGCGTGTGCATCATGACCGTGCCGCCGAGGCTGCCTTCGGGCAGGCGCGCCTCGGACGACTTGTACACCTCGAGGCGGCCGAGGATTTCCGGCGCGAGCAGCGTGTAGTCGAAGCCGCGGTTCGGTTGCTCGCCGTACAGCCAGATCGCCTGCGCGACGGGATGGCCGTCGATGAAGGACAGGTTGAGGCTCGGGTCGGTGCCGTCGATGCTGACGCGCTCGCCCTGGCCGAAGCGGCGATCGAGCGTGACGCCGGGGATCATCACCATCGCCTCGGCGACGTTCGTGTTGGGGAACTTGCCGATGTCCTCGGCGGTGATCGCATCGACGATCGCGTTGGCGTCGCGCTTGGTGTCGAGCGATGCCTTGAGGCTCTCGCGGATGCCGTGCACGACGATCGCATCCATCTCCTGCGCGCGCGTGTCGTCGGGCGCGGCGCCGTCGCCCGGCGCGTCGGCGGCCGCCGATTCGGCCGCGTGCGCCGCGGCGGCGAACGCGAATGCGGCGAGGATGCTCGCCGACAGCAACGTCTTTCGATAGGTCCTGCTCTTCACGGTGAACCCCTCCTCCAGTGGTGTGGTCCGCGACGCGTTCGCTGCGCGCCGCTCGCCGGCTCGTGTCAGTCCGTCGTCGCTTTCGTCCCAGTTCGGTGCGCGGTCGCCGCGCTCGTCGCGCCGCGCTCGCCGTCGTCGCGGTCGAAGTACCAGCTCGCGGCGCCGATGACGCCGAGCTGCGCGTGGTCGACCAGTCGTATCGAGGTGCGCGCGAGCGCTTCGCGCATCGCGCCCTTGTCGAGGAAGCGCTCGATGAAGCGACTGCGCACGAGCAGTTCCTTCATCTGCGGCAGCACGCCGCCGGCGAGGTAGATGCCGCCTTGCGCGCCGTACAGCAGCGCGAGATCGCCGAGCACGCTGCCGAACCAGCCGCAGAACACCTCGACCGTCTCGGACGCGAGCGCGTCGTCGCCGGCGAGCGCGGCGGCGCTGATCTGCGCCGGCGTCTGCACGAGCGACGGCGCGCCGCGCAGCGCGCGCAATGCCGCATGGAGATTGGTCAGCCCCGTGCCCGACAGCACGTGCTCGATGAGCACGCGCGCGCTGCGCTTGCGCAGTTCGCGCAGCACGTCGAACTCGAGGTCGGTGGTCGCCGCAAGCATGGCCTGTCCGACTTCGGTGGCGAGGATCACCGGCCGTCCTTCCCGCGCGATGTGCACGGCGCCGCCGAGGCCCGTGCCCGGCCCGACCACGAGCATCGGCCCGGGCCGGTGTTCGGCCGGGCCACCGAGCAGCAGCGCGCTCGCGTCGTCGACATGGCCGACCGCGTAGGCGATCGCCTTGAAGTCGTTGACGACCGCGAGTTCCTCGAGACCGAGGCGGGCCCGCAAGCCGGAGATCGACACCGGCCACGGCAGGTTCACGTTGACGACGGCGTCGTCGACGACGAAGCCCGCGATCGCGAGCGCGGCTGCGGACACCGGAGCCTGCACGCGGGTTGCGCGAAATGCTTCGATGATCGCGGCGAGGCTCGGGTAATCCGCGCAGGCGTACTTGCAGTAGTCGGCGATCGCGAACGCGCTGCCGCGCTCGTCCATGACCGGCACGATCGATGCGACTCGCGCATGCGTACCGCCGACGTCGGCCGCGATCAGCGGCGCGGCGGCGACACGCGAAGCGATGCGGTAGCGGTTTTCTTTCACCCTATTCCCCGGAACTGGCTCGCGCCCCGCCCATCCCGCGATGGCCCGGCCGCTTTGGTCGGGCGGCAGTCTCGGCGCGCTTGACAACGTTGTCAACTTGCACTGCAAAATGATCACGGAACCCGTCGGGGCTAGTATTCATGTCATGGGCCGTGGGCCTGTCATTTCGATAATCTGCGGTGAAATTCGCTACGTGCCGTGCGCGCGAAGGCGGCGGTCAAGCGGATGACAACGTTAATACGCCAGGACCGTGCCGGGTCAGGCGAGAGGAGAATCCATGGCTGCGACCGCCGCGATCACGTCCGCACCGGGCCGGCATGCGCCGATGCTCGTCATCGGCCTGCTGTTCTTCATCTTCGGCTTCGTGACCTGGATGAACGGGCCGCTGATCCAGTTCGTCGAACTCGCCTTCGAGCTCGACACGGTGAATGCGTTCCTCGTGCTGATGGCGTTCTACCTGTCGTATTTCTTCCTTGCGCTGCCGTCGGCGGCGATCCTGCGCCGCACCGGCATGAAGCGCGGCATGGCGATCGGCCTGTTCGTGATGGCGCTCGGCGCGCTCGCGTTCGGCCAGTTCGCGGTGCAACGCTGGTACCCGGGCGCGCTCGGCGGGTTGTTCGTGATCGGCGCCGGCCTTGCGCTGCTGCAGACCGCGGCGAACCCCTATATCAGCATCCTCGGCCCGATCGAGAGCGCGGCGCAGCGCATCGCGTTCATGGGCATCTGCAACAAAGTCGCCGGCATCCTCGCGCCGTTCGCGCTCGGCGCACTCGTCCTGCACGGCCTCGGCGACCTCAAGGCGCAGGTCCAGGCCGCCGACCCGGCCACGCGCAGCGCCCTGCTCGCCGCATTCGCCGCGCGCGTGCACTTGCCCTATCTCGGCATGGCGGTCGTGCTCGCCGCGCTCGGCGTCTGGATCGTGCGCTCGCCGTTGCCCGAAGTGCGATCGTCCGAAGCGAACTCGGCCGGCGCGCGCACGCGGCGCGAAGGCCTCGCTGCGTATCCGCACCTGTGGCTCGGCGTGCTGTGCCTGTTCGTCTACGTCGGCGTCGAAGTCATGGCCGGCGACGCAATCGGCACCTACGGCCGCGGCTTCGGGCTGCCGCCCGACTCGACCAAGCTGTTCACGTCGTTCACCCTGTTCGCGATGCTCGTCGGCTACGTCTGCGGCCTCGTGCTGATCCCGCGCTTCGTCTCGCAGCAACGCTACCTCGCGGCTTCGGCGATGCTCGGCGTCGCGTTCTCGCTGTGCGCGTACGCGACCGGCGGTTACGTCTCGGTCGGTTTCGTCGCCGCACTCGGCTTCGCCAATGCGATGATGTGGCCGGCGATCTTCCCGCTCGCGATCAGGGGGCTCGGGCGCCTGACCGAGATCGGTTCCGCGCTGCTCATCATGGGCATCGCCGGCGGCGCGCTGATCCCGCAGACGTTCGCGATCCTGCGCGAGCACCACGACTTCCAGTCCGCGTTCGCGGCGATCATGATCCCGTGCTACCTGTACATCCTCTACTACGCGGTGCTCGGCCACCGCGTCGGCCGGGCTACGCATTGACGATGGACGCTCGTTCCGCGCGCACGTCTCCACTACGATGCACCCTCACGGGCGCAGGAGACCGGATGTGAGCCGTCCCACCATCAAGGACGTCGCGCGGCAGGCGGGCGTGTCGCTGAAGACCGTGTCGCGCGTGATCAACGGCGAGGCGTCGGTGCGTGGCGACACCCGCGAGCGCGTGCAGCGCGCGATCGACGAACTCGACTACGCGCCCGACCAGGCCGCGCGCAACCTGCGCGGCGCGACCTCGCACGCGCTCGGCCTCGTCTACGACAACCCGAACCCGTACTACGTGATCAGCGTGCAGAACGGCGTGCTCGCGGCGTGCCGCGACCAGGACTTCGGGCTGCAGATCCATCCGTGCGACTCGAACGCGCCCGACCTCGCCGACGAGCTGCGCGAGCTCGTCGCGCACGCGCGGCTCGCCGGCCTCGTGCTCGCGCCGCCGATGTCCGAGCGCATGGAACTCATCCGTTACCTCGCCGAGCACGGCATCCGCTTCGTGCGCATCATCTCCGCGGCCGAAGATCCGAACGACGGCTATCCGTGCGTCTACGTCGACGATCGCGACGCCGCCTACGACATCACCGAGCACCTGATCCAGCTCGGTCACCAGCGCATCGGCTTCCTCTGGGGCGGCGCCGAGCATCGTTCGAGCCCGGAGCGCTTCAAGGGCTACGAGGCGGCACTGAAGGACTACGGCATCCCGCTCGACAAGAAGCTCGTGATCCCGGGCGACTACTCGTTCGACGACGGCTTCCGCGGCGCGCGGCGCCTGTTCGCGTTGCGCGAGCCGCCGACCGCGATCTTCGGTTCCAACGACGAGATTGCCGCGGGCGTGCTCGCCGCGGCGAAGGCGAACGGCATCGACGTCCCGTACGAGCTGTCGATCGCCGGCTTCGAGGACAGCCCGTTCTCGCGCCAGTCGTGGCCCGCGCTGACGACCGCGAAGCAGGCAACCGAGGACATCGCGCGCCACGCGGCGCTGCGGCTGATCGCCGAACTCAAGCCGGCCGGCAGCGGCGTCATCCACGTCAATCGCGGCTTCAGCCCGCAGCTCGTGATCCGCGATTCGACCGCGCGCGTGCGCACGACCACGCCGTGAGCGCCGCACCCGAGGACACCATGACCGACCGGCCCCTGTCCGCCGAAGCGACGCTCATGTACCGCGAAGTGCGCGAGTCGCCGACGGCGATCGCGCGCCAGCTCGAAGCGAACCGCGCGGCGATCGGCGAGCTCGCCGCGACGTTGCGGCGCGAGCGTCCGCGCTTCGTCGCGACCGGCGCGCGCGGCAGCTCCGACAACGCCGCGACGTTCGCCAAGTACCTCATCGAGACGCGCCTCGGCGTGACGACGGCGTCGGCCGCGCCGTCGGTGCAGTCGATCTACGCCGCGCGACCCGAACTCGACGGCGCGCTGTTCCTCGCGATCTCGCAGTCGGGCAAGAG
>DASTSE010000251.1:0-12360 GCA_035760865.1 Dokdonella sp.
CGGGCGGCGCGCGCGGCTACGCGCACATCGGCGTCATCGAGGAGCTCGAAGCGCAGGGCTTTTCGATCCGATCGATCGCGGGCAGTTCGATGGGCGCGCTCGTCGGCGGCATCTACGCGACCGGCAAGCTCGGCGTGTTCAGCGAATGGGTGCGCCCGCTGCAGCGCCTCGACGTGCTGCGCCTGCTCGACTGGACGCTGTTCGGCGGCGGCTTCATCAAGGGCGATCGCATCATCGGCGTGCTGCGCGAGCTCATCGGCGACGCCGAGATCGAGGACTTGCCGATCCCGTACACCGCGGTCGCCGTCGACCTCGACGTGCAGCGCGAAGTCTGGTTCTCGCGCGGGCCGCTGTTCGACGCCATCCGTGCCTCGATCGCGATCCCGACCATCTTCCGGCCGCACCGCTACCAGGGCCGCCTGCTCGTCGACGGCGGCCTGCTCAATCCGTTGCCGGTGTCGCCGACCCTGCGCGATGCGACCGATGCGACGATCGCAGTCGACGTGAACGCGCCGTCCGAACCGCTGCCGGCGACGCGTCCCGGCGCGTCGCCGGCCGTGGAAGCCGATCGCGGCGCGGCCGGGCAGGCGACGCCGGAGATGCAGCCGGGCGGAGACAAGCCGGCGCCGATCGACCTCACCTACCGCCGCCGCATCGGCGAGTTCGTCGAGTCGATCATCGGCAAGCGTGAACCGCGCCCGGTCGAGCGCGAGCCCGGAACGCTCGAACTGTTCGCGCGTTCGCTCGATGTCGTGCAGGAAACGATCACCCGCCTCAAGCTCGCATCGCAGCCGCCCGACCTGCTCATCACGATCCCGCGCAACGCGTGCGCGTTCTACGAGTTCCAGCGCGCCGAGGAGCTCATCGCGCTCGGCCGCGAGCGCACGCGCGAGGCGCTCGCGCGCTGGGTGCCGACGCGTCGCAGCCCCTAGCCGCCGCCACGCCCGGGCGCGCAAAGGGGGGGGCGACCTCGTCCGTCGCGGCGGGCGGGTCGATGGGCCGCCGTTTTTACGTTAGATAGGATCGGGCGCCCGTCCCGCGGCGCCGGGGAGCACCAGCATGAACGTCCGCCTGATTTCCCTTTCCCTGCTGCTCGCCGCGTCCGGCGCGAGCGCGGGTGCGTCCGCCGCCGGCGCAGCCAAGCCTTACTTCCGCTACGACAAGATCCGCATGGAGACGACGCACGCATACGCGTTCGCGCACGAGGAACGCAGCGGTCCGGCCCAGACCTATGTGTTCCTGACCACGGAACCGCTCGATGCGCAGAAGGTCGCCGACGCGTTCGATCCCGGCAGCGAGGTCAACCAGCAGATGGGCAACAAGCCGGGCGGCTACGTGCGCATCTGCGTCACGCCCGAAGGCAAGGAATGCGGCCTGTACTTCTCGCACGAGGGCCCGAGCGAATCGTTCAACATGTCCGGTTCGGGAGAATTCACGCTCGGCAAGCGCACGCCGGCAAGGATCGAGGGCCGCTGGGCGATGACCAAGCCCGACGACTTCTTCGGCAAGACCTACGACTTCGACATGCCGTTCGCCGCCGACGTGACCGCGCCGAGCCCGGGCACGAAGCTCGGCGCCGACGGCGGCGAACCCGGCCGCGCGTATTCGGCGTACCTTGCCGCGCTCGCGAAGGGCGACCTGCCCGCGTTGCGCCGGATGCTCGGCGAATCGGGTCGCTGGCAGTTGCCCGAGGACGACGAGCAGCAGGCCAAGCAGGGCCTCAAGGACCTGCGCGACGGCAAGCCGGTGTCGGTGAAGATCCTCTCCGCGATGCAGCGCGGCGACCACGCGGTGCTGCGCGTCGAGGGCGTCGACCGCGACGACATCAAGCGCGCCGGACGCGTGCTGATGGCGAAGGACGCGAACGGTTGGCGCGTCGAGACGGACGACCTCGGCAGCGTGGACTGAGCGCCGCGCGCCAGGGAATCTCCCGACACGTCCAAAGCGTCGTCATTCCCGCGCAAGCGGGAATCCATTCTTCTTTGGCCTCAATGGCTCGAAGCAGGATGGATCCCCGCTTTCGCGGGGATGACGGCTGTTTGGAGTTTCCCGCGAACGTGACCGCTCCGGCGCAATGCCGAGGCCGCATCGTCGCGAATGGCTCTTTGCGGATGTGACATGATGATTGGATGATCCGCGCGGGCACATGCCCCCGGAGGAGTCGGCCCGGATCCTGATCAATTGGCGAGTGGCAGATCGTTGTTCCGAATCGGCGGAGCCGTGAGATGAAAGCGCGACCTATGCGACGCGGATCGATCCGCTCATCAACATCCTCTTCGCTGCCCTCTGCACTTCGCCCGTATTGGCGAACGAGTTCGATCATGTCCTTGCCCAGCAGGAGCTGGCTGCCATGAAGGCGAGGGCGACGCGTGGAGATTCGACCGCGTCGCTCGAGGTTGCTGCCCACTACCTCGCCGAGAACAATCTTCGCGACGGTGACTTCTGGATGAGGCAGTCTTCGGAGCAGGGGAATTGCGAAGCGCATTGGCACTATGCTGAATTGCTCTTGCGCGCGGTGGGGGATCGCGTCAAGGCCGCGCACATTCTCGACAAGTTGCTCGACAGCAAGTGTCGGAAATTCGTCGGTGACTACAAGGAGAGCGTAGCCCGCCTCAAGAGGAGCATAGGCAGCGCAGACGCGAACAATTCGAGATCGAGCGGCGGATATCCAAAGGCTGGTAGTGATACGCCGGATTTGAAAATCGGGCTCGGGCAGGAGGAGAAGCCTTGAAAGGGTCGTCCGTCCACATTGTCGCTGATCACGAATTCGCGAAGCTCAATGCATTACTGAACTCGGTGATCGATCCGAAGCGCGAGCTCCCGGACTCTCCCTTCCGCAGCCATCTCGGGCATTGGAGGTTCGAGGAGTTCGATTGGCTATTGGGGCCGGGCGCCTGGGCGTCGCTGTGTGCCTTCGCGACCCGATCGGGTGATGATTCGATCCTCGTGGCGGTCCTCGACCCGGACCCCGTCGCTTACTACAAGGCCCACTTCGGCTACTACAACTGGTGCGTCGTGCCCACGTCCCTAACAGGTAAAGAGTACTGGCGCACCCTCGAAACGTCTCCACCCGAGAGCGCGGCCGATTCCATGTTCGTGAACTCCTCAGTCGTCGCGTGGACTTCGCCTGCAGCGAAATGGGCGATATGGGGGGAACGCCGAACGGGCCTTTGCGTGCTGGCCGCAGACGGACCGGGTTATAGCGCGGACTGGAAAGACCTGGAGTGGGCGATGGAAATCGCCAATTACGAGCAGGGCGCGGGGTTCACCGAGCGGTTCGCGAAACAGTTCGCCGGTTCGTGAGGCAAGGATTCGGTGAAAAAAAGGCCGGCATTGCGCCGGCCTCTTCTTGTTCGCAGAAGACTGCGGGCTGCGTCAGCCGCGCTTCATCGCGCCGAAGAACTCGTCGTTGGTCTTCGTGTTCTTCATCTTGTCGAGCATGAATTCCATCGCGGCGAGCTCGTCCATCGGATGCAGCAGCTTGCGCAGGATCCAGATCTTCTGCAGCTGGTCCGG
This sequence comes from Dokdonella sp., assembly GCA_035760865.1. GTDB lineage: Bacteria > Pseudomonadota > Gammaproteobacteria > Xanthomonadales > Rhodanobacteraceae > Dokdonella_A. Next base: position 3,517 of record DASTSE010000251.1, read on the forward strand.
GTCGATCAGCAGTTCCTCGCGGCGCGTGCCGGAGCGGTTGATGTCGATCGCGGGGTAGACGCGCTTCTCGGCGATGCGGCGGTTCAGGTGCACTTCCATGTTGCCGGTGCCCTTGAACTCTTCGTAGATGACCTCGTCCATCTTCGAGCCGGTGTCGATCAGCGCGGTCGCGATGATCGTCAGCGAGCCGCCTTCCTCGACGTTGCGCGCGGCGCCGAAGAAGCGCTTCGGGCGCTGCAGCGCGTTGGCGTCGACGCCGCCGGTGAGCACCTTGCCCGACGACGGCACGACCGTGTTGTAGGCGCGCGCGAGGCGGGTGATCGAGTCGAGCAGGATGACGACGTCCTTCTTGTGCTCGACCAGGCGCTTGGCGCGCTCGATCACTATCTCGGCGACCTGCACGTGGCGCACGGCGGGCTCGTCGAACGTCGAGGCGACGATCTCGGCGCGCACGCCGCGCTGCATCTCGGTCACTTCTTCCGGGCGCTCGTCGATGAGCAGGATGATCAGGTGCGCTTCCGGATGGTTGTGCACGATCGCCTGCGCGACGTTCTGCAGCATCATCGTCTTGCCCGCTTTCGGCTGGCTCACGATGAGGCCGCGCTGGCCCTTGCCGATCGGCGCGACGAGGTCGAGGATGCGGCCGGTGATGTCCTCCGACGATCCGTTGCCGCGCTCGAGGTGGAACGCCTTGCGCGGGAACAGCGGCGTGAGGTTCTCGAACAGGACCTTGTTCTTCGACGCTTCCGGCGGCTCGCCGTTGATGTGGTCGACCTTGAGCAGCGCGAAGTACCGCTCGCCTTCCTTCGGCGGGCGGATGCGGCCGGTGATGTAGTCGCCGGTGCGCAGGTTGAAGCGGCGGATCTGGCTCGGGCTGACGTAGATGTCGTCGGGGCCGGCGAGGTAGCTCGCGTCGAAGCCGCGCAGGAAGCCGAAGCCGTCCTGCAGGATCTCGAGCACGCCTTCGCCGTAGATGCCGCCGCCCGCGCGCGCATGCGCCTTGAGCACGAGGAACACGATGTCCTGCTTGCGCGCGCGCGCGACGCCTTCCTGGATGCCGAGCGTCTCGGCAAGCGCGAGCAGCTCGGACGCGGTCTTGCGCTTGAGTTCGTTGAGGTCGATCAGCGGGCCGTTGCCGCCGCCGTTCTTCGACTCGTCGAACTCCTCGTCGTCGTACATGCCGCTGCGGCTGTTCTGCGGACCGTTGCCGCCGCCACCGCCGCCGCCGTGGCGATTGCGCCGGTCGCGCCGGCCGCGGCGACCGCCCTGGCCACCCTGGTTCTGCTGCTGGCCGCCGGGGTTCTGGCCGCCGCCCGTGGCGTTCGGGTTGCCTTCGCCGCCGTCGCCGCCGGGCGAATCGGCGTTCGGGTTGCGCGCTTCGGCGTTCGCCGGCGCTGCATCCTGTTGCTGCGGTGGCTGTTGCCCACGCGGGCCGCGCTGCCGGGGCTCGGGACGGCCTTCGGCCGCGGCGCCTGGGCCGCTATCGTTCGTTTCGTTTTCGGACACGGGCAATCCTCGCTGGGCGCCGTTGCAAACTGGGAGGGATTGAGGAGATCGAAAGGAGAAGCGGGCGGAGCAGCGTGGGCTCCGGGCGCTGTGTTTACGTTAGCACCGCGATTTGCGGGCGTCTAGGTGGAAGCAGGGCCGGCGGCTGGGGCGGAGGGCTGAAGAACCCGGGCAGTGCGCGCGCTCCTGCTCGATCCAGCCCTCGGTCCTTGGCCCTCGGCCCCCGCTCTTTTCAGGCGATCGCCTTGTCGATGATCTGCGCGAGCTGGGTCTTGCTCACGGCGCCGATCTGAGTCGCCTGCACCTTGCCGTCGCGGAAGATCATGAGGGTCGGGATGCCGCGCACGTTGTAGTTGCGCGGGGTCTTCTGATTGTGGTCGATGTTGATCTTGGCGACCTTGAGCTTGCCCTGGTAACTCTGGGCGAGGTCGTCGAGGATCGGCGCGATCATCTTGCACGGACCGCACCATTCGGCCCAGAAATCGACGAGCACGGGCTCGCTGGACTTGAGGACCTGGTCCTCGAACTGGTCATCGCTCACGTGCGCAATGTGTTCGCTCACGGGATTACTCCGGAAAACAAGGGATTGGGGGCGACCGCGCGCGTCGGGCGGGGTTCCGCTACACTCACGCGGTTGCGTCGGTGCAGACGGGGCTTGCGAAGGGGGTGCGGAAGCACGGCCCATTTGAGCCCAAACAGTCGACTGGCGCAAGTTGGGGACGCCGCCGCGCCTTTGCAAGAGCGGGCCACGCCGCCATCCGGCCGCCCGCGCGCCGCGTCCAGCCGGCGCTCCAGCAGGATCCATCGCGCCCCCAGGGTGCGGGAATCGCAGGGGGCGCCTCATCGCCACCCTAGTGACCCACACATGTCCCAGCACCCGATAACCGACATCACCTTCGAAAGCTTCGACCTCCATCCGACCCTGCTGTCCGGCCTGCATGCCTCCGGCTTCACGCGCTGCACGCCGATCCAGGCGCTGACCCTGCCGCTCGCGCTCGCCGGGCGCGACGTCGCCGGCCAGGCGCAGACCGGCACCGGCAAGACCGGCGCGTTCCTCGTCGCCGTGCTCAACCGGCTCCTGACCCGGCCCGCGGTCGCCGACCGCAAGCTGACCGATCCGCGCGCGATCATCATCGCGCCGACGCGCGAGCTCGCGATCCAGATCGACAAGGACTTCCGCAACATCGGCCGCGATACCGGCCTGCGCTCGGCGCTCATCTACGGCGGCGTCGACTACGACAAGCAGCGCGACCTGCTCAAGGCCGGCTGCGACCTCATCATCGCGACGCCGGGTCGCCTCATCGACTACCTCAAGCAGCACGTGTTCTCGTTCAACGCGATCGAGGCGGTCGTGCTCGACGAGGCCGACCGCATGTTCGACCTCGGCTTCATCAAGGACATCCGCTTCCTGTTCCGCCGCATGCCGCCGCGCGAGCAGCGCCAGAGCATGCTGTTCTCGGCGACGCTGAGCCACCGCGTGCTGGAGCTCGCCTACGACCACATGAACGAGCCGGAGAAGCTCACCGTCGAGGCCGACAACGTCACCGCCGACCGCGTGCGCCAGCTCGTCTACTTCCCGGCCAAGGAAGAGAAGCAGCCGCTGCTGATCAGCCTGCTGTCGCGCATCGACGCGCAGCGCAGCATCGTGTTCGTCAACACGAAGATCGCCGCGGAAAAGGTTACGCGTGCGCTCGAGCGGCACGGCTTCACGGTCGTGACGCTGTCCGGCGACGTGCCGCAGGCCAAGCGCGAGCGGCTGCTCGCGAAGTTCCAGAAGGGCGAGATCGAGATCCTCGTCGCGACCGACGTCGCCGCGCGCGGCCTGCACATCCCTGCCGTCTCGCACGTGTTCAACTACGACCTGCCGCAGGACGCGGAGGATTACGTGCACCGCATCGGCCGCACCGCGCGCCTCGGCGCCGAAGGCGACGCGATCAGCTTCGCGTGCGACCTGTACGCGATGACGTTGCCGGAGATCGAAAGCTACATCGAGCAGAAGATCCCCACCGCGCCGATCACGCCGGACCTCCTCATCGTGCCGCCGCCGCGTCCGCGCGCGGCCGGTGCGCCCGCGCTGAGCGCCGAGGACGAGGCGGCCGACGACGCGCGCAACACCGCGGGCGCGCCGCCGAAGAGCGGCAAGCCTGCGCGCGGCCCGCGCGAGCGCAGCGGATCGCGCGAACGAACGGGCGAGCGCGGCGACGCCGGACGCGGCCGACGCGAACGCGGCGCCGCGAGGCCAGCCGCCGCGCCGGCGGCCGCCGCGTCCGCCGCGTCCACGGCGGCGCCGGCGAAAGTCGCTGCCGCGCCGGCGAATGGCGCGCCCGCGACACCTGCCGGCGCCACCACCCTCGACGGCGAGGCGCCGCGCAAGCGCCGCCGCCGCGGCGGCCGCGGTCGCAACAAGCATCGCGAGGGCGCCGATACGACGGCGGCCACGCCGCAGAACGGCCAGCGCGGCGCGCCCGCTCCGCGCGGCGAGCGCAGTGGCCCGGCGCCGCAGCGCATCGTCGAGCGCAAGCCGCATCCGCACGCGGCAGCGGCGGCTTCCGCCGCCGCGCCGGCATCGTCGCATCCGCCGAAGCCGGGCTTCTTCCGCCGCATCATGCGCATGTTCACCGCGCGCTGAGCGGGCACGGCGGCGCCTCCCCTGGGGAGCCGTCGCCGCGCGAGCGGGGCGGCGCCCCACCCGGCCACGAAGCGCGTTTGCTACGCTTGCACGCCGAAGCGTCCGGGCCCTCGTACGATGTCCTCGTTCCGTCTCGCCAACGACCGCAGCCGCGCCGCCGAACTCGCGGCGATGGCCTGCTGCGCGCTGCTCGCGGCTGCGTTCGCGTGGCTGCTCGTGCGCCTCGTGTGGGCGCTGCTGCCGGGGAGCGGCGACGCACGCGTGCAGGCGCCGCCACCGGCCGCCACGTCGGCGGACGCCAGCGCGCGCACGCGCTCCGTCGCGCAGTGGCATCTGTTCGGCAATACGCCGCTGCCCGCGAGCGGGCCGAGCACGACGTCGCTGATCCTGCGCGGCACGCTCGCCGACGCCGATCCGGCGGCCGGCATCGCAGTGATCGCGGAGGCGGGCAAGGGCGAGCGCAGCTGGCGCGTCGGCGATGAAGTGAGCGCGGGCGTGCGGCTCGCGCGCGTCTATGCCGACCACGTCGTCGTCATGCGCGACGGCCACGAGGAGACGCTGCCGCTGCCGCGCGACACCAGCGCCGCACCCGCACCGCGCGGCGCCACCGGCGGCGCCGCGCGCGCCGGCGCATCGACCGCGAACGCCGCGGCGCAGAGCGTGCGCGCCGCGAAGAACCTGCAGGACGAGGTCGCGCGCCTGCGCCAGAACCCGACCGAACTCGCCAAGCGCGTGCAGGTCGTGCCCGTGCTCGCCGACGGGCATCTTGCCGGCGTGCGGGTGTCGACCGGCACGGACACGGCCCTGCTCAACCAGCTCGGGTTCCAGCAGGGCGACGTCGTCACCGCGGTCAACGGCATGCCGGTCGATTCGATCGAACGCGGCCAGCAGATCATGTCGACCTTCGGCAACGCGGCGTCGGTGCGCGTGACCGTGCTGCGTGCGGGCAAGCCGACCGAGATCACGGTCGGACTGCGATGATGCCCTGCGTGAACCCACTGCGCCTCCCAACAAGGAACCCCACGTGATGCGTCGATTCCTCGTGCCCGCGATCGCCGGCGTCCTCGCCGCGCTGTCCGCTTCCGCGCAGACCACGCAGACCGCGCCGGCTGCGGCCGCGCAGGCGCCGGGCCATACCACGACCGCGGACGGGCGCCACACGCTCAACCTCAAGGACGCGGACATCCAGGCGCTCATCGCGACGGTCAGCGAGATCACCGGCAAGAACTTCATCATCGGCCCGAACGTGGAAGGCAAGGTCACGGTCGTGTCGGCGCGGCCGATGAAGCCGGACGAGATCTACGACGTGTTCCTGTCGGTGCTGCGCGTGCACGGCTTCGCCGCGGTGCCTGCGGGCAGCATGATCAAGATCGTGCCGGAGACGGTCGCGCAGCAGGACGGTTCGACCGGCGTCAACGGCCTCGGCGCGCGCGCGGCCGACGAACTCGTGACCGAGATCGTGCCGGTCAAGCACGTCTCCGCGGCCGAACTCGTGCCGATCCTGCGGCCGCTGATGCCGCAGGGCGGCCAGCTCGTCGCGCACGCGAGCTCCAATTCGCTGGTCGTGTCCGATCGCGCCGGCAACGTGCAGCGCCTCGCCGACATCATCCGCCGCATCGACACGGTGTCCGACGCCGAAGTCGAGATGATCCCGCTGCGCCACGCGAACGCGGCCGAGCTCGCGCGCACGCTGACGATGCTCGGCGACGACAAGGGCGCGCAGGCGAACGGCGACAATGCGCGCGTGTTCGCCGACACGCGCACGAACTCGATCCTGCTCGCGGGCGCGAAGAACGGCCGCCTGAAGATGCGCGCGCTGATCGCGCACCTCGACACGCCGGTCGACAACGGTGGCGACACGCAGGTGATCTACCTGCACTACGCGAACGCGAAGGATCTCGTGCCGATCCTGCAGGGCGTCGCCGCGACGCTGACGGGAATCGCGCCGCCGACCGCGGCGAAGGGCGACGGCGGTTCCGCCGCGGGCGCGTCGCCGGCGACGATCCAGGCGCACGCGGAAACCAACGCGCTGATCATCAGCGCGCCGCCGGCGATCTTCCGCTCGCTGAGCCAGGTCGTGCGCCAGCTCGACATCCGCCGCAACCAGGTGCTGATCGAGGCGGTCATCGCCGAAGTCGCCGACCAGACCGCGAGCGAACTCGGCGTGCAGTGGCAGATGCCGCTCGGCAAGGACGGCCAGCACGTGGTCGGCGGTACCAACTTCAGCGGCACCTCGCCCGGCAACAACATCATCGCCGCGGCGCAGAACCCGCTCGGCGTCGGCAACGGCCTCAACCTCGGCTACATCGACGGCACGGTCACGATCGGGCGCAACACGATCTTCCAGCTCGGCGCGCTCGTCACCGCGCTGCGCGGCGACGGCAAGTCGAACATCCTCTCCACGCCGTCCGTGCTCACGCTCGACAACCAGGAAGCGGAGATCAAGGTCGCGCAGGAAGTGCCGTTCCTGACCGGCCAGTATTCGACCAATGCGGTGCAGGCGACTGCGACCGGCACCACCAACGCGGGCATCACCAATCCGTTCCAGACGATCGAGCGCAAGGACGTCGGCCTCGTGCTCAAGGTGAAGCCGCAGATCAACGAAGGCGAATCGGTGCGCCTGGACATCCACCAGGAAGTCTCCTCGATCGCGCCGAGCGTGAGCGGCGCGGTCGACCTCGTCACCAACAAGCGCGAACTCACCACCAGCGTGTTGGTCAAGGACGACGCGCTGCTCGTGCTCGGCGGCCTCATCGACGACCAGGCCAAGGACAATGTGCAGAAGGTGCCCGCGCTCGGCGACATCCCGCTGCTCGGCAACCTGTTCCGCTACCGCACCAACGACCGCAGCAAGAAGGACCTCATGGTGTTCCTGCACCCGAAGATCCTGCGCGACGCGGCGACCGAGGCGGCGGTGTCGAGCGAGAAGTACAACTACATGCGCACCGAGCAGTTGCAGATGCGCCAGCAGGACTGGCCGATCACGCCGCGTTCGGAACGCCCGATGCTGCCCGAGGTGCACGACTTCCTCGCCAGCCCGAACCTCGACGGCCGTCCCGGCGTGGCCGACCCGCAGCCGGCCGCGGAGCGCGCGCGGTGAGCGAAGCGGCGCGCCCGGCACGGCCTTCGTTCGGCTACGCGCGCCGGCACGGCGTCGCGCTGACCGGCTGGACCGACGGCACCGCGCAGGTCGCGTGCCGCGCGGGCGTGCGCAACGACGCGCTCGCGGAGCTGCGCCGCCACCTGCGCGCGCCGCTCAATTTCACGACGTTCGCCGAGAAGGACTTCGAGCGCCTGCTGCGCGATCTGTACGAGCAGGGCGACGACGCGCGTGCGATGGTGTCCGACCTCGACGAGCGCATGGACCTGCGCACGCTCGCCGACGAGCTGCCCGAGCCCGAGGACCTGCTCGAAAGCGACGACGACGCACCGATCATCCGCCTCATCAACGCGCTGCTGACCGAAGCGGTCAAGGAAGGCGCGTCCGACATTCACATCGAGCCGTACGAGAACCGCCTCGTCGTGCGCTTCCGCATCGACGGCGTGCTGCGCGAGGTTCTGAGCCCGCAGAAGGCGATCGCGAGCGCGGTGGTCAGCCGCATCAAGGTCATGGCCAAGCTCGATATCGCCGAACGGCGCCTGCCGCAGGACGGGCGCATCGGCCTGCGCATCGCGGGACGGCCCGTCGACGTGCGCGTGTCGACGATCCCTGCGGGACGCGGCGAGCGCGTCGTGCTGCGCCTGCTCGACAAGCAGGCGGGCAAGCTCGACCTCGCCCAGCTCGGCATGGACGACGCCGCGCGCGCGAAGCTCGAGGACCTCATCGCACGCCCGCACGGCATCCTGCTCGTGACCGGCCCGACCGGCTCGGGCAAGACGACGACGCTGTACGGCGCGCTGCTCAAGCTCAACGACGCGTCGCGCAACATCATGACGGTCGAGGACCCGATCGAGTACTACATCGACGGCGTCGGCCAGACGCAGGTCAACACGCGCGTCGACATGACGTTCGCGCGCGGCCTGCGCGCGATCCTGCGCCAGGACCCCGACGTCGTCATGGTCGGCGAGATCCGCGACCTCGAGACGGCCGAGGTCGCGGTGCAGGCATCGCTGACCGGCCACCTCGTGCTGTCGACCTTGCACACGAACTCGGCGATCGGCGCGGTCACGCGCCTGCGCGACATGGGCGTCGAACCGTTCCTGCTGTCGTCGTCGCTGATCGGAGTGCTCGCGCAGCGCCTCGTGCGCGTGCTCGACCCCGCCACGCGCGAGGCGTACCGCGCGACGCCGGCCGAGCTCGCCGCGTTCGGCAAGCCTGCGGACCTCGAAGCCACGCTGTACCGCCCGCGCGCCGACCTCGCCGCGCAGGGCCGCGCGAGCGGCTACAAGGGCCGAACCGGGATCTACGAACTCGTCGCGCTCGACGACACGCTGCGCCGCCTCGTGCACGAAGGCGCGTCCGAAGCCGAGCTCGAACGCCACGCGCGCACACGCTCGGCCTCGATCCTCGAGGACGGCTGGCGCAAGTGTGTCGCCGGCATCACCTCGACCGAGGAAGTGCTGCGCGTGACGCGCGAGGAATAAGGCGCTGCCCGCGCTGCGTCCGCACGCGGCCCCGCCGCGCTGGCTGCTGTTCCTGTTCGCCGCGCGCCTCGCGTTGCTGCGCTCGCTCGACGAGTCAGGTGCGTTGAAGGCGCTGCGCGTGCCGC
>DASTSE010000252.1:0-3908 GCA_035760865.1 Dokdonella sp.
GACTGGGTCGAGAACCGCTACATCCGCTGGCGCTACGTGTTCGCCGCCGACTCCATCCCGCCCGCCGCGCTCGACGAACACGTGCTCGTCGGCGGGCGCCATTTCGATCTCGTCGATACGTCGTACCGGCTCACGCCGGAACGCGGCGGCACGCGCCTCGCGATCCACGTGAGTTACCGCGTCAGCACCCACTTCAACGCGTATGCGGGCGCATGGGCGGATCTGCTCGTCGGCGACGCGGCACGCACGATTCTCGCGTTCTACCAGCGCCGCGCCGAGTCGGCCACGGTCGCACGGCGATGAGCGACGTCGACGCGCGTCTCGGTCGCCTGCGCTGGCGCGCACGCCGCGGTACGCGCGAACTCGACCGCCTGCTCGGCGCGTGGCTCGAGCGCCGTTACGCCGGCGCCGACGAGGCGCGCCGCGCGGACTTCGACGCGCTGCTCGGCGAGTCGGATCCCGACCTGTGGGACTGGCTGGCCGGTCATCTCGAGCCGGCGCCGCGCTACGCCTCGATCGTCGATGAGATCCGCGCCCTCGATCGCGTTTGACTACCGGCCGTCCGCGGTCGTCGCCGCTGCGGCGGTCGTGCTGACCGTTGCGGCTGCGCTCTCACCGTGGCCGAGCGGCGCGCCGCCCTGGCTGCGCCTCCTGCTGTCGCTGCTCGCGCTCGGCGGCGGCGCGATCGGGTTGCGAAGGTTTCTCCGGCCGCCGTTCCGGCGCATCGTGAGGCGCGCATCGGGTTGGCGGCTCGTCGATCGCGACGACCGCGAACAGGCGGCGGTGTTGCACGCGCATCGCCAGCTCGGAGCGCTGCTCGTGCTCGACTGGCGCTGCGCGCCGCGCGCGCATTTCCGCGTGCTGCTCGCGCCCGACAATCTCGACGCGGACACGCGCCGGCGCCTCGTACTGCTGCTCGCACGCGGCGAACCCCCCGAGGCGGAAGCGATCCCGTGAGCCGGGCGCGCGATGCGCGCACCGCCGGCATCGACGGGCGATGGACACTACGGGCCGACGGGACCCGACGCCGCGCGGGTCCACCTGCACTCCGCGGCTCGACCTGCCCGCGCTTCGCGGCACGAAAACCGTACGACTCGCGGCTCGGCCCGCCCTACGGGACCTCGATGCCGGTCGCGCGCAGCAGGCGCGCGAGCGCGATCAGCGGCAGCCCGACCAGTGCCGTCGGATCGATGCATTCGATGCGTTCGAACAGCGCGATGCCGAGGCCTTCCGCCTTGAAGCTGCCCGCGCAATCGAGCGGACGCTCGGCGTCGACGTAGCGTTCGATCTCGCTCTCGTCGAGCGTGCGGAAGACGACCCGCGTGAGGTCGCTGTCGGCCTGCACGCGCGGCGCCTCGCTGCGCGCGTCGACGAGGCAGACCGCGGTATGGAACTCGACCGCGCGCCCGGAGCAGGCACGCAATTGCGCGCGCGCGTTCTCGACCGTCACCGGCTTGCCGAGCGCGCGGCCGTCGAGTTCGGCCACCTGGTCGCTACCGATCACCAGCGAGCCAGGGCAGGCGCTCGCGACGGCGTGCGCTTTCGCCGCGGCGAGGCGCTGCGCGAGATCCGCGGGCGCTTCGCCTGCACGCGGCGTCTCGTCAACCGCGGGCGCGTGCACGCGGAACGACGGCGTCAACCGCGCGAGCAGGTCGCGGCGGTAGCGCGAGGTCGAACCGAGCACGAGATCGACGTCGCGCAGCCGGCTCAATGCGGCACTTCCGTCGGCTGCGCGGCGATCGATGCGCGCGTCTGCTCGACGTCGGCGCGCACGTCGGCGAGGCGTTCGAGCTGGCGGGCGAGCGTGCCGCGCGTCGCGTCGAGCGCATCGCGCGCGGCGGCGAGTTCGGCATCGCTCGCGTGCGCGGCGTGCTGCTTGAGCCAGAGCCGGTGCGCGAGCAGGTCGCGCAGCGCCTCCTGCACCTGCGGTTCGGCGGCGAGCGTCGCGCGCGCCGACAGCTGCTCCGCGGGCGACATCGCGGCCGCGGCGAGCGCAGGCACCTCGCGCAGCCGAGCACGGCATTCGAGCAGCTCGCGTTCGAGCGCGTCGGCGAGGTCGAGGATCTCGCTGAGCAGCACGCGCCGGCGCAGCAGGCGGCGTTCGCGTCGCCAGGCGAACACGAAGCCGATCGCGAGGGCGGCGGCCACGCAGGCGAGCAGGACGTTCACGACAGCGGGCAGCTCCGGCGGGCGGGGACCCAGTGTGCCCCCGATGGCCGCTGCAAGCCAGCCGCCGCACGGTTCAGGTTGACACCGGAGGGGGCTGCACCTACCATCGCGCGCCCATGTCCGCAGCCCTGCCAGATCGCGTGGATGTCGCACGCCAGGTGCAGGCGCGCCGCACGTACGACGGAAACCTGCCGCTGGCCGCGATGCACCGCCTGCGCGGCAGCCTCGCGACGACGGAAGGCGAGGCGCGTTACCACGTCGAATTCGGCAGGGACGAGCTCGGTGTCGCGTACCTCGAATTGCGTGTGGAAGCCGGGTTGCCGCTGGTCTGCCAGCGTACGCTCGACGTCTTCGTCCAGCCGGTGTCGATCGACCAGCGCCTCGGCCTGATCGCCGACGAAAGCGGCGAAGCGGCGCTGCCGCCGGGGTACGAGCCGCTGCTCGTGCCGGACGGTCAGGTCGGCATCGCCGACGTGATCGAGGATGAGCTGATACTCGCGTTGCCCGTGGTGCCCGTGAAACCGGGCGAGCCGCTGGAGTGGAAGGATCATTCGGACGACGCGTCCGAGGAAAAGCCGGTCAGCCCGTTCGCGGCGCTGGCAGGTCTGCAAAAGAACAAGCGGCCATAGGACGGCTGCTTCTGAATTCCGGGCACGGAAGCTCGTCAAAAGCATGAGGAATCGCCAGCATGGCCGTCGCCAAGAGTCGTAAAACCCCGTCCCGTCGCGGCATGCGTCGCGCCCACGATGCGCTGACCGCGAAGCAGTTGTCGACCGACCCGACCTCGGGCGAGGTGCACGTGCGCCACCACGTCACCAAGGACGGCTACTACCGCGGCAAGAAGGTCATCGAGTCGAAAGCCAAGGCGCGCGACGAGGACTGAGCACGCCGGACGAGCGATGCGATGAGCCTCGCTCGCGGTGACGGCCCGGGCCGGATGCGCCGGGCGGGGCTGCCCTGCAGGGCCCGGAGGGCCCGGCGCGGCAGCAGCGTGCGCCGATCGACGGCGTGCGCCGAATCTCGTGCAGGCGGCTTGCGCCTGCCTCCTTCGAGCGGGGAACGGCCCTGATCTACTCACGCATCGCCGGTACCGGCAGCTACCTGCCGGAAAAAATCGTCACCAACGCCGATCTCGAGAAGCGCGTCGAAACCACCGACGAGTGGATCCGCACGCGCACGGGCATCCGCGAGCGCCGTTTCGCCGCAGACGGCGAGACCACCGGTGACCTCGCGTTCTACGCCGCCACGCACGCGCTCGACGCCGCCGGCATCAAGGGCGCCGACCTCGACCTCATCGTGCTCGGCACGACCACGCCCGACATCATCTTCCCGTCGACCGCGTGCCTGTTGCAGCATCGCCTCGGAGCGAACGGCTGCGCCGCGTTCGACGTCAACGCCGCGTGCTCGGGCTTCATGTACGCGCTCGGCATCGCGGACCAGTTCGTTCGCGGCGGGCAGGTCAAGCGGGCGCTCGTGGTCGGCTCGGAGACGCTGACGCGCATGCTCGACTTCAGCGACCGCTCCACCTGCGTGCTGTTCGGCGACGGCGCCGGCGCGGTCGTGCTCGAGGCGTCGAGCGAGCCCGGCGTCCTCACCACCAAGCTACACGCCGACGGCGGTTACAAGCACCTGCTGTACAACCCGGTGGGCGTCTCCGCGGGCTTCCAGCTGGACGAGAAGAACGCCGGCGTGCGCGTGCTGATGACCGGCAACGAGGTGTTCAAGGTCGCGGTGAAGAC
>DASTSE010000253.1:0-6765 GCA_035760865.1 Dokdonella sp.
TCATCGGTCCCTTCACGAACTGGTCAATCAGTTCCGCCGGAATCTTCGGCAGCTCTGGCTGCCGGGTCGGCTTCGTCTTGCGGGCCATACATGCTCCTTTTGCTCATGATAGGCCTCGCACACAAAATTTCTGACAGGCTCGGGCATTCTTCTCCTTCAATGCTTCACTTCGTGTCCTTCGTGTCCTTCGTGTCCTTCGTGGTTCAAGCTCTCGCTTCTGAATTGGCCACCCGGAAGAACTGGAAACGCACATGGCGGCAGTGAAGAAAGCCATCGGCATCGTCGGCGCGCGCGGCCACACAGGGGCCGAGCTGATCCGGCTCGTCGCGGCGCATCCGCGCCTCGAGCTCGCGTTCGTGTCTTCGCGCGAGCTCGCGCAACAGGCGGTGCGCGATCACGTCGCCGCGTACGACGGCGCGCTGCGCTACGAGAACCTCTCGCACGAGGACATCGCCGCGAACGGCGCCGACGCGGTCGTGCTCGCGTTGCCGAACGGCAAGTCGGCGGCGTTCGTCGCCGCGATCGACGCCGCGAAGCCCGACACGGTCATCGTCGACCTTTCGGCCGACCATCGCTTCGACGAACGCTGGTACTACGGCCTGCCGGAGCTCACGCGCGGCAACTACGCCGGCCAGCGCCGCATCAGCAACCCCGGCTGCTACGCGACCGCGATGCAGCTGGCGATCGCGCCGCTCAAGGACGAACTCGCGGCGCCGCCCGCGTGCTTCGGCGTGTCCGGTTACTCGGGCGCGGGCACGACGCCGTCGGACAGGAACGATCCCGCGAAGCTGCGCGACAACCTCATGCCGTACGCGCTCACCGACCACGTGCACGAGCGCGAGGTGACGCGCCAGCTCGGCGTGCCGGTCGAGTTCATGCCGCACGTCGCGGCGCATTTCCGCGGCATCACGATGACGGTGAACATCTGGCTCGCGCACGCGTCGACGCGCGAGGCGATCAAGGCACGCTATGCGTCGTTCTACGACGGCGAGCCGCTCGTGCGCGTCGTCGACGAGGCGCCGTGGGTCAGCGCGATCGCGGGACGCCATCATGCCGAGATCGGCGCATTCACGCTCGCGCCCGGCGGCAAGCGCGTCGTCGTCGTCGCGACGCTCGACAACCTGCTCAAGGGCGCGGCGACGCAGGCGCTGCAGAACCTCAATCTCGCGTTCGGTTTCGACGAGTGGACCGCGATTCCGCGACCGTGACGCAGGTCCTGCGCCACCCTCGCCGAACGTCCCCAGCCACGAGTACACGACCATGCGCCTTTCCCGCTACTTCCTGCCGACCCTGAAGGACAATCCCGCCGAGGCGCAGATCGCCTCGCACCGGCTCATGCTGCGCGCCGGGCTCGTCCGCCAGGAGGCGGCCGGCATCTACGCATGGTTGCCGCTCGGGCTGCGCGTGCTGCAGCGGATCGAGCGCATCGTGCGCGAGGAGCTCGATCGCGCCGGCGCGATCGAGCTGCTCATGCCGACCCTGCAGCTCGCCGACCTCTGGCGCGAGAGCGGCCGTTACGACGCCTACGGCCCGGAGATGCTGCGCATCCGCGATCGCCACGAGCGCGAGCTGCTGTACGGGCCGACCAACGAGGAAATGGTCACCGGGATCGTGCGCGCCGGCGTGAGCTCGTGGCGCGAGCTGCCGCGCAACCTGTACCAGATCCAGTGGAAGTTCCGCGACGAGCAGCGTCCGCGCTTCGGCGTCATGCGCGGGCGCGAATTCCTCATGAAGGACGGCTACTCGTTCGACCTCGACGAGGCCGGCGCGCGCCGATCGTACCAGCGCATGTTCGTCGCCTACCTGCGCACGTTCGCGCGTCTCGGCGTGAAGGCGATGCCGATGCGCGCGGAAACCGGGCCGATCGGCGGCGACCTGTCGCACGAGTTCATCGTGCTCGCCGACACCGGCGAATCCGACGTCTACTGCGACCGCGCCGTGCTCGATCTCGCCGTGCCCGGCGCCGACGTCGACTACGACGGCGACCTCGAACCGCTGATCCGCGCCTGGACGAGCGCGTACGCGGCGACCTCGGACGTGCACGACGCGGCGCGCTACGAAGCCGAAGTGCCGGCCGAGCGCCGCCTGCGCACGCGTGGCATCGAAGTCGGCCAGATCTTCTACTTCGGCACCAAGTATTCGCAGCCGATGCGCGCGCAGGTGACGATGCCCGACGGCAGCGCGCGCCTGCTGCACGGGGGCTCGTACGGCATCGGCGTGTCGCGCCTCGTCGGCGCGATCATCGAGGCCTGCCACGATGACGCCGGCATCGCCTGGCCCGACGCGGTGGCGCCGTTCGACGTCGGCATCGTCGACGCCAAGCACGGCGACGCGGCCACGATGGCCGCGTGCGCCGACCTGTATGCCCGGCTCGAGGCCAACGGCGTCGAGGCGTTGTACGACGACACCGACGCACGCGCGGGCGCGAAGTTCGCGAACATGGACCTCATCGGCCTGCCGTGGCAGCTCGTGGTCGGTCCGCGCGGGCTCGCCGCGGGCACGGTCGAACTCAAGGACCGCGCGAGCGGCGAACGCGTCCAGCTCGCGGCGGACGATGCGATCGCGCGGCTCGTCGCCGCGCGCACTCGGAGGACCGCGGCATGAGCGACCTGCTCTGGAAGAAGGCCGGCACGCGCACCGACGAGCGCATCATGCGCTTCCTCGCCGGCGACGACGTCGTACTCGATCGCGAGTTCCTGCTGTGCGACATCGAGGCGAGCAAGGCGCACGTCGGCGGCCTCGCGAACATCGGCATCGTCGGCGCCGACGAGGCGGAGGCGCTCGTGCGTGAACTGGACGTGCTCGCCGCGGATTTCCGCAGCGGCCGCTTCGTGCTGGACGAGCGCTACGAGGACGGCCATTCGGCGATCGAGGCGCGCCTCGTCGAGCGACTCGGCGACGCCGGCCGCAAGGTGCACACCGGACGCAGCCGCAACGACCAGATCCTCGTCGCGACGCGGCTGTGGCTGAAGGCGAAGCTCGGCGAGCTGTCCGCCCATTGCGTCGACGCCGCGCGCGCCTGCCTCGACCGGGCCTCGCGCGAGGCGTTGCCGCTGCCGGGCTACACGCACCTGCAGCGCGCGGTCGTGTCCTCGACCTCGCTGTGGTACGCCGGTTTCGCCGAAGCGTTCATCGACGACGCGCGTCGCGCGCGCGACACGCTCGCGTGGATCGATGCGAACCCGCTCGGCACCGCGGCCGGCTACGGCGTCAACCTGCCGCTCGATCGCGCGCACACGACCCGCGCGCTCGGCTTCGCGCGCTTGCAGCTCAACCCGGTGTATGCGCAGCTCTCGCGCGGCAAGTTCGAGATCGGCGCGCTCGACGCGCTCGCGAGCGCGCTGCTCGACCTGCGCCGGCTCGCCTGGGACCTGTCGCTGTTCACGACCGCGGAGTTCGGCTTCGTGCGCCTGCCCGCCGAGTACGCGACCGGCAGTTCGATCATGCCGAACAAGCGCAATCCGGACGTGATCGAACTCATGCGCGCGAGCTACGCCTGCGTCGCCGCGGCGCGCACCGAGGTCGAGCAGCTGTTGTCGTTGCCTTCGGGGTACCAGCGCGACCTGCAGTTCTCGAAGGGTGCGATCGTCCACGGTTTCCATCATGGACTCGGTGCGCTCGCGCTGCTGCCCGACCTGCTCGCACGGATGGAGTGGCAGGCGCCCGCGATGCGCGCCGCGATCGAGCCGTCGATGTATTCCACCGACGTCGCGATCGAGCAGGCCGCCGCCGGCGTGCCGTTCCGCGAAGCGTATCGTCGCGCGGCCGCCGCGGCGGACGAGGCCGGGCGCGGCCGCACGCCCGAGCAAAGCCTAGCCGCGCGCGTCTCCGCGGGGGCAGCCGCGGACCTGCGCCTCGCCGAGCTGAATGCACGCCTTGCGGAGCTCGGGCCCTGATGCACGCGGCGCGAGCGTTGCGCTAGGCTGTCGCGAGACCGCCCGACGCACGGGGCACAACAAGGGAATGAAGGTCGATGCCGGCAACGCTGCCGCTCTCCGCGCAGGACCGCCTGCTCGTCGTCGCTCCGCATCCGGACGACGAAACGCTCGCCGCCGGCGAACTGATCCAGGCGGCGCGCGCGGCGGGCGCGGCCGTGCGCGTGCTCTACGCGACGGACGGCGACAACAATCCGTGGCCGCAACGCTGGATCGAGAAGCGCTGGCGCCTCGACGGCGCGGCGCGTGAGCGCTGGGCGCGGCGACGGCGCGAAGAGGCCTCCGCCGCGCTCGCCGCGCTCGTGCCGGACGGCGCGATCGACGTGCGACGCCTCGGCTGGCCCGACCAGGGCCTCACCGACGCGCTCATGGGCGGCGACGGCGCCCACGCCGCGTTGCGCGCGGAACTCGATGCCTTCGAGCCGACGCACGTGGTCATGCCGAGCCTGGGCGACCGCCACCCGGATCACAGTGCGCTGCACGTGATGCTCGAACTCGCGCTGTTGCGTCGCGCGCGGCCGTGCCAGCGGCTGGCCTATCTCATCCACGCGCACGCTGCGGGCAGCGGCATCGCGCTGCCGCCGGACCCGGCGCGGCAGGCGCGCAAGCGCGCCGCGATGGAGGCCTACGCGAGCCAGCTCTCGCTGAGCCGAGGCCGCCTGCTCGCGCTCGCCGCGCGCACGGAAACGTTCGTGCCGATCGATGCGCCCGCGATGCGCGAGCACGCGAGCCTGTTCCTGCAGCGGCCTCGCGGGACGCGGTGGCGCGCGCACGATCTCCTGCTCGTGCTTGCGAGCGGCGAGCGCACGTTGCGCATCCGCACGCGCGTGCCGCAGCACGCCCGCTCGTTCGCGCTCGAAGCGGACGGCCGCACGTTGCACGCGCGCGTCGGCGCCGAGGCGATCGAGGTCGCGTTGCCGCCGGCGCTTCGCGCGTGCGTCGCCTGGACCAAATGGCATCGCAGCGGCGCGCGCCTGGTCGTGTTCGACCGCGCGACCTGGCGCTGCGTCGACGCCGAGGCGGGCAGCGCGCCGCGGCCGATCGATGCGCACGTCGCCGCGGGGCTCGGCTGAGTGGCGATCGCAAGCGCACACGATCTGCGCGAAACGAACGTTCCAATCGTCGCCGCGGACGGCGCGCGTGCCGAACTCGTGCTCGTCGAGCCGGCGCAGCCCGCACGCGATGCCATGCTCTGGCTGCCCGCGCTCGGTGTCGCCGCGCGCAACTACCTGCCGTTCGCGCGCGCCATGGCTTCGCACGGCGTCGCGGTCGCGCTGCACGAATGGCGCGGGGCCGGCTCGAGCGACGTGCGCGCGGGACGCGCGGCCGACTGGGGCTATCGAGCCCTGCTGCTCGAGGACATTCCCGCGAGTCTCGCCACCGTACGCGAGCGCCACGCGCGCGCGCGCGTGCGCGTCGGCGGCCACAGCCTCGGCGGTCAGCTCGCGGTACTCACCGCCGCGCTCGCGCCGGAGGACGTCGCCGGCCTCGTGCTCGTCGCCAGCGGCTCGCCGTACTGGCGCTGCTTCGGCCACGCGTGGCTCATCCGCGCGTTCTACGCGGCGGTGCCTGCGATCGCGGCGACCTGCGGGCATTTCCCGGGGCGAACGCTCGGCTTCGGCGGGCGCGAAGCGCGCGGCGTGATGGCGGACTGGTCGCGCAGCGGGCGCACCGGCCGGTATGCGGCGATGGGCGTCGGCGTCGACATCGAGGCACGCCTGGCCGGCGTCACGTCGCCCCTGGTCGCGCTGCGCCTCGCGGACGACTGGCTCGGCCCCGAGGCGTCGCTCGACTGGCTGCTTCGCAAGCTTCCTGCTGCGCCGCAGGAAACCGTCCTGCTCGGCCGAAGCGAACTCGGCGACGTCGCCGCGGACCATTTTTCCTGGTTGAAATCGCCGCACGCCGTCGCCGCGGCGATTATGAGAAAAGCTTTTTAAACATACGGTTACGATATATACGTGATAACCGATGGCGATTATCTGGCGCTCGGATAACGGAAAATTACCGGCATCTGCGGCATAATGGGCGATCACCCTACCGCCGGTGTGCTCTTGCGGTGCACCGTGCGCCCGCCGGGTCGCGATCGCGATCCGCGCCACTTCGTTCCGGAGGTATCCATCCATGACCTACGACATCGGCATCGGACGCTGCGCCGAAGTGCTCGACGACACCGTCGTCGTCAAGCTCGAAAGCGTCATGGTCGAGCGCTTGCAGCCCGGCCATCCGTGGCAGCGCCCCGGTACGAGTCTGTTGCGCCTCAAGCGCAACCTGTGCAGCACGACGCGTCCGCCGCAGCCGGATCGCGAGGTATTTCTCGATCGCGCCGCGCTGAGCAAGCGCACGATGGGCGCGCTCGACATCGCGGGGAACGGTTCGACCGTATCGGTCGACCTGCGCGCGCTGCTCAACAACCTCGATCCGCAACCGTCCCCCGGGCCGCAGACGAAGAGCAGGATCGGCGACCGCAAGCGGTGATGCGCAGCGGCCGTCACGAATGAAATGAACCCGGCGCAAGCCGGGTTTTTTTTTTCCGCGAACGCCGCTCGGCACGGCGCTCACCCGGCGTGACGCGCGCGTGAACCCGCGCTGTCGTTTCCGTGGAGGCATTCAGTGCGAGTCGCGCGCTCGCACCGCATGCTGCATGAGCCTTGCGATGGTGCGGGGCTTTACACGGAGAACGGCCAGCATGAACACGCAGCAGAACAGCCGGAACGAAACGCGCGACGCCGACGTCGAAAGCGGCAACCGCGGCGCGCAGGACTACAACGACGAGAACCAGCGCCAGACGCAGCGCCAGGACCAGGAAGGCGGTCGCAATGGCGCGTTGGAT
>DASTSE010000254.1:0-2635 GCA_035760865.1 Dokdonella sp.
TCATCGGTCCCTTCACGAACTGGTCAATCAGTTCCGCCGGAATCTTCGGCAGCTCTGGCTGCCGGGTCGGCTTCGTCTTGCGGGCCATACATGCTCCTTTTGCTCATGATAGGCCTCGCACACAAAATTTCTGACAGGCTCCCGTACGCACCAAGCTGATGCGATGCCGTCCGAGCCATTCCATGATCGCTCTGCTTCGTGTTCTTCGTGTCCTTCGTGTTTCAATCTTTCCGCTTCTCGCTCCGCGAAGAGAGCATCACACACAGGTTATCCACAGAGTTGTTGTCTCGACAGCTGAGACGGCGGCGCGGATGATTCACCGCCGAACGAACGCGCCGTCGCCATGGCCCTGACCGAACGCAAGAACGTCTCCAGCATCGAAGCGCTGCGCGTGCCGCCGCATTCGGTCGAAGCCGAGCAAGCCGTGCTCGGCGGCCTCATGCTCGCACCCGATTCGTGGGACCGCGTCGCCGACCGGCTCGTCGAGGACGACTTCTACCGCAAGGACCATCGCCTGATCTTCCGCGCGATCGGCGAGCTGTCGGCGAAGAGCATGCCGTACGACGCCGTCACGCTCGGCGACTGGTTCCAGGCACAGAACCTCGTCGACCTCGTCGGTGGCGCGAGCTACGTGATCGAGCTCGCGAACTCCACGCCGAGCGCCGCGAACATCACCGCATACGCGGACATCGTGCGCGAAAAGTCGGTGCTGCGGCAGCTCATCGACGCGGGCACGGAAATCGCCGGCGATGCGTTCCAGCCCGAGGGACGCACGAGCCAGGAACTGCTCGAAGTCGCCGAACAGAAAGTGTTCCACATCGCCGAGGCCGGTGCGCGCGGGCGCAAGGGTTTCGTTCCGATGCGAAGCGCGGTCAAGGAGGCGTTCCAGATCCTGCACCAGCGCTACGAGAACCGCGGATCGGTCACCGGCCTGCCGACCGGCTTCATCGACCTCGACGAGATGACCGCGGGGTTGCAGCCGTCCGACCTCATCATCGTCGCGGCGCGTCCGTCGATGGGCAAGACCGCGTTCTCGGTCAACATGGCCGAGTACGCGGCGCTCAAGACCAAGAAGGCGGTCGCCGTCTTCTCGATGGAAATGTCCGCCTCGCAGCTCGCATTCCGCCTGATCTCCTCGCTCGGCCGCATCAACCAGCAGCACCTGCGCACGGGCGACCTCGCCGAGGAAGAATGGCCGCGCGTGACCAACGCGATCACCCTGCTCAGCGAAGCGAAGATCTTCATCGACGACACGCCCGCCCTGAGCCCGAGCGAACTGCGCGCACGTTCGCGCCGCCTCAAGCGCGAGCACGACCTCGGACTCATCGTCATCGACTACCTGCAGCTCATGCAGGTGCCCGGGACGAAGGAGAATCGCGCCACCGAAATTTCGGAAATCTCGCGTAGCCTGAAGGCGCTCGCGAAGGAACTCAACGTGCCCGTGATCGCTTTGTCGCAGCTCAACCGTTCGCTCGAACAGCGCACCGACAAGCGTCCGGTGATGGCGGACTTGCGCGAATCGGGCGCGATCGAGCAGGACGCGGACGTGATCATGTTCATCTACCGCGACGAGTACTACAACCCGGAGTCGGGCGAGAAGGGCGTCGCGGAAATCATCATCGGCAAGCAGCGTAACGGTCCGACCGGAATGGTGAAGCTCGCCTTCCTCGGGCATTACACGAAATTCGAGAACCTCGCGAGCAACAGCTACGCGGGCACGTTCGAGTAGCGGACCTCGACGTCGGGGTCCTGCGGCAACACGCCGTCGAAGGACGGTCGCACTGCCGCCGCGGATCGACGCGGCAGCGGTGTCGGGTCAGCCAGCAGGAGCGGCACCGGCCGGTGCCGCAGGGTGCTGCCAGCGCCATGACGAGGCTGCAGCGCCGTGTGCGGGCCGCTCCTGCGCGGCGTAGCGATGCGAAACCACCACGAGGGACAGCGGCATGCGCGCGACCAGCGCCACGATCCACCTCGGCGCACTGCGCGAGAACCTGCGCCGCGTGCGCGAGCTCGCGCCCGGCGCGCGCGTGATGGCCGTGGTCAAGGCGGACGGCTACGGCCACGGCCTCGAGCGCGTCGCGCGTGCGCTCGAAGGCGCCGACGCGTTCGGCGTCGCCGGCATCGCCGACGGCCAGCGCCTGCGCGCGGCCGGCGTTTCGCAGCGCATCGTCGTATTGTCCGGCCACGACGAGGCCGCGGACCTCGCCGAGATGCGTCGGCTTCGCCTCGACACGGTCGTGCACAGCGACGCACAGGTCGAACTGCTCGCGGCCGACGCCGACCCGCGACCGCTGCGCGTCTGGCTCAAGCTCGATACCGGCATGCATCGGCTCGGCATCGCGCCCGAGCGCGCGCGCGACGTGTATGCGCGCCTGCGCGCGCTCCCCTGCGTCGATCGCGACGTCGCGCTGATGACCCATTTCGCGAACTCCGACGTGTTCGACGACGCGATGACGACGCAGCAGATCGAGCGATTCGAGCGTGGCGTTTCCGGCCTCGACGGCGCGCGTTCGCTGTCGAATTCGGCCGGCGTGCTCGGCTGGCCCGAGGCGCACGGACAGTGGGTACGCGTCGGCGGCGCGCTTTACGGCATCTCCGTCGTCGCGGGCCGCATCGGCGCCGACTTCGGCTTCCG
>DASTSE010000255.1:0-12731 GCA_035760865.1 Dokdonella sp.
GCGGCGACCGCGGTCGTCGCACTCGCGTGGGCGATCTTCGATCCCGCGCGCGCGTTCGCGAGCGCGGTCGCCGTGCTCGTGATCAGTTGCCCGTGCGCGTTCGCGCTCGCCGCGCCGGCGGCGCTCACGCGCGCGGTCGGCGTGCTCGCGCGCCGCGGCGTCATGGTCGTCGACGCCGACGCGCTCGAGGCGCTCGCAGGCATCGACCGCGTCGTGTTCGACAAGACCGGCACCCTCACGGAGCCGACGATCGACGTGGCGCGCATGCAGGTCGTGCGCGGCGCGCGCGACGACGCGCTCGCGCTCGCAGCCGCGCTCGAACAGGCGAGCACGCACCCGTTCGCGCGCGCCCTGCGCGACGCCGCACGCGGCCTCGCCCTGCCCGCGCTCGGCGACGTGCAGGGCGTCGACGGTGGCGTAGTCGGACGGCTCGGCGCCCGCCGGCTGCGCCTGGGCCGCCCGGACTTCGCGACCGCCGCCGGCGACGACGGCGACGCGCTCGTGCTCGCCGACGACGACGGCGAGATCGCACGCTTCCCGGTCGCCGAGCGCGTGCGCGCCGGCGCGCGCGAGGCGGTCGACACGTTGCATGCCGCGGGCGTCGCCTGCGAGATCGTCAGCGGCGACCATGCCGAGCGCGTGCAGCGCGTCGCTTCGGCGCTCGGCATCGCCGCGTGGCGCGCGCGTGCGACGCCGGAAACCAAGCTCGCGCACCTCGCCGCGTTGCGCGCAGGCGGCGAGGCGGTCGCCGCGGTCGGCGACGGCGTCAACGACGCGCCCGTGCTCGGCGGCGCCGACGTCGCGATCGCGCTCGGCGAAGGAGCCGCGCTCGCGCAGGCCGCGAGCGGGATGGTGCTCGCGCAGGGCGACCTCGGCGGCATCGTCGACGCGCGCGAGGTCGCGCGCCGCATGCTCGGCGTCGTGCGCCGCAACCTGCGCTGGACGCTCGCCTACAACCTGCTCGCGATACCGCTCGCCGCGCTCGGATTCGTGCCACCGTGGCTCGCCGCGATCGGCATGTCGGCGAGCTCGTTCGTCGTGGTCGCGAACACGTTCGCGATCGGCCATCCGCAACGCGGCGCGCGGCGCGCGCCCGTCACCGCGGCGTCGCTGCCGCTCGCCCGCACGCAGGTCGCATGAACATCATCCTCGCCCTCATCCCGGTCAGCCTCGTCCTGCTCGGCCTCGCGGTCGCCGCCTTCTTCTGGGCCGTCGACGACGCGCAGTTCGACGACCTCGATACGCCCGCGCTGGCGCCGCTCGTCGACGACGAGGCGCCGCGCGCGGACGGGCCCGCACGCCGATGAGCGCAGCGGCCACGATCGCCGCCGCCGCGTTCGCGGGCGTCGTCGCGAGCACGCACTGCATCGCGATGTGCGGCGGCATCTCCGGCGCGCTCGGCATGGCGAGCGCGCGCGGTGCGGACGGCCGCCCACGGCGCGACCTGCTCGTCGCCTACCAGGCCGGGCGGATCGCCTCGTACGCGCTCGCCGGCCTCGTCGTCGGCGCGATCGGCGACGGCGTCATCCGCGTCCTCGACGCCGACCGCGTCCGCATCGGGCTCCGGCTCGCAACGGCGGCCGCGATCGCCGCGACCGCGCTGTCGCTGCTGTTGCGCACGCGCGCGCCCGGCCTCGCGCTCGGCCTGCGCGCGTGGCCGCGGCTGTCGCGCCTCGGCCGCGGCCTGCTGCCGGTCACGAACCCGCTGCGCGCGTTCGCGTTCGGCACGATCTGGGGATGGATGCCGTGCGGCCTCGCCTACTCGATGCTGCTCGTCGCCGCGCTCGCCGGATCGGCGCTCGATGCGTCGGCGACGATGCTCGCGTTCGGCCTCGGCACGGCGCCCGCGATGCTCGCGACGGCCTGGGGCTGGTCGCGCATCGCGCGGGCGATGGCCCGGTCCGAGGTGCGGCACGCGGCCGGCCTCGCGCTGCTCGCGTGCGGCGTGCTCGTCGCGATCGGCCCGTGGCTCGCGCCGTACCTGCCCGGGCATGCGTGGCTGCCGTTCGATTGCGTCGCGCGCCACCGTTGAGGGGGAGTCGCGCGCCGCGCGCGGCGCCGCGGAGTACACAGTGCTACAGTAGCCGGGCTTTTTGCGCCCCCGCCCGACTGCTCTCCATGTCCGACGCCGACGCCACGCCTGTCCTGCTCGTCGTCGACGACGACGAGGCCATCGTCGAGCTCGTGCGGCGCTACTTCGGCCTGCACGGCTTCCGCGTCGTCGCCGCTGCGGACGGCCGCGCGATGCGCGCCGCGCTGCAGGCATCGGCGGTCGACATCGTGCTGCTCGACCTCGGCCTGCCCGGCGAGGACGGCCTCGAACTCACGCGCTACCTGCGCACGTACTGGTCCGGCCCGGTCGTCATCGTCAGCGGTCGCGGCGACACGGTCGATCGCATCGTCGGGCTCGAACTCGGCGCCGACGACTACGTGACCAAGCCGTTCGACCTGCGCGAGCTGCTCGCGCGCGTGCGCAGCGTCCTGCGCCGCAGCCCGGAGCGGACGGCGACCCACGCCGCGCCCGGCACGCTGCGCTTCGCCGGCTTCACGCTCGACCCGTCTTCGCGCACGCTCGTGCGCGACGGCGGCGGCAACGTCGCGCTGACCACCGGCGAATTCGACCTGCTCGTCGCCTTCGTCGAACGGCCGAACCATGTGCTGTCGCGCGACGACCTCATCGGCGCGCTGCACGGCCGCGAGGCGGGTCCGTACGACCGCTCGGTCGACATGCAGGTCGGCCGCCTGCGCCGCAAGATCGAGGCGGACCCGGCCGAACCGCAGCTGATCAAGTCGGTGCGCGGCGCCGGCTACCTGTTCGCGGCGAAGGTCGAGCGGCGATGAACGAGATCGCGACCGAGGACCTGTTCCGCGCGCTGTTCGAAACCGCACCGGACGCGACCATCGTGGTCGATCGCGACGGCCGCATCGTGCTCGCCAATGCGCAGGCGGATACGTTGTTCGGCCGTGCGGCCGGCGGCCTGCGCGGCGAGCCGGTCGAGGTGCTGCTGCCGACGGCATTGCGCGGCGGCCACTCGGCGCATCGCGAGCGCTACATGGCCAACCCGCGCCTGCGCCCGATGGGCGCGGGCTTCGAGCTCGTCGGCCAGCGCCTCGACGGCAGCGAGTTCCCGGTCGAGATCAGCCTGAGCCCGGTGCGCGCGGGCGCGGACCCGCTGTACGCGGCCTCGATACGCGACATCTCCGAAACTCAGCGCGTGAGGCAGGCGCTCGCGCGCGCGCGCTACGACGCCGTGGTCGCCGAAGCGGGACGCATCGCGCTCGAGTCGCGCGCGGTCGAGGCGCTGCTGCAGTCGATCCCGGGCATGGTCGCGGGCGCGCTCGGCGTCGACGGCGTAGCCGTGCTGCTGCCGGCACAGCAGCGCGCGGAGCTGCAGGTGCAGGCCGCGCTCGGCGTACCTTCGGCCCTGCTCGACGAGCTCCCTTCGCTGCTCGCGCGCGACGACGCCGACGCTGCCGGCGCGCTGCATGCGGCCGCGGCGGCCGCAGGCCTGCCGCGCGTCGTCTCGCTGCCGCTGCACGGCCGGTACGGCGCGGACGGCGCCCTGCTCGCGTTCGCCGGCGAGCCGTCCGCGTTCGATCGCGACCAGTCGCACTTCCTGCAGTCGATCGCCAACCTGCTGAGCGCGGCGTTGCAGCGCCGCCACAGCGAGGAGCAACTCGCCCACGCGCAACGCCTCGAGGCGATCGGCCAGCTCACCGGCGGCGTCGCGCACGACTTCAACAACCTGCTCACGGTCATCTCGGGCAACCTGCAACTGCTGCAGGACGGCTTCGAAGGCGCCGAGCGCGAGCAGATCGTGCAGGGCGCGATGCGCGCCGTGGCGAACGGCGCCGCGCTCACGCGCAAGCTGCTCGCGTTCGCGCGACGGCAGCGCCTCACGCCGCGCACGATCCAGCTGCCCGAATGGCTCGCCGAGCTGCACGCGCTGCTGCGCCGCACGCTCGGCGAAAGCATCGCGGTGTCGATCCGCTGCCCGGCCGCGACGCCGCCCGTGTACGCCGACCCCGGCGAACTCGACGCCGCGCTCGTCAACCTCGCGCTCAACGCGCGCGATGCGATGCCGCGCGGCGGCAATCTCGAGATCGAGGTCGGCGAGCTGCGCCTCGATGCCGACGGCGAGGTGGCCGACCTCGCCGCCGGCCACTACGTCGTGATCGCCGTCGCCGACACCGGCACGGGCATGCCCGCCGACGTGCTAGCGCGCGCGCTCGAGCCGTTCTTCACGACCAAGGCCTCCGGCAAGGGCAGCGGCCTCGGCCTCAGCATGGTGTACGGCTTCGCGCGCCAGTCCGGCGGTTCGATGACGGTCGCGAGCGAACTCGGCTACGGCACGCGCATCGCGTTGTACCTGCCGGTCGCGACGCGCGTCGATCGCCCCGCGCCCGTCCCGGTCGGCAAGCCGCGTCTCGGTCGCAAGGTCGTGCTCGTGGTCGAAGACGAGCCCGACGTGCGCGGCATCGCGGTCGCCTTCGTCAACGCGCTCGGCCACGAGACGCGCGTGGCCGAAACCGCCGAGCGTGCGCTGGAACGGCTGCGCGAAGATCCCTCGATCGAGTTGGTGTTCAGCGACGTCGTGCTCGGCAGCGGCATGAACGGCATCGAGCTCGCGCGCGAGGCGCGTCGCCTGCGGCCGGGCCTGCCGGTGCTGCTCACGTCCGGATACGAGCGCACGGGCGAAGAGACGCACGACCCCTCGTTGCCGCTGCTGCGCAAGCCGTACCGGCGCGAGGCACTCGCCGAAGCGCTCGACCGGTTGTTCGAACCCGCCGCTCAGCCCTGACCGTCGCCGCGCCGGCCGCTGCGGTCGAGCGACACCACGCTGCCGCGACGTGTCGCGAACCGGCGGTGATAGAGGTCCGCGTCGGCGCGACGGATCGTGCCTTCGAGGGATTCGCCGGGCGGGCTGCGCAGCGCGTAGCCATATGAAAGCGCGAGCTCCGGCCCGTCGCGCCGCAGGCCCTGCGCGCGCAGTGCGATGCGTTCGAGTTCGGCTTCGTCGGCGATGTCGGCGACGACGAGCAGGAATTCGTCGCCGCCCATGCGTACGACCGCGTCGCTGTCGCGCGCAATCCCGCGCAGGTGCGCACCGACGTCGACGAGCGCCTCGTCGCCGCTCGCGTGGCCGCAGTGGTCGTTGAGCTGCTTGAAGCGATCGATGTCGAACAGCACGCAGCCCCAGCGTGCGCCCGCATCCGTGCGTTGCTCGAGCTCGCCGAGATAGCGCCGGTTCCAGCACTGCGTGAGCGGATCGACGAGTGCCTGCTCGCGCAGGCGTTCGGCCTGGCGCTCGCGCTCGGTCGCGTCCTGGGCGAAGCCGAGCACGTAGCGCACGCATCCGTGCTCGACGCAGGCGCGATTTTCGAACGACCACGTCCGTGCCGAACCATCGTGCGTGCGCAGATGGAAGATTCCCGCCGCACGGCCGTCCACCGCGATCGCGTGCAGGTAGGCCACGTGCTCGCCGGCCGTCGCCTCCGGCATGAATTCGGCGAGGCTGTGACCGACGATCGCCTCGCGCGACAGGCCGAGGTTGCGCGCGAACGCGGGGTTGGCGTCTAGGATGCAACCGTCCTCGTCGTGCAGCCAGATCAGGCCGAGGCTGCTCTCGAACAGCTGGCGGAAGCGCTGCTCGCTCGCGCGCAGGCGCTCCTGCGCCGCGCGCTCGGCGGTGACGTCGCGCAGCACCGCGACGATGCCGATGCTGCGCCCGTCCGCATCGCGTACGGGAGCGCGCATCGCCGAGAAGCAGCGCGATTCGCCGTCGACGACGAGCGATTCCTCGCCGAGCCACGGCTCATTGCGCTCGCTCACGATCGCGTCGTGGGCGGCGAACGTCGCGGCGGCCGCGAACAGTTCGCCGACAGGGCGCCCGTGCAACGTCGCCGGCGACCGGTGCAGCAACGCTGCGGCGGCGTCGTTGGCGAGCGTGCAACGGCCGGTCGCATCGGTCACGATGATCGCGTCGCTCGACCCCTGCACGACCGCCTGCAAGGTCGCGCCGAGTTCGATCAGGCGCGCGGTGCGCATCTGCACCAGTTCGAGCGAACGCCGGAACAGCCAGCCGGCCGCGGTGACGACGAGCGCCATCGCGCCGAGTGCGGCGCCGCCGAAGATGCCAGCCGACGCGTCGTCGAGGCGGATGCCCGCGATCTCGCCGCGCACGCCCGCGGCGATCACGAGCACGGCGGCGAACACGGGTACGAGCAGGGTCAGCAGGAATCCGGCCAGCAACAGGCGCCGTGAACGCCGCGCCGCCGTCGAGGCCGAGTTCACCACCGCGCTGACCATCGTCATGGCCTCCGCCCGAGGGCACTGGAACTCCGGATCGGCGGAGGTGGTGCGCCTTGCACGGGCGCAGCATGGTCCGATCGCGGGGCCCCCGCTTGATCGCGGTCAAATCGCGGTCAATGCACGGCCGCGCTGTCGGTCGCGATGCGCGCGAGCGCGGCCGCATCGCGGATCGTCACGTCGCGGCGGCGTACGTCGATGAGACCGCCCTCGGCGAGGTGCGACAGCACGCGACTGACCGTTTCGTGCTTGAGCGCGAGGTAGTTGGCCATGTCGATGCGGCACATGCGCAGCACGAAGCGACGCGGGTCGAGGCCGATGCGCTCGTGGCGGTCGGCAAGGTCGAGCAGGAACGCCGCGACGCGGCTTTCGGCGCCGAGCGTGCCGAGGGTCAGCATCCACTGGCGGTCGCGGCGGATCTCGGCCGCGAGCGATTCGGTCAGGCGCGCCTGCAGCGCGGGCACGCGCAGGCAGGCGGTGAGCATCGGCGGGTACGGCAGTTCCCACACTTCCGAATCCTCGAGCGCGACGACGTCGCACGCGTAGCGGGCGAGGCCGATCGACTCGACGCCGAGCAGGTCGCCGCGCATGCGGAAGCCGGTCACCTGTTCACGGCCGTCGTCGGCGAGTTCGCTCGTCTTGAGGCAGCCGAAGCCGACGAGGAACAGCGCATGGAACGGCTGGCCGGCGCGGAACACGTGCTGGCCGGCCGCAACCTTGCGCCGCGCGACCTGCACGTGCTCGCGCAACGTCTCGATGCCGATGTCGTCGCGCGCCTCGAACACGGCGCGGGGAGCCTTGGCCACGGGGCCGGCGCTGATCGATTCGTTCGCGTACATGGTGCTGCTCCGTCGGGGGATCGATGGCGCAGAGTCTAGGTATCGACCCGCACGCGACGACCACGCGACGGACACGCTCGGTAACAGTGCGTAACAGCGGCCAGTTGATCTGTCGCAAGTCGCGTCGGCGGGGCTCGCCGATACTCGACGCGACGCGGCCGCGAAGCCGCCGGAACCCGCATGCAAATCAAAGCGACTTTCATCGATCCCGCCGCCGTGGAGGCTTGGGACGCCTGGTTTCGCCATCGCGACGGCACGCGGCTGCGCGATACGACCGTCGCATGCACGTGGCGACGCGTCTCCGATGCGCTCGGCGCGGGCCGCGATCCGCTGCGCCACGAACTCGACGCCGCACTGTCGTCGTGGCGGGTACTGCTCGACGAGCGCATCGTCGCGAGCGCCGGCACGGATTCGCCGCACTGGCCGTCCGATCCGTGCGCCATGGTCAACGCCGCCGCGTTCGTCGACGACCCCGGGCAGCCCGACGCGCGCTTCGACGGCGTGCGCTTCGCCGAGTGTGCCGGGCTCGCGCTGCGCGCGCTCGACGCGATACCCGCGCCGGCTGCGCCTGCCGCGCCGCGCCCGCGGCTCGGCGTGACCGGCGTCGCCGATGCGCTCGCCCTGCTCGGGCTGCGTTACGACAGCGCGCCCGCACTCGCCTTCGTGCGCAGCCTCGGCCGCTGGCTCGCCGAGGGATGCCTGCGCGCGAACGCGATGCTCGCGCGCGAAGCCGGTGCGCGTGTCGCGTTGACGAGTGCGCTGCGCGGGCGCGCGAGTGCGCGCGGCATCGCGCCTGCCGCCATCGCCGACGCGGAACGTCACGGCCTGCGCCAGTCCGGGCCGCTCGCGCTCAGCGCGCATCCGCGGCTGGCGATGCTCGCCAACGGCATCGCCGACGGGCTCGACCCGATCGCGTGCGACGGTCGTGCGCTGCGTTTTCCGCCCGATGGCCGCATCGTGCGCTCGCCCGGGTGTGCGCGCGCGCTGCTGCAGGCGGGCGGACGGACGCTGCCGACGCGTGAAACCCTCGACGGCGTGTCGATCGCCGCGCAGCTCGCGCTGCGCGGCGCACTGCAACCGTGGCTCGATGCGCCGATCGATTGCCCCGTACGCGTCGCGCGCGCGCCGACGCCGGACGAACGCGAGCGCGCGAGCGCGCAAGCCGTGCTGCTGGGACTCGCGGAGCCGCGCTTCGTCGAGGCCGACGCCGCCGACGTCGCCGCGACCGGGGCGGCATGACGCGCCGCCGGTCGCGGCACGCGGCGTTCAGATCACGTCGGAGAGATCCGGCGACACGCCGAGGCGCCGATGCATCGCGGGGCTCGTCGTCGTGTACTGGAGCGGGACCTTCTGCCCCGGGTTGAGGTGTTCCTTCGCCGCGAACGCGGCGAGGGCGGCCTCGTGGAAGCCGCTGAGGATGAGCTTCTTCTTGCCGGGATAGGTGTTGACGTCGCCGACCGCGTACACGCCGGGCAGGTCGGTGGCGAATGTCGCCGTGTCGACGACGATCTGGTTCTTGTCGAGTCCGAGGCCCCATTCGGCGATCGGACCGAGCGCCGGGTGCAGGCCCCAGAACACGAGCAGGTGTTCGGCACCGACGCGTTGGACGATGCCGCTGCGCGTGCGAACGCGCACCGCGCGCAACGCATCGCCGTCGGCATCGAGGCCGACGATGTCGCCTTCGAGGAACTGCATGCGCGCCTCGTCGCAGAGCGCCTGCATGCGCGCGACGCTCGCGGGCGCGGCGCGGAACTTCGCGCTGCGGTGCACGAGCACGACCTGTGCGCCGAGGGCGGCGAGTTCGGTCGCCCAGTCGAGCGCGGAATCGCCGCCGCCGGCGACGACGATCTCGCGCCCGGCGAAGGCGCCCGCGTCGGCGACCTTGTAGTGCACCGCGACGCCTTCGAGGCGGCGCGCTTCGTCGAGGTCGAGCTTGCGCGGCATGAACGCGCCGAGCCCGGCCGCGAGGATGACCACGCCGGCGTCGAACACGAGCCCGCGATGCGTGGTCACGCGAAAACGCCCGTCCGCGGCTCGCTCGAGCGCGCTCGCGACCTCGCCGAAATGGAACTCGGGCGCGAACGGGCGTGCCTGCTCGAGCAGCCGCTCGACGAGTTCGCGCGCGCCGCAGCGCGGCAGCGCGGGAATGTCGTAGATCGGCTTGTCCGGATACAGCTCGATGCACTGCCCGCCCGCCTGCGGCATCGCGTCGATGACGTGCGCGCGCAGGCCGAGCAGGCCGAGTTCGAACACTTGGAACAGGCCGACCGGGCCCGCGCCGACGATGAGCGCGTCGGTGACGATCGGCGCCGCCGGCGGGGCGTGGCTGCCGTCCATCAGAACCGGTAGCCGATGGCGACGCCGTACACGAGCGGATCGATCGCGACCGTACCGACCTTCGCGCCGTCGACCTTGGCGTCGGTGTCGATGTCGATCCAGCGCGCATCGACGGTGAGCGACCAGCGCGGCGCGAGCGCGACGTCGATGCCCGCGTGCGCCGCGAGGCCCCACGAATCGCCGAGATCGAGGTTCTTGCCGTCGAGCGGCCCGCTCTCGTCGATCGAGAAGAAGCGCGTGTAGTTGATGCCGAGACCGACGAACGGACTCACTTTCGCGTCGGGCATGAAATGCCATTGCAGCGATACGGTCGGCGGCAGTTGCTTGACCGTCGCGGCCTTCGCCCCGTTGAGCTTGACGTCGTGCTCGAACGGCCACGCCGCGAGCACTTCGATGCCGAGATTCGGCGTCATCGCGTATTCGAGCGTCACGGTCGGGCTCCAGGCGGAGTCGACGTCGGCCGCGAGCGCGCCGCCGGCGAGATGGCCGTTGCCGGACTTCGGATCGACCGCGTGGGCGCCGAACTTGAGCTGCCAGTCGCCCTGTTCCGCGTGTGCGACGGTGGCGCCGAGGGCGAGCAGGACCGCGAGGGGTAGCGTGCGCAACATAGGTAAGCTCCGTTCGATGAAAAAGTCGTCGACCGGATTCTGGTGGCGCGGCGGGCCCTCCACTTGACGCGCGTCAAGTGGAGGGCCGGTGCGACAACTCGCCGCGGCGCGCGCGTCAGCGCTCCTCGCGCTTGGCGCGCACCCAGTACGCGTCCTGCGCGTCGAGATCGAGCGCGTCGAGGCGGGTGCCGTCGCTTGCGGCGAACGCCTCCATGCGGCGGAAGCGGCGCTCGAACTTCGCGTTGGCGTGGCGCAGCGCGTGCGACACGTCGACCTTCGCGTGGCGTGCGAGGTTCACGCAGACGAACAGCACGTCGCCGATCTCGTCGGCGAGGCGCGCGGCGTCGGCGCCCGCGGCGAACTCGGCGCGCACCTCGTCGATTTCCTCGTGCAGCTTGTCGAACACGGGCCCGACGCTCGGCCAGTCGAACCCGACGCGCGCGGCCTTCTGCTGCAGCTTGAGCGCGCGCTGCCACTCCGGCATGCCGCGCGGGACGCCCGCGAGCGCGCTCGTGTCGTCGTCGCCGGCGGCGGCGCGTTCGCCCGCCTTGAGCGCCTCCCAGTTCGCCGATTGCGCCTGCGCGGAATCGAGGCGAGCGTCGCCGAACACGTGCGGATGGCGCCGCACCATCTTGTCGCAGATCGAGTCGACCACGTCGGCGAACGCGAAGTGGCCCGCCTCCTCGGCCATGCGCGCGTGGAACACGACCTGCAACAGCAGGTCGCCGAGTTCGTCGCGCAGGTGCGGATAGTCCTTGCGGTCGATCGCGTCGGCGACCTCGTACGCCTCCTCGATCGTGTACGGCGCGATCGTCTCGAACGTCTGCTCGAGGTCCCACGGGCAACCGCGCTCGCGGTCGCGCAGGCGCGCCATGATGGCGAGGAGGTCGTCGATCGAGTGCATGCGTTCTCCAGCGACTGTACGAGCGCGCCCCGTGCGCGACCTTGATTGACTCGAAACGGCGCGCGCCGGTCGCCCGCAGGGCGGGCCGCTACGGCCTCGCGAGCAACGCCGACCAGTCCGCGTCGCGGTCGCCGACCGCGAAGAAGTCCGGGTTCAGCAGCGAGTCGCGCGTGTTGTAGCGGAACGGCTCGCCGGCGAAGTCGAACACGGCGCCTCCAGCCTGCTCGAGCACGCACTGGCCGGCCGCGGTGTCCCACTCGGACGTCGGACCGAGGCGCAGGTACAGATCGGCATCGGCCGCGGCGATGCGGACGAACTTCAGCGACGAGCCGAGCGGCAGCTTCGCGCACGGGCCGAGCCGCGCGAGCAACTGCGCCTCGTGCTCCGAGCCGTGCGAGCGGCTGCCCGCGACGACGAGCGGCGACGCGCGCCGGCGCGTACCGAGGCGTCGCGCCTTCTCGCCGCGCACGGACAGCCATGCGCCGCCGCCTTCCCATCCGCAGGCGAGGTCGCCGCCGACCGGCAGCTGCACCACGCCGATCACCGGGCGATGGTCGTCGATGAGCGCGATGTTCACGGTGAACTCGCCGTTGCGCTTGACGAACTCGCGCGTGCCGTCGAGCGGATCGACGAGCCAGTAGCGCGTCCATTCGCGACGCTCGCTCCAGGCGATCGCCGACGACTCCTCCGACAGCACGGGCAGCTCGGGCGTGAGCGCGTGCAGGCCGTCGACGATGACGCGGTGGGCGGCGAGGTCGGCCGCGGTCAGCGGCGAGCGGTCGTCCTTGTGCTCGACCGCGAAATCGGACTCGTACACGTCGAGGATCGCTGCCGCCGCGCGTTCGGCGATCGCGCACGCCGCACGCGCGAGGTGGTCGAGGTCACGGTTCACGGCTGCGGCCGGTAGCGCCCGGCGAGGTATTCGCGCGCCATGAACAGCGCCGCGATCGAGCGGCCGTCGCTGACCTCGGGCTCCTCGAGCAGGCGATGCAGTTGCGACAGCTTCCACGGCACGACCTCGAGCGGCTCGGGCTCGTCGCCGACGAGACGCTCCTCGTGCAGGTCGCGCGCGAGCACGACGTGCGTCATCGCGGTCATGTACCCGGGCGAGACGGACAGCGTACCGAGGATGTGCAGCTCGCGCGCGCCATAGCCGATCTCCTCCTTGAGCTCGCGGTTCGCGCCCTGTTCGGCGGTCTCGTCGCGGTCGAGCCGGCCCTTGGCGAGGCCGAGATCGTAGCGGTCGACGCCGACCGCGTACTCGCGCACGAGCAGCACGGTGTCCTCGTCGAGCATCGGCACGATGACGACCGCCCCGAGGCCCGAACTCTGCAGGCGCTCGAACGTACGGCGTTCGCCGTTGGAAAACTCGAGATCGACCTCCTCCGCGCGCAGGAACCGGCTGCCGTCGACGCGGCGCGTGGCGAGGATCTTCGGAGGCGTACGCATGCCGCGATTGTATCGCGCCGCTGCGACGGACGCCTCGATCGCTTCCGATACCTGGAGCGAAAGCCTGAAACACGAAGGACACGAAGGACACGAAGGACACGAAGGACACGAAGGACAAGCAAGAAGGATTGTCTTGCGCTTTTGAGCCTGTCAGAAATTTTGTGTGCGAGGCCTATCATGAGCAAAAGGAGCATGTATGGCCCGCAAGACGAAGCCGACCCGGCAGCCAGAGCTGCCGAAGATTCCGGCGGAACTGATTGACCAGTTCGTGAAGGGACCGATGA
>DASTSE010000256.1:0-16171 GCA_035760865.1 Dokdonella sp.
GCCAACCGGTCGGTGTCGTTGCCGCGGCGTTCGCCCATGCTGTCCTCGCTTGATGATCAATCCTTGATGCGGTCTTCGCGGAAGAACGCGATGTCCTCGACGAGCGCGCGGTACGAATGGCCCACAGTGAACGTGCCGGCAATCCAGTGGAAGGGGATCCCGTCCATCCGTTCGGGCTGCTCGACGTAGACGCCCCCATCGGCCGCGGCAAACACCGTCCGATCGCCGTTGACCAGCTGATCGTGGATGCGCTCGGCGAGCACCTCGGGCGCTTCGGAGAGGCGCCCGACGCGCGTGGCGATTTGGGTGGGAGGACGCAGGGCCACGATCACCGTCCTGCGCGTCAGCCGGGAATGGTCTGCGAGACGGCCAGGCTCAACCACTCGCGCCCGGCGACGAGGCGGTAGTCGGGCAGCGCGGCGCGATCCAGTTCGACGACCAACTGCGAAGCGAGCGCGAGGGCGCGGCGCTCGCCGATGCTGAAGTCGATGTAGCCGTCGTACCACTGGCAACCGGCGGGCGAGCGCGCAGCCCGCTCGATGCGGAAGGCCTTGGTTTCATCGTTCGGGAAAATCTGCCGAACAAAATCATTGACCGCGGCCTGCGTGCCGTCGCGGGCTTCGAAGAGGACGACCTGCTGCCATCCGGCTCGGGGATTCATCGTGAAGCTCATCGCGCTGGCGCCTCCCGCGTCCACCACATCGATGGGCCACGGTACGCCGAGGATGATTTTGTTTACAAGAGGGAAAAATCCTCACGTCCGGCCGCGACAGCGGACACGAAGTGCCGCTAAGGTCTAGTGAAAAATGGCGCGAAGGGCTGAGACAAGCCGTGCCTCAGCGCGTTCTTAAGCGATTGCCTACACCGCGATGCGCCGTTTTCCTACAAGGGCATCGCACCGCCGCGTCACAATCGCCGGACTTCGGGGGAGGAAGCGCATGAAACCGGTTATGTGTGTGGTGTTTTGCCTTGTCTGCGTGGTCCTCGCCGCACTGGCCAACTGGTCGGCGAACCTTCCAGCCATCGACGTCACCCTCTGGAAAGGTGCGGGGGTGCTGCTTTCCAAGGCATCGGAGTTGCTCGCCAGCGGCGCGATGGCCTTTCTCGCCCTCACCGTGTACGCAGGCGCCAAAGTCGCCACCGAAGAGCGGGTGCGGACGCGTGAGCGTGAAACGCTGCAGGCGCTCATCGAAATCCATGAGCGCATCGCGCCGGCCAAGTATGGGGTTGAGGCACTGGTTCGAATACAGAACGAGAACGACGCCGACTTGTTTCATGACGGCGTGAAGCCATTCAGCAACATCGCCTCGTTCTGCGCCAGTTGGATCCAGCCCAAGCGCAAGCAGTGGTGCGACAAGGAGATGCTGGACCTGCTGAAGGCAGCCAACAGCGCTCTGTTTTCCTTCGTCGTCGCGCTTGAGGTCGACCGCAAGAAGGCCTCGGCCGAGCTACGGGTTCTCGCGAACGCGGCCGTATCAGCGCTCAACGCCGTGAAGGCCGGAATCGGCGAACAGACAGGCGTTCCAACGGTGGACGAGGATTGAAGCGCCATGCCAAGGCCGCCGTCGAAGGAGTGTGCGCTTGTTCTGTCGTCGTGCTCAGCGTGGACGCGCTGGGCCTCGTCTTTGCTTTGACCTTCGCCAATCGCGCGCGAGCACAAGTCCGAAGGGCGCCGCGCGCATGCGGGACCAGACCGGTTGAGCATCAATCGCTCGTCACGCAGAAGTCGGGCCGACACTTCAATCGAGCATCTTCAGGACCCGTGCTCCACACCTCTCGTCCCGCAGCGGCATGGGGACTCGATTGGAATGCGGGGCGCAGTAGATGAAATGGTTCGTCGTAAGCTGGATGTGACGCAGCGGCAGCCCGCCCTAGTGAAGATCTACGTCGCTGCGCGTATGCTCGAAGAGACGACTGATTACTCCGCACTGGTCAATGACGGCCAAGTCAGTTTGCCGCGTTTTGACGACGAGGCGTTCTCCACATCGGCGCATCCGACGCTGTGGTATGTGTCCGGCGATGCCGCGGGCGTCTTGCGATACAGTTTTCCTCTGGATGAGGGCGTCCGGGTCGTCGTGAATGGTCACCCTTGGTGTCATTTTTCACGCAATGCCGCAAAGGACATCGAGGCTAATCCCAAGGTCGCGGCTCTGATGGATCGCTACGCTATCTGGGTCGTTCCTCAGCACCCGATGCCAAATTTTGCAGACATCGCGCATTGGAACACGCAGCATCCGCGATTGCGTATGCGGATCGCGTATCGAGCCGAGGAGTGGCGCGACATCACGAGTTGGGCAACGCCCATCTTCTACTTCTTCAAGGACGGGCGGCTGGTCGACTCCATCACCGGTTGGCAAGATGCCAAGCAGTCGGACCGGCTGCTCGCCGCCTTTCACGCTGTCGGCGTCGACTAGCTGCGTTTGGGTTGCGACACCGCGCCCATGCAGACCATAAACGACGTGCGAAAAATGCGCGGGTGTTGTCGAACTTATTGCCTGGAACAGATGCGTTTCGCACCCCGCCGGTCTCATCTTCGCCAGCGGATTGGATGAAACGAATGCGTTTGCCGCGATCAACTTCTGAGCACACGTGATGTCCACCCCATCGCGCGTAGACGGCCACCGCGAGGTGCGAGCCCTGGCATGGATGTTCGCCTGCAGGTGGTTCCGCGATGGCCAACGAGCCGAACGCATAACGCTGGTGCTGACGGGTCAGGAGCAACAGCGGCACTCCTTGTCAGCACACGTAGACTGAAAGTTGCTGCCGGAGGAGAGTCAAGCATGCGCTACGTCGTCGACACGAACATCATCAACCGCATCGCGGATGGAAGACTCAGTCGTCTCGATTTCCCGGTTGACGCGGAACTGGTCGCGATGCATGTACAAGAAAACGAAATCTTGGCCACAAACAATCCGCAGAGGAGGATTGCCCTGCTCGACGTTTTTGAGCTCCATCAGGATGTCCGAGTTCCGACGGAATCGATGACCTGGGGCGACCCGGCGGACTGGGGCCATGCCAAATGGGGAACAGCGGGTTTCGCCGGCCCAATCAAGGCAACGTTGGACGGTCTCAATCAGCAGCGCGCGAGCAACCATGCGGACTCCCTCATCGCCGAAGTGGCTGTGGCCAACGGCTATGGACTCATCACTGCCGATCGCGACTTGGCGGCCGTCGCTCGGACGTTCATGGACCCCAACAACGTCCTGCTGCTGCCGTAAACCGACGCGCTCGACTGCACGTCCGGCGATTTGGTAAGGTCCGCGCTCGTTTCGGGTATCGTTCTGGGTATCGTTTTTTACGTCGCCAACCGGGTTTTCGTGCTTACGTTTCAAGCACTTAATCTCCGGTGTCCCCCAGTCCCTTCACCCGCTCCATCCGATCGCGGCCGGCGCCGATGACGCGCCGGTGCGCTGGTTCCCATGCCGTGGTCCGGCCGTGCGCCGGCATCGACGCGCGTCGTCCGAGGTATCCGCACGTGTCCCGTCCAGACGGCTCGCCCTCCGCCGCGTCGCCGGCCACCGACCCCGTCAGCCTCGGCTGGCGCGAGTGGGTCGCGCTGCCGGGTCTCGGTATCGGTGCGATCAAGGCCAAGCTCGACAGCGGTGCGCGTTCGTCGTCGCTGCACGTCGAGGACATCGAGACGTTCCGCGAGGGCGGCGTGCTGCGGGTGCGCTTCCGCGTGCGCGTGCGCCGCACTTCGCAGCGCCGCGTGGCGTGCGCGGCCGTCGTGCAGGACCGCCGGCACGTGACCGATTCGGGCGGGCATCGCAGCGAGCGCTGGTTCATCGCCGCCGACGTCGAGATCGCCGGCCGGCGCATCGAGACGGAAATGAACCTGACAGATCGCGGCGCGATGCTGTTCCCGCTGCTGCTCGGCCGGGCGACGATCGGCGGTCACTTCCGTATCGACCCGGCCCTCTCCTACACCTGCCCGCGACCGAAGCGGGCGCCGACCGGCCCATCGCCGCTGACCGCATGAAGATCGCCATCCTGTCGCGCAACGCGCGCCTGTACTCCACCGTCCGCCTGGTCGAGGCCGCGCGCGCGCGCGGCCACAGCGTGCGCGTGCTCGACCCCCTGCGTTGCTACATGCGGATCGCCGCCGGTCGCTTCGAGATCCACTGCAAGGGGCGTGCGCTGCGCGGGTTCGACGCGGTGATACCGCGCGTCGGCGCGTCGATCACGTTCTACGGCACCGCCGTCGTGCGCCAGTTCGAGATGATGGGCGTGTACACGCCCAACTCGTCCGACGCGATCCTGCGCGCGCGCGACAAGCTGCGCTCGCTGCAACTGCTCGCACGCGAGGGCATCGATCTACCGCTGACCGTGTTCGGCGACAACCCGGACGACACGCGCGATCTCCTGACGATGCTCGGCGAGCCGCCGCACGTGATCAAGCTCAACGAAGGCGCGCAGGGGCAGGGCGTCATGCTGGCCGAGAAGCGCGGCGCGGCGCTCGGCATGATCGAGGCATTCCGCAGCCTGTACGCGAACTTCCTCGTGCAGGAGTTCATCCGCGAGGCGGACGGCGCGGACCTGCGCTGTTTCGTCGTCGGCGACGAGGTCGTCGCGGCGATGCGGCGGCAGGCCCCCGAAGGCGACTTCCGCGCGAACATCCACCGCGGCGGCAGCGCCAGCGCCGTCACGCTGTCGGCGGCCGAACGCGACACCGCGGTGCGGGCCGCGCACGTCATGGGGCTCGGCGTCGCCGGCGTCGACTTGTTGCGTTCGGCGCGCGGCCCGCTCGTGCTCGAGGTCAATTCGTCGCCCGGGCTCGAGGGCATCGAGGGGGCGAGCGGGGTCGACGTCGCCGGGGCGATCGTCGAATACCTGCAACGTGCGTGCGTCCGCCAATCCGGGCCCGCGGCCCGGCGCGGTGGACGAAAAAAATAGTACGACAGTAATCGTTGACACCGGCGCACGGTCTTCCTAGGATAGGTCCGCGCTCCCCGCCGACCGGCGCCGCGAGCGTTCCGCGTCATTAAGCAAGGGGAGCCGCCCAGATGAAACCGATGGCCAGGATGTTGTACGCAGGCATGCTCGCATGCCTTGCGGCCGCAGCCCATGCGAAAGAATCGAGTTACCACCAGAACGTCAATGCCGACAGCGCCGATGCGTTCCAGCAGGTGGTCACGTGGGTCCATGATGAGATGAAGGCGGGTGGGCGCTACGCGTCGTTGACGCCGGCCGATCGCACCGTCGTCGACGCAAAGTTCGCCCAGATGCAGGACCTGTTCGACAAGCACGGTTCGGTCGCAGGCATGCGCGCGGAAGACAAGGTCGAACTGTTCAACACGCAGGAAGAGGTCAATGCGCTGCTGGCCACGCACGACAGCGCCATCGCGGAGCGCACGGCGTCCGAGGGTGGCCGGATGATGCGCACCGTGGCGCGGGTCAACCGACAGGACGATCGCGTGATCTGCGAACGCCGGACGAAGCTGGGTTCGCACATCATGGAGACGTACTGCCACACGTACGGGCAGTCCGAAGATGCACGCCGCGAGACCGAGCGCGCGATGGACCAGTGGAGTCATCGTCAGTGCGCCAGCAGTGCGCCCGACCGCGCCGGCGAGGGCGGGTGCGGCGCTCCGCATATCTTGAGCGCGGCGCAGTTGCTCAACAACCGTCGCTAGTTCGTCGCGACCCGCGTTGCCCGCAAGCCGGTAACGGCCGCGTCGTGCCTCGGCAGGGCGTACCGCTTTCAAGCCAACCTTACGTGCATATTCGGAGAGTCTCTTGTGATGAAACCAGTTCATTCGATCGCATTCGCCGTCGCGTTCCTGCTGTCGCTGCCGCTCGCGGCCAAGGAGAAGGTCGATCCCGCCGTCAACGCCAGCAACAAGGACGCGTTCGAGACCGTTTCCACCTGGGTACGCAAGCAGATGGACGCGGGTGGCCGCTATTCCTACGTGACGCCGGACGAGCGCAGCAAGGTGAACACGCGCCTCGACGAGATGGAGCGCCTGTTCGGCGACAAGACCGAGGTGTCGCAGATGAGCGACGCTGACAAGATGGCGATGTTCAACAAGCAGGAAGAGGTCAACGCGATCCTCGCCAAGCGCGACAACGAGCGCCTGATCTGCAAGAACGAGAAGCCGATCGGCTCGAACATCCCGATCAAGACCTGCCAGACGGCGGGCGAGATCGAGGCGCGCCGACGCAACGACTCGCAGTACCTGCGGCGCACGCAGGGCACGCCGCAGTTGCGCTCCTCGGGCGGCTGAAGAAGCCGCGCGGCCGCCCCGGTCCCGGCCGGGGCGGCCGGCTCTGGCATTCCGACCGGGTTCGTGTAGTCTTCTCGTACGAAAGGACTGCAACGTCAGGTGGCCGCCGTGTCCAAGACCGAAACTCTGCCGAAGCCGACCGAGGCCGAACTCGGCATCCTCAATGTCCTTTGGGAACGCGGGCCGAGCACGGTGCGCGACGTCCACGAGGCGCTCTACCGTGACGAGGGCGCCGGCTACACGACGGCGTTGAAGCTGCTGCAGATCATGCACGGAAAGGG
This sequence comes from Dokdonella sp., assembly GCA_035760865.1. Taxonomy (GTDB): domain Bacteria; phylum Pseudomonadota; class Gammaproteobacteria; order Xanthomonadales; family Rhodanobacteraceae; genus Dokdonella_A. The sequence continues at coordinate 6,506 of DASTSE010000256.1, forward strand.
CCTCGTGCTGCGCGACGATTCCGAACGCGCGCACGTGTTCCGCGCCGCGGTCAGCAAGGAGCGCACGCAGAAGCGCTTCGTTTTCGACATGGTCCAGCGCGTGTTCGACGGTTCGCCGTCGCAGCTCGTGCTGCAGGCGCTCGGCGGCCGCCAGAAGGCGACCCGCGAGGAACTCGATGAGATCCGCGCGCTGCTCGACAAGCTCGAAGGCACGCAGTCATGAGCGCCGCGCTGCCGTGGATCCATGCACTGGGTTGGACCCTGCTGCATTTTCTCTGGCAGGGACTCGTGGTCGGCGCGGGTTATGCGGCTGCTCGCGCGTTACTGCCCAAATCGCACTGCAATGCGCGCTACGCGGTCGGCCTCGGCGCACTCGCGCTGCTCGCCGCCTGGCCGCTCGCAACGCTGATCGCGTTGCGTCCGCAGGGTGCGGTCGAAGTCGCATTCGGCGCACAGGGCCTCGTCGCGGGCGGAGTGGCCACGCTTGCCGCGGCGGAGGCATTCGATCTCGCCGCCAGCATCGACCGCGTGCTGCCATGGCTGGTGCTGCTGTGGCTGGTCGGCGTGCTCGGCGTCGCCGGGCGGGCGCTGCACCAGTGGCGGCGCTTCTCGCGCATCGCCCGCCAGTGGGCCGAGTCGAGTCCCGAGCTCGACGCGATGCTCGCCGCGCTGACGCGCCGGTTCGGCTTCATGCGTCGCGTGCGCGTGCTCGTGTCCGAGCGCATCGACACGCCGATGCTGCTCGGCTGGATCCGCCCGGTGGTGCTGCTGCCGACGGCCGTCGCACTCGGTTTTCCGCGCCAGCAAGTGGAACTGATTCTCGCTCACGAACTCGGCCACCTGCGTCGCTACGACCATCTGGTCAACCTCGCGCAGACGGTGCTCGAGACACTGCTGTTCTACCACCCGGTCGTGCACTGGATTTCGCGCGAAGTGCGCAACGAACGGGAGCTGTGCTGCGATGCGCTGGTACTGCGTCTCGTGCGCGGAGAACCGCGCGAGTACGCGCGCACGCTCGCCGCCCTCGAGGAACTGCGCCAGACCGCGGCACCGGTCGTGCTCGCGGCGAGCGGCGGCCAGCTGATCGAACGCGTTCGCCGCATCGTCGGCCTGCCTGCGCCGCGCGCCGCGGTCCAGGCGCGACATCCGGGGCGCTGGCTGCTGATCGGAACCGCGTTCATCGGCGCGTTGTTCGTCGCCGAGCGCATCGAGCGGGCAAACCGCGTGTTCAGTCCGATGCCCCTCTCGGTCGACTGGATCCGTGCGCCCGACGTGCGCGCGCTGCCGTTCGCGGCGCTCGCGTTGCCCTACGAGCGGCCGCGCCTGCGGCTTGCTGCCGTGGCGCCGCCGGAACCCGCGCCGACCGCGCCCGTCGCCTCGGTGCCGGCGACCGCCGCAGGCGCGGTGGCGGCCGCCGCGGCGTCGTCGTCGCGCGAGACCGTTCCCGCGGCCGTCGCGGCGCCGAAGCAGGCGCCGCTGGCGAACCTGCCCGCGCCGGCGACGCCGACGGCGAACGCGGCCAGCCTGCGTGCGCCGGCGGCAGCGCCGGCCACGACCGCCCCGGCCAAGGCGAAGCCCGATGCATCGGCGCCGCTCGAGCCGGTCGCGGCGCCGGCCGCGCCGAAGCCGCCGGTCGCGACTTACGTCGTGGCGCCGAGCTTCCCGAACTACTACGCGTCGCAGAGCGGCCGCGTCGAGGCGACGTTCACGATCGCGGAAGACGGTTCGGTCAAGGACATCAAGTTCGTCGGCGCGAAGGACGGTGCGTTCGAACGTGCGGCCGAGCGTGCGCTGCGCCAGTGGCGCTTCGACCCGGCGACGCTGCCGGATCAACCGATGCGCTACACGCAGGCGTTCGTGTTCGCGCCGAAGGGCCGCGGCAACACGCACGAAGAGTGCGTGCAGTCGACCGGCTCGCTGATCTGTCGCGATCCGTCCGACGGACGTGCGGCGCAGGCGTCGAACCTCAATGCATGGCCACCGAAGACCGGCGGTTAACGCAAGCCTCAGAGGGCTTTAACGATCGTTTAATCAATGCGTGCCTATAGTCGGCCCACTGTAGTTCTGCTCGACACTCCTAAGTCAGGTCTGGTGACTGGCAGAGTACGGTAATCGGGGCAGTAGCTTTTTGGCCCAAGCGAGGTGTGTTCCCCCAATGGCACCTCCTTGGGCCATTTTCTTTTGTTTTTGCGATCCATCCAGGATCGCAAGACCCTCGAAACTGGCACCGGATTGAAGTCACGGCCTTCGTTGGAATCCAGAAGCGGCCATCCATGGCCGCACTGTCCAACAACAGCACGCTCCGCGTGCGACGGCGTCCGTTGGGCTTTCCTGCAACCGCCCCCGATTCTCCGGAACTTCCTCCGCGCCGTTGCGCTCCGCATCGGCGGGTCCACGCGTTAAAGTAGACACCCATGCGCATTCTGGTCATCGAAGACAACAGCGACATCGCCGCGAACATCGGCGACTTTCTCGCGGACAAGGGACACGTGGTCGACTTCGCCGGCGACGGCGTCACCGGCCTGCACCTCGCGGTCGTCAACGACTTCGACGTGATCGTGCTCGACCTCGGCCTGCCGGGAATGGACGGCCTCGAGGTCTGCCGCAAGCTGCGCCAGGAAGCGAAGCGACAGACGCCGGTACTCATGCTCACCGCGCGCGATTCGCTCGACAACAAGCTCACGGGTTTCGAGTCGGGCGCGGACGACTACATGGTCAAGCCGTTCGCGCTGCAGGAGCTCGCCGCGCGCCTCGAGGTGCTCGGCCGCCGCGGCAAGGGCGGCAAGAGCCGCATACTGCAGCTCGCCGACCTCACCTACAATCTCGACACGCTGACGATCAGCCGCGCGGGCAAGCAGATCACGCTCAACCCGATCGGCCTCAAGCTGCTGCAGTCGCTGATGGAAGCGGCGCCGTCGGTCGTGACGCGCCAGGAGCTGGAAACGCGCGTCTGGGGCGAGGAACTTCCCGACAGCGATTCGCTGCGCGTGCATATCCACGGGCTGCGTGCCCAGATCGACAAGCCGTTCGACAAGGCGCTGATCCAGACCCGCCACGGCATCGGCTACCGCATGGTCGATCCGGATGCGCTACCGGCGTAGGCTCCGCTCCCGCATCATCATTTCATTCGCGCTGTTCGGGCTCGGCCTGACCGCGCTGTTCGCCGTCGCGACGGTCTACATGCGCACGCGGCTGGAAGACCAGCTCGTCAACACGACGCTCGAGCGCGAGCTGCGCCACTTCGTCGACTTCAAGCGCGAGAACCTGTCGCCCGACGCGCAGTTCCCGATGTCGCTGATCCAGCTGCAGATCGTGCGCGCGGGTCGCACCGCGACCGTGCCGCTCGCCTGGCAGAGCTTCGAAGCGGGCGTCTACGACATCGAGGACATCGGACGCGAGGGCAAGACGCGGCCGTACAAGCTCGCCGTGTACAAGGATCGCGATTTCTGGGCCTACCTGCGCTTCGACGTCAGCACGCAGAAGCTCGGCGAGCGCCAGCTGCTGACGGTGCTGGCGGCCTCGGTGCTCGCGTTCGCCGTGCTTTCTCTCGTGATCGGATTCTGGCTCTCCGCGCGCGTGATGAGCCCGGTCATCGAACTCGCGAACCGCGTGCGCGCGATGAGCCGGTCGGGTCGGCCGGAACTGCTCAAGTCGCACTTCGCCGACGACGAGGTCGGCCAGCTCGCGGCTGCGCTCGACGACTACTCGACTCGCCTGACCGAGATGGTCGAGCGCGATCGCGAATTCAATGCCGACGTCAGCCATGAGCTGCGCACGCCGCTCGCGGTGATCGCGAGCACGACCGAGCTGCTGCAGGGTTCGCCCGACCTCACCGACAAGTTGCGCGAACGGCTGCGGCGGATCGAGCGCGCGGTGCGCCAGTCGAGCGAACTCATCGACGCGCTGCTGCTGCTGTCGCGGCGCGAGCGCCAGGCGCCGACCGACGGCGAAACCACCGACGTCGCGAGAGTCGTCGAGCAGGTCGTCGACGCGCAGCGTCCGCATGTCGCGAACAAGCCGGTCGAGGTGCGCGTGGACATCGAACAACCGCTCGCGACCGTCGCACCGTCCTCGGTCGTCGCGGTCGCGCTCAGCAACCTCATCGGCAACGCCTTCAAGTACACCCAGGCCGGCGAGGTCATCGTCACCGTCGGCCACGGCCGTGTCACGGTCGAGGACACCGGACCCGGCATCAAGCCCGAGGACGCCGACAAGCTGTTCGAACGCGGCGTGCGCGGTACCACGATCGGCAAGGGAGGCGGCCTCGGCCTCGCGATCGTGCGCCGCCTGTGCGAACTCTACGGCTGGCACGTCTCGCTCGCGCCGCGCCCGCAGGGCGGCGCCACGGCGACGCTGGAGTTCGTTGCCACGCGCCCAGGTTAGGCCCCGCGTTCCGTCCCTCGGGAGCCGATGCCCCGAGCGACCCCGCCTCTCCGTCCGACGCGCCGTCACGCACAGTTGGGATTTCGGCTGCGCTTCCGCGTACGAGTGACATGTGCGGCATGAGCCGCGGCAACCGACGCTGGGAGCTGTGATGTTCGATACGATTGCGCCTGCCCCAGCAGGCTGGCGACGCCGGCCACTCGCAGCCTGCATCGCGACACTGTTCTGCGTGAGTGCCACGGCTACCGTCGCCGCGGCCACGAACTGGACGGTCGACTCCTGCAACGAAGCCAGCGTCGGCAGCGGCACCACCGGCAGCCTGCGCTACGCGGCGGCGAACGCAGTCAGCGGCGACACCATCGACATGACCGGCCTCGCCTGCAGCACGATCACGCTGGCGACGGGCTCGATCCTGCTGCCGCAGACCGACATCACGTTGAAGGGACCGGGCAAGGAAGCGCTCACCGTCGACGGCGGCCATGCCAGTCGCGTCTTCCAGCATACCGGCAGCGGCACCTTCGGCATGTACGACCTCACCGTGGCCAACGGCTACTTCCACGCCGCTGCTGTGCAGGCCGCCTACGGCGGCTGCATCTATTCGAATGGCTCCGTCAGCTTGATGGGCGCAGGCGTCCGCTCGTGTTCGGCCATCGCCGGCGGCGCCGCCGCACGCGCGAAAGGCGGTGGCATCTTCGCCCGCAAGAGCGTCTACCTGTTCAAGTACAGCGAAGTGTCGGACAACACCGCGTCCGCGCCGGATACCTACGATTTCAGCTACGGAGGCGGCGTCTTTGCGCTGAACGACATCGTCCTGGGAAGCAGCACGATCAGCGGCAATCGCGCCCGGCTGGGAGGCGGCGCCCGCGTGTTCGGCAACACGATCATCACGGCATCGACGATATCAGGCAACACGGCGGGCCGCGGCGGCGGCATCTATGCGCGCAACTTCAATCCCGGCGTGGCGAACACGTTTTCGCTGGCCAACAGCACCGTTTCCGGCAACCAGGCCCTCAACGTGGTCGGCGGCGTATGGACGAATGCGGGAACGGTCGAAGTCATCAATTCCACCATTGCCTTCAACACGGCCGCGTTTGCGGATGCTTACTCGCGGCACTTCTCGCCGGGGTTCAACGTCGACGACATCGGCGCGTACTACACCGACATCAGCCACTACAAGCTCAAGGTCGTGACGCTGCAAAGCTCGGTGCTTTCGAACAATGTAGGCGGGTCATCCCCCACTTCCGCGGACGACTTCGGCGTCACGCGCTATACCGCGGGCTTCGATCTGGTGCCGACAAGCGGCCAGAACAACCTCGTCCTCGCGTCGTCGTCGGCCGTACCCGCAGACACGATCACGGGCGTTTGCCCGCGGCTCGGTCCGCTTCGCGACAACGGCGGCCCGACGCAAACGCACGCCTTGCTCGGCGGCAGCCCCGCCATCGACCACGGCAACAACACGGTACCGTATGCCGCCGATCAGCGCGGCCTGCCGTTCGAGCGTGTGTCGGGTGCGGCAGCGGACATCGGCGCGTACGAAGTCCAGCAGGAGGACATCGTGTTCATCGAGGGGTTCGATGGACCGCCGACATGCGCGAGCGGATGACGCAGCGCCGCGCTCTCGGCACGGGGGAGAGTGGTCAGACCGCTTCGAGCCAGCCCCATTCGTCCTTCGTCCGGCCGTCGAACAGGCCGAAGAACAGGTCCTGCATGCGTTGCGTGACCGGACCGGGCTTGCCCGCGCCGACGGGCTTGCCGTCGACGGAGCGGATCGGCGTGATCTCGGCGGCGGTTCCGCACATAAACAGTTCGTCGCAGAGGTAGAGGTACTCGCGCGGGATGTCGCGCTCGACCACTTCGATGCCGTTCGCGCGCGCAAGCGTGATGAGCGTGTTGCGCGTGATGCCGTTGAGCAGCGCCGCGCTCACCGGCGTCGTGTGCAGGGCGCCGTCGAAGACGAGGAAGAGATTCTCGCCGGCGCCCTCGCTGAGCAGGCCGGTCGAGGCGAGCGCGATGCCTTCGCCGAAGCCAAGCCGGCGCGCCTCGCGCGCGACCAGCTGGCCGGAAAGATAGTTGCCGCCGGCCTTCGCGCCCGCGGGGATCGTGTTCGGCGCGAACCGCTGCCAGCTCGAAACGCACGCATCGATGCCTTGTTCGAGCACGCCCGCGCCGAGGTAGGGGCCCATCTGCCACGCCGCGACGGCGACGTCGGTCGGCGTCTCGGCGGACAGGCCGAAGCCGCCGAGGCCGCGGAACGCGACCGGCCGCAGGTACGCCTTCGACAGGCCGTTCGCCTTGATCACCGCACGGCACGCCGCGTTGATCTCGTCGAGCGTGTACGGAATCCCGATGTCGTAAATTTTCGCCGAATTGAACAGGCGCTTGTTGTGCTCGGTCAGGCGGAAGATCGCCGGACCATTCGGCGTCTCGTAGCTGCGGATGCCTTCGAACACCGACGAGCCGTAATGAACCGCATGCGCCATCACATGCACGGTGGCTTCGGCCCACGGCTTGATGCGCCCGTTGTGCCAGATCTGATCGGGGTAGGTCTGCGCCATGGCGTCCGGTTCCGCGCTGGAAACGCCCATGATAACAGCCGCTGCGGACCTCGCCCGCGTCACCAGTCGAGCCACCAGCAGCCGGCTTCGGCATCGATGCCGAACGCGCGCTCGCGCACGCCGCCGCCGGCCTGGCTGCCCGTGCGCACGAGCAGGCCTTCGCCCTGCTCGAGCGAGAGCAGCGGTTCGCGCACGAGTTCGCGCAGCTCGCGCAGGCGCTGGTCGGCCTCGCTGGCGCCGACGCCGCGCCAGCGCAGCATGCCTGCGATCGCGTTGGCGTCGTGGCGCGCGACGGCGACCGCAACACGATCGCGCAGATCCTGCGGCGACGCGGGGCACGCATCGGCCGCAGGCGGCGGGAGCGTGTCGTCGTCCAGTGCGCCCGCGCTCACGCCGGCCTGTTCGTTCGAATCGCAGCGGAAGCCGGAGAAGACCACTTCTCCGCGCAGGCCGACGCAGCGGTGCACGCGCTGGCCATCGTCGTCGCCGTCCTGCGCGCGCGCGCACGCTGCGGCGACCGCAAGGGCTGCCGACCAGACGACCCGGTGCTGCAGGGAAGGCATGTGCGCAGGCTATCACCCGTTCGCGACTCGGCGCACGCGGACGCCACTTGCGGGCGCGCTGCCGGCATGCTGTAGTGCGCCCATGTCGAAGCGCGCCTTCCGCCTCCAGCCCGTTCGCACCGCGCCCTGCGCGTGCGCACCGCTGCGCGCCGCCGCGCTGAACAATAACGCCCGCTCGCACACGAGGGCCGGCGTGTAGGTACGTTTGCGATACCACCGACACGATACGAAGGCCCGCCCAGTGCGGGCCTTCTTCGTTTCCGGCCGGCGAACCGCGTGGTTCGTACGGCTCACACGATGCGCGATCGGCTCGATCGCAGAAGGAGTTCCATCATGTGTTCGATATTCGGCCTGTTCGACCTGCAGCCCGGCGACGACCTCGCCGGACTGCGCACGCTCGCGCTCGAACTCTCGCAGCGCCAGCGCCACCGAGGGCCCGACTGGAGCGGCGTCTACGTCGACACCGGCGTCATCCTCGTGCACGAGCGGCTCGCGATCGTCGATCCGGCGAGCGGCGCGCAGCCGCTGCGCTCGCGCGACGACACCCTCGCGCTCGCGGTCAACGGCGAGATCTACAACCATCGCGAACTGCGCGCCGAACTCGCCTACGACTACACGAGCGGCTCCGACTGCGAAGTCGTCAACGCGCTGCATCGCGCTGCCGGTGCGCAATCGCCGGCGAGCTGGCTCGCGCGCCTGAACGGCATCTTCGCGTTCGCGCTGTGGGACTCGGCCGCGCAGCGTTACCTCATCGCACGCGATCCGCTCGGCGTCTGTCCCCTGTACTGGGGACACGATGCCGAAGGGCGACTGTGCGTGGCGTCGGAGATGAAGGCGCTGGTCGGCCTCTGCGCCGACGTCGCCGCGTTCCCGCCCGGGCACGTCTACGACAGCGCCGACCGCAGCCTGCGCCGCTGGTACGAGAAGCCGTGGCGCGACCACGCCTACACGCGCGGTCGCCGCGTCGAGCCGGCCGTGCTGCGCGGCGCGTTCGAGCGCGCGGTGCATCGCCAGCTCATGACCGACGTGCCGTACGGCGTGCTGCTGTCCGGCGGGCTCGACTCGTCGCTCGTCGCCGCGTGCGCGGCGCGCTACGCGCGCGCGCGCGTCGAGGACGGCGATCGCACGGAGGCGTGGTGGCCGCGCCTGCACTCGTTCGCGATCGGCCTCGAAGGCTCGCCCGACCTCGCCGCGGCGAGCGTCGCCGCCGACGCGCTCGGAACGGTCCACCACGGTTTCGTCTACTCGTTCTGGGAAGGGCTCGACGCCCTGCCCGAAGTGATTCGCCACATCGAGAGCTACGACGTCACGACCGTGCGCGCGTCGACGCCGATGTACCTGCTCGCCCGGCGCATCAAGGCGATGGGCGTGAAGATGGTGCTGTCCGGCGAGGGCAGCGACGAAGTGTTCGGCGGCTATCTCTATTTCCACAAGGCGCCCGACGCGCGCGAGTTCCATGCCGAGACCATTCGCAAGCTCGATGCGCTGAACGCCTACGATTGCCTGCGCGCGAACAAGGCGATGATGGCGTGGGGCGTCGAGGCGCGCGTGCCATTCCTCGACCTCGAGTTCCTCGATGTCGCGATGTCGATGGACGCGCGCGAGAAGATGGCGGGCGCGAGAGCCGACGGCAGCCGGCGCATCGAGAAGGCGGTGTTGCGCGAAGCGTTCACGGGGGTGTTGCCCGACGCGATCCTCTGGCGGCAGAAGGAACAGTTCAGCGACGGCGTCGGCTACGGCTGGATCGACGGCCTCAAGGCGCATGCGGAGCAGGCGGTCGGCGATCGCGAGTTCGCCGCGGCCGCATCGCGCTGGCCGTTCAACACCCCGGCGACGAAGGAGGCCTACCTCTACCGGCGCATTTTCGAGCGCTGGTTCCCCGGCGAGACGTGCGCCGCGACCGTGCCGGGCGGCAAGTCGATCGCGTGCTCGTCGCCGGCGGCGATCGCCTGGGACGCGGCGTTCGCCAATGCCGCCGACCCGTCGGGGCGGGCGGTGGCGGGGGTGCACCAGGCGGCACTGGCCTGATCCGCCCGCGCGGGACTTCGCTCAGCCGCAGGTGATGCGGACGATGCGGTCGTCGGCGTCGATCTCGACGCCGACACGGTCGTCGCGACGGTCGCGGGTCATCGCCAGGTCAGGGCCAGGTCAGGGCCAGGCCAGGG
>DASTSE010000257.1:0-3639 GCA_035760865.1 Dokdonella sp.
CCTGCGGGCCATCATGCGCGGGCCCTAGAACACGTCGTAGGCTTCGTGCTGCTCGCTCGTCTCGTCGGTCGCCGGCGGCTGGGACGCGAGGCGCGTGGCGTCCTCGGTCTTCATGACCTCGAGGATCGCGCCGGGATCGCCGGCAGCCGCGAGCAGGCCGGTCGCGGCATCGATGCGCACGCGCGCGATGCCGGGCGGCATGTCGAACGGCTGCTCCGGCACGTCCTTGAGCGCGGCGCGCATGAAGTCGATCCAGATCGGCAGCGCGGCCTTGGCGCCGAACTCGCCGCGACCGAGCGAACCGAAGTCGTCGAAGCCGACCCAGCAGCTCGCGACGAGGCGTGCGTTGAAGCCGGAGAACCACGCGTCGCGATGATCGTTCGTCGTTCCGGTCTTGCCCGCGAGGTCGTTGCGCTTGAGGGACATCGCGGCCGAGCCCGTGCCGCGCCGGATCACATCGCGCATGAGCGAGGTCACGAGGTAAGCGTTGCGCGCATCGATCGCGCGCGGCGCGGTATGCGCGTCACCGGCGCCGGACTGCGCCGTCGGCGCGGCCGCGCGAGCGTCGCCGAGCGGATTCAGTGCGCTCGTCGCCGTCGCCCCGTCCGCGACCGGCGTGGACGGCGCGTCCACGAGCGCATGGTCGGGGCAGCTGGTGCAGACGACGGCCGGATCGGCGCGATAGACGACCTTGCCGTCACGGTCGACGATCTCGCTGACGTAGTGGGGGTCGACGAGGTAGCCGCCATTGGCGAATACCGCGTAGCCGCGCGCCATCGCGAGCGGCGCGACCGAAGCGGTGCCGAGCGCCATCGACAGATTCTCGGGGATCTGCTCCGGTGCGAGGCCGAAGCGCGTGATGTACTCGCGCGCGTAGCGCACGCCGATCGCGTCGAGCAGCCGCACCGAGACGAGGTTGACGGACTTGACGAGGGCCTCGCGCAGGCGGATCGGGCCCTGGAAGGTGTCGTCGTCGTTCTTCGGCATCCACACGCCGTCCGGTTTGGACGGATCGGGGAACTGCACCGGCGCGTCGTTGAGCACCGACGCCGGCGTGAAGCCGCGGTCGAACGCAGCGGAATAGAGGAACGGCTTGAAGCCCGAACCGGGTTGGCGCGCGCTCTGCGTCGCGCGGTTGAACTTGCTTCGCTGGAAGCTGAAGCCGCCGACGAGGCTGCGAACGGAACCGTCCTGCGGATCGAGTGCGACGAGCGCGGCTTCCGCGCCGGGAATCTGCGACAGGCGCCACGCGCCCTCGGCGTCGCGCGCGACGCGCACGACATCGCCGCGCTTGAGCACGTCGGCGACCGATTTCGGCGCCGCGCCGCGACGGTCCTCGTCGATGCGCGGGCGCGCCCAGGCGACCGCCGGCAGCGTGAGCGAGATGCTCTGGCCGTCGGCGAGAAAGAGGGTGGCTTCCTCGCGATCGACCGCGGTCACGAGCGCCGGCAGCAGGCCGCCGATCGGATGGTAGTCGTCGAGCGCCTCGTTCCACGCGTCGCGGCCCGCATCCGCGGCGAGGTCCTTGTGGCCTTCCGCGCCGCGCCATCCGTGGCGCTCGTCGTAGGTGACGAGGCCGTTGCGCAGCGCGCTGTTGGCGGCTTCCTGCAAGGTCGAATCGAGCGTGGTCCGGACGCGGTAGCCGTCGGTCAGCGCGTTGTTGCCGAGCCGCTCGATCGCCTCAAGCCGCACGAGCTCGGCGAAATACGATGCATCGACCTCGACCGGCGCCTCGTGCGGCTGCGCCGCATCGGTCTCGTTCATCGCCGCGTCGTAGGCGGCCTGGTCGATGAACCCGTTCTCCAGCATGCGACCGAGCACGTAGCCGCGCCGCTCGTGCGCGCGTTGCGGACGGCTCAGCGGATTGCCGGTGGAGGGGAACTTCGGGATCGAGGCGAGCATCGCGCATTCGGCGAGGCTCAGCTGGTCGAGCGTCTTGCCGTAGTAGAACTCCGCCGCCGCCGCGACGCCGTAGGAGCGATGCCCGAAGAAGCTCTTGTTGAGGTAGAGCTCGAGGATCTCGTCCTTGCTCAACGCATTCTCGATGCGGAAGGCGAGGAAGATCTCCGACAGCTTGCGCGTGTAGCTGACTTCCGGGCTGAGGAAGAACATGCGCGCGACCTGCTGCGTGATCGTGCTGCCGCCGGCGACGTGCTTGCTGCCGGTCGTGACCGTGAGCCAGACCGCGCGCGCGATTCCGCCGAGGTCGATGCCGCGATGGCTGTAGAAGTCGGCATCCTCCGCAGCGAGGAACGCCTGCTTGAGCCGGGTCGGCACGTTCTCGATGCGTACCGGCGTGCGCTTCGTCTCGCCGAACGTCGCGATGAGCTTGCCGTCGGCGGAGTCGATGCGCAGCGGAACCTGCAGCCGCACGTCCTTGAGGGAATCGACCGAGGGAAGGCGTGGCGCGATGAGCCAGTAGGCGGTTCCCAGAGCGATGCCGCCGAGCAGTACGCCGGCCAGCGCCAGGACCAGCGCATAGCGCAGCAGGCGGAGAAAGATGGTCATGCGGCGGGACTTGTGATGCCAGTCAAAGTATGTGCGGTAAGTGTCAGAGTATAGAGCGTATGCTGTAGTGTCGGACAGGCGTCGCAGCCGGCACTATCCCAGAAATCCCGGATAAGCCACTGTCTCGCCTCAAGTTTGCCACAGGGCTGGACAGCTGTTGAAAAACCGTTAATCATCGTATTTAATGTAACGGCGCATCTTTCGCTCGTAAGAGCGCGTGGGAAGGGGAAAAAGTGTGGGCCTGTTCACACCTAAAGCGCCGCCACTGATCGGCGTCGACATCAGCTCCACCGCCGTGAAGCTCCTTCAGCTGGGGCAATCGGGTGGCCGCTACCGCGTCGAACACTACGCGGTCGAACCGCTGCCGCCGAACGCGGTCGTCGAAAAGAACATCGTCGAGGTCGAGGCCGTGGGCGAAGCGATTCGCCGCGCCTTCAACCGTTCCGGCGCGCGCACGAAGTTCGCGGCCGCGGCCGTCGCCGGTTCAGCGGTGATCACGAAGGTGATCCCGATGCCGGGCGACCTGTCCGACGAGGACATGGAAGCGCAGATCCAGGTCGAGGCCAACCAGTACATTCCTTATCCGATCGAGGAAGTGAGCCTCGACTTCGAGGTGCTCGGTCCGATCAAGGACAACCCGGACATGGTCAATGTCCTGCTCGCCGCGTCGCGCACCGAGAACGTCGACCTGCGCGTCGCCGCACTCGACCTCGGCGGGCTCGGCGCGAAGGTCATGGACGTCGAAGCGTTCGCGATGGAGAACGCGTTCAAGCTCATCGCGGACCAGCTGTCCGTCCCGAAAGACGCGGTCGTCGCGGTCGTCGACGTCGGCGCGACGATGACGACGCTGATCGTGTTGAAGAACCAGCGCACGATCTATTCGCGCGAGCAGGTATTCGGCGGCAAGCAGCTCACCGACGAGGTCATGCGCCGCTACGGCCTCAGCTACGAGGAGGCCGGGCTCGCCAAGCGCCAGGGCGGCCTGCCCGAATCGTACGAATCCGAGGTGCTCGAGCCGTTCAAGGAAGCGATGGTGCAGCAGATCAGTCGCCTGCTGCAGTTCTTCTTCGCCGGCAGCGAATACAGCCGCGTGGACCAGGTCGTGCTCGCGGGCGGCTGCGCTTCGATTCC
>DASTSE010000258.1:0-14153 GCA_035760865.1 Dokdonella sp.
GGCTGATCAGAACTTCACGGTAATGCGGCCCCAGTAGTAGCGGCCCATGAGATCGAAGTCGCTCGGGTCCGTGTTCGCGTTCAACGTGTTGTTCGCGTACAGGAACGGCGGCTGCTTGTCGCCGACATTGTTGACGCCGACGTCGAAGCGCGTATTGAACGATTCGAGGTTGTAGCCGAACTGGATGTCGTGATAGACGGTCGAGCCGTAGTCGGTGTACAGGCCGTCCAGCGACGGATTGCCGGTGCCGTACGGATGCGTGTCCTGCGAAGGCGACGCCGAACCCATGCGGAAGCGATGGATGTAGCGCATCGCCCACGACGCATCGAACGGACCCATCTGCCAACCGACCTGGCTCTGCGCACGCCAGCGCGGGAACAGGCAGACGCCGCCGCCCGCACCCGGGCATGCAGCCGCCTGCGCCGAGCCGTAGCTCATGAAGTGGCCCGCATAATGATAAGTGGAGCCGCCCTCGAGGCCGGGCGCGGTCTGCAGATCGTAGTTCTTCAGGTAGGTCGCATTGAGGCCGACGTTGAAGCGGCCGAACGAGAACTCCGGCAGGCGGTAGTTCAACGCGAGATCCACGCCACCGACGTCGACGCGGCCGAGGTTGCCGGTCGGCTCGATGAGCGTCTGGATCTGGCCCTGGTTGGGCCCGCTCGCGTAACGGCGGATCAGCGGGCAATAGGCGGTCTGACCGGCAGCGCACAGGTCGATCACGCTCTGCGCACGCACCGTCGTGATGTTGTCGTTGAGGTAGAGGCGCCACACGTCGGCGCTGACCGACAAGCCTTCGAGCCAATGCGGGTCGTACACCACGCCGAAGTCGAACGACTTGCCCTTCTCCGGTCCGATCGGGAATCCGGCGAATGCAGCGCCAGAGAGGATCGCATTGAGCTGCAGCGCCTGCGCGACATTCTGGTTGCGGAACGGACCGGTCGCGGGCACGCCCGCGCACGCGGGGTTGCCGGCATTCGGATTGGGCGCATTCGGATCGTCGGTCTGGAAGTCGCACGGATCGCGAGAGATCTTCGGCGCATCGCTGCCGGCACCGCCGAAGATGTTCGCGACGGTCGGTGCGCGGAACACCTTCGACATCGTGCCGCGCAGGAGCAGGTCCTCGATCGGGCGGTATTCGAGCGCGATCTTCGTGTTGTTGGTGCTGCCGAAGGTGTTGAACTTCGACCAGCGATCACCGACGGTGAGGTTCAGCGCGTGCAGGAACGGCAGGTCCTTGACGATCGGCACGAACAGTTCGGCGTACGCTTCCTTCACGTTGTAGCCGCCCTGCAGAGCGGACCCGCACTGGCTGCCGAGCGTGCAGTTGCCGTTGAAGTCGACGATGAGCCCGGTGTCGACGTTCGAATGCGTGTACTCGGTGCGGTAGTTGTAGCCGACCGCGAGCTGGACGGTGCCGGCCGGCAAGTCGAACAGGCCGCCGTTGAGGTCGACGCGCTTGACCGTCTCCTTGGTCATGAAGTTGTTGACCGCCGGCGAAGCCGCGCTCCTCAGCACCGCGATGCTGTTGGGATCGTCGAGGTTGAACGGGTTGAATGGCGTGCATCCGTCGATGACGTCGTCGGGGCCGGTGCCGCAATGGACGATACCGTCGTCACCGAGGAACGAGGGACCCGTCGCCTGGTTGAGCACCGTCATGTTCGGCAGGCCGTACGTCGTCGTGCTCAAGTGCACGTGGCCGTAGTCGAAGCCGACTTCCCAATTCCACTGCTGGTCGTTCCAGATCGAGAACGAACCACGGAAGCCGGTCGACAGCTGGTCGTTCGCGGTACCGTTGGCCGCGCTGCGGTTGCCGAGCGAGGCGAGGCGCGCGGTGAACCCGTTGCCGGCACCGCTGAACTCGACGCCGAACGGGTTGTAGTAGCTGTCGGCGGAAATCACGGTGCCGTACGGCGTGCCGTACACCGCCGGCGCGAGCTGGAACGACGCCGACGTCTTGTTGTGCATGACCGACAGGTAAGCCTCGACCGAGTCGGTGAGCTTGTAGTTGCCGTTGAGGAACAGGCCGCTACGTTCCTGCGGCGTCATGATCAGGTTGACCGTCGCATAGTTGTACTTGTCGCTCGGGCCATCGGCGCCGGCGTTGTTGCGATAGCAGTGGTAGTCGGTCGCGATGTTCATGCCGCTCGCGCCCGGATTGCGCGCGAGGTAGCCGGTCGTGCAACCGGGGAAGAGATCCGCGAAACCCTCCGGGATCTGCACGTGGCCGAACGGCGACGAGCTCGACCCGCCGACGTAGGTTCCGATCGGGCTGCTGGTCGAACCGATGCGTGTCACCGAGTCCTTCGAGAACTCGCGGTGGCCGGAGAGAACGCCGTCGATCTTCTTGTAGTTGACGCCGGCCATGATCGAGCCCTTGTCGGAGCTCTGGCCGAACGTGAAGGAGTAACCCTTCGAGGCACCGTCGTCGCGATCGGAAATGCCGTAGTCGGCGGTGAATTCCGCCCCCTGGTAATCGTTGCGCAGGATGAAGTTGACGACGCCCGCGATCGCGTCCGAGCCGTACACCGACGAAGCGCCGTCGGTCAGCACTTCGATGCGCTCGATCATGTTCGCAGGGATCGCGTTCGGATCGCCCGACAGGTAACGGTGGCCGTTGATCAGCACGAGCGTGCGCGGCGAGCCGAGGCCACGCAGGCCGATGCTCGAGAAGCCGCTGCCGCCGGAGTTGTTGACCTGCGGGTTGGTGTTCGGACCGGTCACGGCCGGGAGCTGCTGGACGAGGTCGCCCAGGGTCAGCTTGCCGGTCTTTTCGATCGCGGCGCGATCGATGGTGACGACCGGGTTGGAGGTCTCGATGTCGACGCGACGGATGTTCGAACCCGTCACGGTGATCGTCTCGAGCTTCTGGCTGTCGCCGGCCGCATCCTGCGCGGATGCCGGCGCCACCGCACCGAAGCCGGCCGCCGCGGCAAGCGATACTACGCCGAACGGTCGCGCGTACCCCGGCATCACGCCGAGCGCACGCCGGATCGCCTGTCGAAGCTGCATGTGTCGCATGGTGTTCTCCTCTGTTTTCGAATAGTCGCCGCGCCGCCGGAGAAGCCGTCGGTCTTCTCGAACATTAGGAAAACGTGAAGACGGAGCCTTGGCCTGTCTTTTCAGGATGAGTTGCCGAAATTGAGCAACGGACCCTGTTGTCGCAATCGTGGAACACGCACGTGCCGTGCGATGCGCTTCGTTCGCGCACGGATCAGGCCGCGACGCGACCGCGTTCGCGCAGTCCGCTCGCCGTGATGCCGAAGCGGCGCTTGAACGAGCGCGCGAACGCGCAGCGATCTTCGAAGCCGCTCACGCGCGCGACCTCGGTGATCGCGAGGCCGCTCGCATTGATGAGGCGATGCGCGCGCCGCAGGCGCTGCTCCACCAGCACGGCATGCGGCGTCTCGCCGAACACGGTGCTGAACGTGCGGATGAAATGGCATGGCGAGTAGCTCGCCATGCGCGCGAAGCCGGCGATGTCGAGGTCGAGATGGCAGTTCGCCGCCATCACGTTGCGCACGCGCTGCAGGCGCAGGAAGACGTTGCGGCGCTGCGAAGCGGTGCGGCCGGGGCAGCGCGAGATCAACGGCTCGAACTCCGCCTGCAGCTCGCTCATCGCGGCCGCGAACGTCGCCAGCGCAAGCGTCGCCTCCGTCTCGCGCGAGGCGACCCGCGCGAGCTCGATGGCCTTCGAGCGCAACGCGCGGCCGGCCGGATGCAGGGCGGGCAGCAGCACCGGGTCGGCCGGGGTGTCCGCGCCCGCGCAGCGCCGCCACGCCGAAGCGCCGCAGGCGAGCGCGACCCATAGCGCCCCGCCGCGACCGATCGCCTGCACCCGCTGGCCCTGTTCGACGACGAGCAGTTCGCCCGGCAACAGCGTATGCAGGTTGTCGCCTTCGGCGAGCTGCAGGCGCCCGCGCAGCGGCACGAATACGGACGCCGCTTGCGCCACGCCCTGCATCACGCAACCGCGGCCAGCCCCGACCACCACCCGCACCGAAGACGCCGCTTTCGCGCCTTCGCCATTGCCGAGATCCAGCCTGCCGCCGTTCGCCAGCCGTTCGTACTCGATCCGCATTCGCGCCACCCATCGTGAGGTCCGTTGACCCCGTAGTAGCTTCAAATACGCGGATGAGTCAGGAAGCGTCGCCGACTTTTCGACGAAGCGTGGCCGAGCGGCGACGAATTTGCGGCGAATGCGCGGCGCCCGAATCGGCGCACGCGCGCGTGCGCGCATTCGACTCACGCTTCATCGCGTCGCCGCAACGACCGGGCGCAAACGCCACCCCGGGACGGGAACCCGCCGTCGAATCCCTCGACATGTCGTCATCCCGCGAACGCGGCCGCGTTTCGCGGCGCAGCAGGGTTCGTCCGCGGCGCGGCGCGGCGATGGAGGGATCGCTTCCACGCACACCGTGGAATCGCGGCCGCGGATTCGATCGCCTATTCGGCCGATTCGCGATGCAGCCGGACGGCGCCGACGTCCGTGTCCTCGGCGACGACGCGCGCGAGAAAGATGCTGCGGCCGTCGCGGCTGACGCTGAAGGAAAGGTCGGCGATCGAGTTCGGCAACGAGATCACCGCCCGCTCGGCACCGCCGTCGAGCGGCCTCGCCCTGAGCTCGCTCGGTCCGACCGCCTTCGGCGCCAGGTAGTAGAGCTCGCCGCCGTGCACGCGCCAGCCGTCGAGGTGCGACGGCGACAGGTCGCGCGTGAGCTCGACTTCTTCGCCGCTCGCGAGGTCGAGCCGGAACACCCCCGACGCCGTGATGCGCGTGAAGTGCACCGCACCGCTGGCCGGGTCGAAGTCGGCGCGCCCGACGTCCTGCGCGAGCACGCGCCGGTTCGCCTCGCGCCCATCGACGGAATCGAACGCGATGAGTTCGCTGCGCCGCTCCTGCGCGTTGACGACGGCGACGAAGCGGCCTTCGGCGCCGCCGTACGTGCCGCTGCGAACGTCCTCGTCGGCAACGTCGGTCAACGCGTGCACGATGCGCGAGGCGACCTCGATCTCGACCAAACGCCCGCCGAAAGGCCCGCGCGCGGTGACGAGGACGCGCTTGCCGTCGGCACGCCAGGTCGGATGCAGCAACGTCGGCTCGGGAAGCGCGGTGAGCGCGTAGGCCTCGCGCGCGCCGTGCGGCAGGATCCACAATTGCTGCGAACCGCCGCGGTCCGACACGAACACGACGTCGTCGTCTGCCGGCGAAGCCGCCGGCGAGCCGTCGCTGCCGGTCGACGGCACGAGGTCGACCGCGGTGCCAGGCGCGTCGACGTCGACCCGCGACAACTGCTGGCGCACGCGCGGGATTTCGTAGACGACCGTGTCGGTCGCGCGCGCGGCGCTCGGGAACTCCGCGGGCTGCACGCCGAGCGCGTCGATGCGACCATCGGCGACGTCGACCGCATACAGGGCCTGCTGGCCGCCCTGCCCCGACGAGAACACGAGCGCGCTGCCGTCGCGCACCCAGTCGTAGCCGCGGATGCGCGTCGCGAGGTGCGTGAGCTGGCGCACCTCGCCGCCTGCCGCCGGCACGAGGAACAGGTCGCTGTTCGGATTGGCGCCGCGGCGGAAAGCGATCCAGCGGCCGTCGGGCGAGTACCGCGCATCGAGGTCGGTGTCGTTGTCGTCGTGCGCGTAGGCGAGGCGGCGTTCGCCGCCGCCCGCGACCGGCCAGGTGACGATGCCCATGTCGTCGACGCCGTCGCGCGAAGGCGCGGTACTCACGAGGCCGGTGCCATCCGGCGTCCACGCGAACGGATTGACGAGACCCGCCTGGCACTCGTCGACGATGCGCTCGGAACCTCCGAGCGGCGGCACGACCACGAGCCGGCAATGCTCGTCCTCGAAACGCATGAACGCGACCGCGCTGCCATCCGGCGACCACATCGGGTAGTACTCGTTGCCCGCTTCGCTCGCGGTGAGGCGCACGGCGCCGGATGCGTCGAGCGCCTTCTGCACGATCCGCGTGGAGTGCGTCGAGGGGTCGCCGATCGAATAGGCGACGCGGCTGCCGTCCGGGGATATGCGCGGAAAGCTCTCCGGCCCGGGCTCCGAGGTGAGGCTGCGCTGGTTCTCGACCCGCCAGTGCGGTGCCTGCGGCGGCGGCGCCGGTGGAACGAACGTGCGCACGAGAGCGGCGCCCGCCAGCACGAGCGCGACCGCACAGAGCAGCAGAGCGGTCGCGTCGACCCTACCGCGCCGCCTCGTCGGCGCGGGATCGGCAGGCAGCGGCGGTACCGGCGCCGGATCGGCGGCGGGCGACGGCGCGCCTGCCGCTGTCGGCAGCGCGTCGGCGAACCGCGTCGACGCGACGAGACGGTAGCCGAGCCGCGGCACGGTCTCGATGTATTGCGGCGAATGCGGATCGTCGCCGAGCGCGCGGCGCAGGTCCTTGATCGCCTGCGTCAGCACGTCCGGCGTCGGGCAGGTGCCGCGCCAGACCTCGTCGAGCAATTCGTCGCGCCCGAGCGTCCGCCCGCCCGCGTGCGCGAGCCGAACGAGCACCGCCACGGCCTTCGGCGGCAACTTCGCGTCCGGCGTCGTGACGAGCCGTAGCGTGTCCGTATCGAGGATGTGCGCGCCGACCTCGAGGAAACGACCAGCCTCGAGGCGGACTTGCGACAACGCGTTCATGCGGTCCGGCTCCGCGGCTCGACCCTGCCGATGTACGACCGACATCGTATTACATTTGCGGGCGAACACAAATCGCCGCGGCGGCGCCGCTTGCACGGGCCCGGCGCTGCCACTAGCCTGCGGCGCATCCCCGACCGCCCCGGAGTCTCCCGATGCGCACCCTGCCGGCATCGCTCGTTGGCCTTTCCCTGGCGCTGCTCCCGCCGGCGCTGATCGCCGCGGAGAAGGCGAAGGCACCGGCCGCGCCGACCGCCGCCGACGCCCACGCGTTCGTCGAAAGGATGAACGTGGAGTACAAGGCGCAGTACCTCGTCGCGAATGCAGCCGAATGGGTCGCCGAGACGTACATCACCGGCGACACGGAAATGCTCACGGCACGCGCGAATGAAGCGATGCTCAAGTGGCTGTCGGCGAAGATCGACGAATCGCGCCGGTTCGACGGCGTCGCCGGCATCGACCCGAAGGACCGCCGTGCGCTCGACCTGCTCAAACTGCAGACCGCGATGCCCGCGCCGAAGGACCCGGCGCACCTGACCGAGGCGACCAACCTCGCGTCCAAGCTGACCGCCGCGTACGGTTCGGGCAAGTACTGCAAGGACGACAAGGGCCCCGCGAGCTGCCGCACGCTCGACCAGCTGTCCGAAACACTCGCGACCGATCGGGATTGGGACCATGCGCTCGACGCGTGGCGCGGATGGCACCGCGTCGGCCGCGGCATGCTGAAGGACTACACGCGCTTCGTCGAGCTCCTCAACGAGGGTGCGCGCGACCTCGGCTACGACGACGTCGGCACGATGTGGCGCGCCGGCTACGACATGCCGCCGGCGGAATTCGCGAAGGAGACCGACCGGCTGTGGGGCCAGGTGCAGCCGCTGTACGGGCAGCTGCAGTGCTATGCACGCAGCAGGCTCGCCGCGAAGTACGGCGATCGCATGCCGAAGGACGGCACGATCCCCGCGCACATCACCGGCAACATGTGGGCACAGGACTGGTCCAACCTGTATCCGCTGCTGCAACCGTACCCGGGCGTCGGCAACCTCGACGTCAACCATCGCCTCGAAGCGCAGCGCAGCGCCACGCTCGACGGACTGCGCAAGGCGCAGGCGGGCACGCCGACGCCGCTCGAACTCGCCGCGCTCGAGCGCGATGCCGACATGAAGAACGCGCTCGCGATGGTGCGTCGCTCGGAGGACTTCTACACCTCGATCGGGTTTCCGCCGCTGCCCGGTTCGTTCTACGACAAGTCGATGCTGCTGCGCCCGCGCGACCGCGACGCGCTCTGCCATGCGAGCGCGTGGCCGATGGACCTCGGCAGCACCGACATGCGCATCAAGATGTGCATCAGGCCGACCGAGGAAGACCAGTACACGATCTACCACGAGATGGGCCACGTCTATTACTACCTCGCCTACAAGGACCTGGCGCCGATCTTCCAGGGCGGCGCGAACGACGGCTTCCACGAGGCGATCGGCGACACGATCCGCCTCAACATCACTCCCGCCTACCTCGCCCGCATCCGCCTCGCGGGCGAAGCGGGCAGCGACGACAAGGCGCTCCTCAACGCGCAGATGAAACTCGCGCTCGAGAAGGTCGCGTTCCTGCCGTTCGGCCTGCTCATCGACAAGTGGCGCTGGGGCGTGTTCGACGGCTCGATCGCGCCGGACCGGTACAACGAAGGCTGGTGGCAGCTGCGGCGCAAGTACCAGGGCCTGTCCTCGCCGATCGCCGCGACCGCAGCCGACTTCGATCCGGGCGCGAAGAACCACGTGCCGACCAACGTACCGTACATGCGCTATTTCCTCGCCGACATCCTGCAGTTCCAGTTCTACCGCTCGCTCTGCGACGCGGCCGGCTACAAGGGACCGCTGTCGCAGTGCTCGATCTACGGCAACAAGGCCGCCGGTGCGAAGTACTGGAAAATGCTCTCGCAGGGCGCGCAGCAGCCGTGGCAGCAGACGCTGAAGGAACTCACGGGCAAGCAGGACATGGACGCGAGCGCGATCATCGACTACTTCGCCCCGCTGTACGCCTGGCTGCAGGAGCAGAACAAGGGGAAGAGCTGCGGCTGGCAATGAAGCCGGGATTGGGGATTCGGGATTCGGGATTTGCTAGACTTGGAACGCTGCCCGTTTTTTTGCCTTTCCGAATCCCGAATCTCCAATCACGAATCCCGGTCATCCCATGCAACGCTGGATCAAGCTTCCCGATGGCCGCTTCGTCGATGCGGGCGCGATCGTCTACATCAGTCGGCCGGAGACGTACGCGCGCATCGACGAGGACGGCAACGATCTCGGCGTCGGCTATTCGGTCAACATCGGCACGGGTATTCCGCGCGATGCACAGATCACCGTGACCGGTGGCAAGGATGAAGTGTTCGCGGTCCTGCGCGCGATCCTCGGCCAGCAGGGCGCCACGCCCGCCGCGACCTGATATCGGCCTCGCCGACGGGTCGACGCCGCTTCGGACGTGTCCGTTGCCGGCCTGCGCCGCGCGAGCGGCGCGACTCGCCTGGCGCGCGCATGCGAGTGTCCGTCGATGGACTGCTCGATGTGACTAGACGACCGCGCCGATCGCGCGCTCGTGCCGCGTCATGATCCGGTACGCGTGCCAGCCGGCGAAACCGAGCGCGGTCGACAGCAGCGCGCCCGCCGCGAGGCGCAGCGCGCTCGCCGACAGCACCGGAGCCAGCGCGCCCGCGATCGTCGCGCTGATGACCAGGCTGATGAAGGCCTGCACCGAAGAGACCGCGCCGCGATGCTGCGGGAAGCGGTCGAGCAGCAGCAGGGTCAGCGTCGGGAAGTTCATGCCGATGCCGATCGCGTGCAGGCCGATCGGGATCACCGACCACGGCACGCGCGGCCGCGGCAACAGCCACGCGAGGAGCAGGTTGACGGCGGCCGCGCACAGCATGATCGCGTAGCCGAGTCGCACCGTCGTCGCCGGCGCGAGTCGTCCGGCGAGCCGCCCGGAAAGGAACGCGCCGGTCATCATGCCGCTGATCGCGGGCACGAACAGCCAGGCGAAATGCTGCGCATCGAGCTCGAGAAGGTCGAGCACGTACACCGGCGCCGACGAGATGTAGACCCACAGCGCGTTGAAGTTCAGCGAACCGGCGAGCGCGAGCGGCACGAACGCGCGGTCGCGGCCGATCAGGCGGTAGGTGGTCGCGAGTTCGCGCAGCGACAGCGGCACGCGACGCGCGGGAGGATGCGTTTCCGGCAGCCAGGCGAGGCAGGCGAGCCAGAGCGCGAGCGCGAAGGCGGCCAGCAGGCCGAAGATCGTCGGCCAGCGCGCGAACGCGACGACCCAGCCGCCGACGATCGGCGCGACCGCGGGCGCGATGCCGAAGATCATCGACACCGTGGACATCAGCTTCTGCGCGGCGACGCCCTCGAAGCAGTCGCGGATGATCGCGCGCCCGACGATGAGGCCGGCACCCGCGGACATGCCCTGCAGCGCGCGGAACGCGAGCAGTGCGCCGATCGATCCCGACAGCGCGCAGCCGACCGAGGCGAGCGCGAACACGACGACCCCGACGAGGATCACGCGACGGCGGCCGAGCGCATCGGAGAACGGGCCGTGCAGCAGCGACATCAGCGCGTAGGCGATCATGTAGACGCTGATCGTCTGCTGCATCGCGAACGGACTCGCGTGCAGGTCGGCCTCGATCGCCGGGAACGCCGGGAAGATCGTGTCGATCGAAAACGGACCGAACATCGCGAGCGCGGCGAGCAGCGGCGCTAGTCGGCGTCGGGGAGGTGGCGCGGCAGTCGAGTCGGTATGCAAGGCGGAGCGCATGCTACAGGCAAGACCCTGCGCGCGCGAACGTGTCGTGCGGAGGCATGACGGAGATGGCGGGCACGGTCCCGCCGCACCCGACCGCGGTTCCTGCCCGGGATGCGCCGCACGGTCCCGAAGGCGACCGGGATGGCGGGCTCGAGCTCGAGACGGCCTGGCGGCGCCATCGCAGCGCCCGCGCGGCCGAGCGGGGCGTCCCCCCCCCCAGCGGCGTGTCCACGCGGCGCACGCGGCGGGGCTTGATTCAGGCGCGATGTGTCCTGATTTCCGATCCGAGCCCGCAGACCCGGTCCCCGCAATGGCCACCGCACGCGCGCAGCACCGCATTGCTTCCCTGCTCGACGTTGCCGGCGTGGGGATCGGCGGCGGCGCACCGACCGACATCGTCGTTCACGACGACCGGCTCTATTCGCGCGTGCTCGCGCACGGCTCGCTCGGACTCGGCGAGGCCTACATGGACGGCTGGTGGGATGCCGACTCGCTCGACGGCTTCCTGTTCCGCCTGCTCGACGCGCGCCTCGACGAACGCGTCGGCACGCTCGACGACGCGTGGCTGTTCCTCAAGGCGCGCGTCGCCAACCCGCAGCGCGGCAAGCGCGCCTACGAGGTCGGCGAGCGCCACTACGACCTCGGCAACGACCTGTTCCGCGCCATGCTCGGCCGGCGCCTCGTCTACAGCTGCGGCTACTGGAACGATGCGATCGGCCTCGACGCCGCGCAGGTCGCCAAGCTCGACCTCGTGCTGCGCAAGCTCGGCACGGAGCCGGGCATGCGCGTCCTCGACATCGGCTGCGGCTGGGGCGAGGCGCTCAAGTACGCCGCCGAACGCTACGGCGTCGCCGGCGTCGGCGTGACGATCTCGCACGAGCAGGCCGAACTCGCGACGCAGATCTGCGCCGGCCTGCCGGTCGAGATCCGCGTGCAGGACTACCACGCGCTCGACGAGCGCTTCGACCGCATCTTTTCCATCGGCATGTTCGAGCACGTCGGCGTGAAGAACTACCGCCGCTATTTCGAGGTCGCCCGGCGCTGCCTCGCCGACGACGGGCTGTTCGTGCTGCACACGATCGGCGCGAACGTCTCGTCCAACCACACCGATCCGTGGATCGAGCGCTACATCTTCCCGAACTCGATGGTGCCGTCGGCCGCGCAGATCACGAGCGCGGTCGAAGACCTGTTCGTGATCGAGGACTGGCACAACTTCGGCGCCGACTATGACCGCACGCTGATGGCCTGGCGCGCGAACTTCGACGCCGCCTGGCCGCGCCTGCAGGCGCGCTACGACGAGCGATTCCGCCGCATGTGGCGCTACTACCTGTCGGCATCCGCGGCGACGTTCCGCGCGCGGCGCAACCAGCTCTGGCAGCTCGTGCTGTCGCCGCGCGGCGTGCGCGGTGGCTACCGCGCGCCGCGCTGAACTATTCCAAGCCGTCCTCGAAGATCACGTCGAACGCGGGCGACGCTTCGCTTGTGCGGCCGGCCGCGTCCGTCGCGGTCGCGACGAACGGGATCGCGCTCACGCCCGCCGGCACGAGCAAGGTGATCGTGCGCGGCTGCTGCGCGCTTTGCTCGGGATAGCTGTCCTCGGTCAACCACGCGCCGGCGCCGCCGGCGACGTCCGCATGGATGTCGATGCGCAGCGGGTAGGCGGACGCCGTGGTCGTGCTGTCGACGCGATAGGTCAGCGTGAGTTCGTTGCCCTGCTGGCTCGCCGTGACGATCTCGGGCGCGTTCTGCACCGCGTTGCTGCCGGCGTCGACGTCGTCGACGTCGTTCGGCGTCGGTCCCGGCGCGCCGATGTCGATGTTCGCGCGACCGACGCCGCGGTTGTGGTGGACGAGGTTCGCGCGACTGTCGAACGCTTCGGACGCCGAATTCGTGCCGGCGATGATGCCCGCCCCCGTATTGAATGCGATGAGGTTCGCCTCGCCGTCGGCGAACCCGCCGATCGGCAGCGCACTGCCGTCGCCTCCCTGCAGCTGGATGCCGCCGCCGAACTGCGCCGCGTTCGGCTGCTCGAAGCCGTTCGGCAGCGGTCGCTGGCCGCTCCAGTCGGTACCGATGTAGTTGCCCTTGATCTCGAACGAGCCGATCGGACCGCCGGGACCGAAGCCTGCCCATAGGCCGATGCCGAGCGGCCGGTTGCCCGAGATCACGTTGCGCATCGCCACGTCCGCGCCGCCGATGCGCACGCCCGTGCGCGAGCCGACGATGATGCCGCCCCAGTTGTTCGCGGTCCCGTTCGGAATCGGCAGCGTGCCGCCTGCATCGGTGCCGACGAGATTGCCTTCGATCACGACCGGCCCGTTCGTGAGCACGCCCGCGCCGCCGTTGCCGGACAGCAGGTTGCGCTGCCACGGTTGCGTGCCGCCGATCTGCGCGCTGCTGAAGCCGCAAAGCACTGCGCTGCCGCTGTTGCCGAGCGACGGCAGTGCGCTGCCGTCGACCTGCGTGCCGATGTAGTTGCCGTACAGCGCCAGGTGCGACGCATCCGATCCGCCATTGTTGCCGACGATCGCGTCGCCGAATCCGTGCATCGCGAGCCCCTGCACCGTGAGCGAGGTCTGCGATCCCTGGATCGCGAAGCCGTAGCTGCCGCTGCCGACGAGCTCGATCATGAGCTGCGCGTCGAGGCCGCCCTGCTCCGGCGAATGGCTGTTCGGCGCGCTGCCCGGCTGGCTGTAGCCGTCGATCGTCAGCGTACCGGTGACGATCGGCAACGCACTCGCGAGCGTGATCACGTGCGGGCCGCTTCCCGGGATCGCGAACGCGATCGTGTTGCTGCCGCCGGCGGCATTCGCATCGATGATCGCCTGCCGCAGCGACCCCGGCCCGCCGTCGTCGGTCTCGATCACGCTGAACACGGCGGCGGACGCCCGCCCCTGCACGAGCACGAGCATGAGCCCGAGCGCGCACGCGATCGCGGGCCGCAGCCATCGTGACGCCGGCATCGCCCGCCCCGCTGCGGCAGCGGTCGTCGCCGTCGAAATCCCGCACATGCGGTTGGCCAGGTCCATGTCGTCACTCCGTCGGCGCTTCCCTTTCGAAGGAAACGGAACGCGCGGCCGATTGCGACAGCCTCGTCGCAACCGATGCGCTATGCTGCGGGCAGCGCCGCCTGACGCTGGCGCAGGGGCCGACCGACGTGACCGAAGAGCAGTCGCCACTCACCGAATGGCTGCGCGCGGCCGGCAGCGGCGATCGCGAGGCGGGCGGACGCGCCTACGCGGAGATCTATGCCGAATTGCGCCGCATCGCCGCGCGCCAGCTAGGCCGCGCCGGCGCGCAGGCCACGCTGACGCCGACCGCGCTCGTCAACGAAGCGTTCCTCAAGCTCGCGCGCGGGCGCCTCGACTCGATCAACGACCGTCGCCATTTCTTCAACCTCGCCGCGCGCGCGATGCGCCAGACCGTGGTCGACTACGCGCGCGAGCGCCTCGCCGAAAAGCGCGGCGGCGACCTCATTCGCACCGAACTCGACGATGGCCTGCCCGACATGCACGCCGACGCGCAGCGCGCGCTCGCGCTCGACCAGGCGCTCGGCGTGCTCGAACGCCAGGACGCCGAGCTCGCCGAAACGTTCGCGTGGCGCATGTTCGGCGGCCTCAGCGCGAAGCAGATCGCGGACCTGCGCGGGGTGACCGAGCGCACCGTGCATCGCGACCTCGACCTCGCGCGCAACTACCTGCGACTCGCGCTCGGCGGCTCGCCGTGAACAC
>DASTSE010000259.1:0-8976 GCA_035760865.1 Dokdonella sp.
CGTGCACGGCCTCGCCGACCTGGCGGCGACGCGCGCCGTCGACGAGGCGACGACGCGCGACGGTCAGCAACCAGGCTTCCGGATTGAGCGGGCAACCGCTGCGCGGCCAGTCCGCGAGCGCGCTCGCGAACGCATCCGACAAGGCGTCCTCGGCCGCCGCGACGTCGCGCGTGCGCACGGCGAGGAACGCGACGAGGCGGCCGTAACTGCGTGCGGCGACGGCCTCGGCCGTCGCGCGCGCCGTCGTGCCGGGGTCAGCTACGTGTGCCACACCGGCCGCACTTCGATCGTGCCGTGGCTGGCGCCGGGGCAGCGCGCGGCCCATGCGAGCGCGGCATCGAGATCGGGCGCTTCGATGAGGTAGTAACCGCCGATCTGCTCGCGCGCCTCGGCGTACGGACCGTCCTGCACGATCGGCTGGCCGTCGGCCACGCGCACGGTCGTGGCGGTGTCCGAATCCTGCAGGCGGTTGCAGCCGACGAGTACGCCCGCTTTCGACAGCGCTTCGGTGTACGCGGTATATGCGGCCACTCCGGCCTGCTGCTCGGCGGCACTGAGCCGATTCCAGCCGCCTTCTTCCGAATACAGCATGAGAAGGTATTGCATCGCGTTTTCTCCTGATGATGGGGGCGGCAAGTTGCCGCCACGACGATGTCGATCGGCGGCTCGCGATTCGGACATCAGCCGCGTCGATCGATCGGCACCTCGGCGAGCGGCTTCTCGGGCGCGGTCAGGGCGGGGCGCAGCAGCAGCGCGGCCGCGTACAGCACGACCACGACCACGCCCCAGCGCAACGCGGTCAGCGGCAGGGATCGGACGACCCATGCGGCGAGCAGCACGGCCGGAATGCCGCCGAGCGCGAGGCCGAGCACGACGCGCAGGTCGATCCGATCGCTGCGTACGAAGCGCGCGCCCGCGACCGGCATGAGGAACGCGCACGCACCCATCATCACCGGGAACGCGGCGATCGGGTCGAGCCCGAACAGGCTGAGCAGGATCAACGAAGGCGCGTACAGACCGATGCCGAACGTCATGAGCGCGCCGAGCAGCACATGCGCGGCGACCGCGATCGCGAAGCGCGGGCCGTCGAGCGCGAGCGCATCGCCGCCGGCGGGAAGCCAGCCGAGGTTCGCGCTCGCATAGAGCAGCGCCGCGACGAGCATCGCGACGCCGACGATCGCCTGGACGCTGCGCACGGGCAGGCGCACGACGAGCCGCGCGCCGAACGTCGCACCCACGACCGCGGCCGCGATGCAAGCGGCCAGCAGGCGCGCGTCGACGCGCACGAGATGGATGAAGATGAGCGCCTGCACGATCGTCGGCAGCGCGTGGCCGCTGTTGAGCGTCGCGGGCAGGTGGCTGTCCGGCACGAGCCGGCGCAGCTTGAGCCATGCCGTGGTCGGCGCGAACGATCCGATGCCGAGCGTATCGAGGAAATTCGTCGTTGCGCCGAGCGCGATCGCTTCGGCGTTCGGCGCGAGCGCGCCGCGCCGCCGTGCGGTCGCGACGAGTACGCCGAGGTAGGCGAGGGCGAGTACGGCGAGCGCGGCGAGCAGCAAGGTCACGATCATGCGCAGACTCCGCGCGACGAGCGGGCGAGCATAGCGCGAGCGCCGACACTCCCGCCGCTGCTTGAAGTACAGTGGCACGGCCCAGAATCGTGGGTGCCGGGAATCGTCCATGTCGCCGCCGCTGGTTTCGTCGCTCGCCACCCTGCCGGACTTCCTCGCCTACTTCGCCACCGCGCTCGCGTACGCCGCGGTGTTCGTGCTCGTCTACGTCGCGATCACGCCACAGCGCGAATTCGCGTTGATCCGGGCCAACAACATCGCTGCGGCGATCTCGTTCGGGGGCGCCTTCATCGGCTTCGTGATCCCGCTCGCGTCGGCGATCGCCCACTCGGCCGGCATCCTCGACTGCGCGGTATGGGGTGCGGTCGCGCTGCTCGTGCAGCTGCTCGCGTTCGTCGTCGCGCGGCTGTTGCTGCCGGAACTGCCGGCGCGCATCGTTCGCGACGAGCGTGCGGCCGCGACGTTCGCGGCGACGCTGTCGGTCGGTGTCGGCATCCTCGACGCCGCCTGCATGACCTGGTGAGGCATCGATGAAGCGATCCCGTCGACTCGCGCTGGTCGCGATGGCCCAGGTACCGGTCCTGCTGACCGGCTGCGGCGAGGAAGAAAAGCTGCGCGAGGGTTTCTACACGAGCGTCGAAGCCTGCCGCAGCGACGGCAACAGCGCGGAGGTCTGCGACAAGGCGCTCGCGGCCGCGGCACGCGCGCACGCGGATGCGTCGCCGAAGTACGCGAGCCGCGAGCAGTGCGTGCAGGACTATGGCGACCTCTGTGCAGAGCGCGAGCGGGGCGGCGGCGTATGGACGCCGCTGATGGCGGGTTTCATGCTCTCGCAGATCCTCGGCGCGAACCGCGGCCAGCTCGACGCCAACCCGGTCTATCGCGATCGATCCGGGCGCTACACGGAACGCTACTGCAATCGCGACGACTACGCCTGCCGCAGCGGCGGCGCGGGCCTTGGTGCGGCGTGGCGCGAGCGCGCGGTGGAGACTGCGCCCAATCGCGCGATCACGAAGACGCGTGCGGGCTTCGGCGCGACGTCGTCCGCACGCGGCGGCTGGGGCCGCTCCTTCGGCGGCTAGCAGGCGCATGCGCCGCATTCCGATCGCCGAGCGCGCCGGCTGGCGCGCGAGCGCCGAGGCGCTCGGCTTTCGCTTCCACACGATCGATGGCGCGCCCTACTGGGATGAGCGCGCGTACTACGCGTTCTCGCTCGAGCAGATCGAGCGCGACATCGAGGCGCCGACGCTCGAACTGCACGGGATGGCGATGGACCTCGTCGGCGAGATCGTCGCGAGCGAGTTCCTCATGCACAGGCTCGGCATTCCGGCGCCGTATCGCGACTGGATCGCGCGCTCCTGGCGCGAGGGTTCGCCCCACCTCTACGGGCGAATGGACCTTGCCTACGACGGCCGCGCGCCGGCGAAGCTCTACGAGCTCAACTACGACACGCCGACCGCGCTCTACGAGGCGGCGTTTTTCCAGTGGCTCTGGCTCGAACAGCAGGTCGAGCGGGGAGCGCTGCCGCGCGATGCGGACCAGTACAACCTGATCCAGGAGCACATCGTCGAGACGTTCGCGACGATCGCGCGCCGCCTGCCGCGACCGCTGTACTTCTCCGCCGTGCGCGATTCGCCCGAAGACCAGGGCACGATCGCCTACCTCGCCGACTGCGCCGCGCAGGCGGGCCTCGCGACGCGTACGATCGCGATCGAAGACATCGGGCTCGCCGTCGACGGCCGCTTCACCGATCTCGACGAGGCGCCGATCGGTGCGCTGTTCAAGCTCTATCCGCTCGAGTTCATGTTCGCCGATGCATTCGGCGCGGCGCTGCCCACCGCGGGCATCGTGCTGATCGAGCCGCCGTGGAAGGCGTTGCTGAGCAACAAGGGCATCCTGCCGCTGCTGTGGGAACGCCATCGCGGCCATCCGAACCTGCTGCCGGCTTTCTTCGACGATCGGCCGGACTTCGCATTGCCGCGCGGATGGGTGCGCAAGCCGCTGCTGTCGCGCGAGGGTGCGAACATCGAGCTGCATGCCGATGCCGGCGAGCGCATGCGGTCGGAAGGGCCGTACGGCGACGCGCCGTGCATCCGGCAGGCCTATCATCCGCTCGCGCGGTTCGAAGGGGGCTACCCGCTGGTCGGCAGCTGGGTCGTCGGCGATCGTGCGAGCGGGATCGGGTTGCGCGAGGACGACACGCTGATCACACGCGATTCCGCTCGCTTCGTGCCGCACGCGATCGTGTAGCCGGCCGCCGCGCAGCGGCCGCCAAAACGACAACGACCCCGCTCGCAGAGCGGGGTCGTCGCGTTCGGATCACGGGGCAGGGACGGGTGCACCCGTCCTCGGTATCAGCCTTGCGCGAGCCACTCCAGCACGCCGCCGTGCTTCGCGCACGCGCCTTCGCGCTTCTTGGCATAGCTGAAGGAGAGATCCTTGCACTGCGCGCTCGCCTCGAGACCGTCGCCGCCGCCGGAGCTCTTGCGGGCTTCGGACTTGACGACGCACTTGCCGTCGGCGTCGAGGTTGCCGATCGTCGCGCCGGATTGGCCCTGGGGGCCGGCGACGCGCGACGTGCAGCTGTCGCCTTGGGCGGCGAATGCGGAAGAAGAGGCCACGGCGAGGGCCAGGATTGCCGAGCAGGCCGCTGGACGAAGAATGTTCATGGTGTACATGCCTCCACGCCATCGTCAGGGTGACGAAGGTATATAAGCATTTTGTGTGCCAGATACGGCAGGACGCCGTCGCCGGCGCCGCGAGTGGCCGTTCCGCCCAAGCGTGGCGCGGCTTTCGCGCCACTGAGGTCCCGCTGCGCCGGCTGCCGGAGCCGGCGGAACGCCGACCCACGCGCGACAGGGTTTGTCAATCCCGGACGAAACCGGCCATTTAGCCATCCGCGCGCTGGAGCCGGGAGGGAGGCGGCCGCGACGCATGCACGCCGCGGCCGCCTCGCGCGCTCACTGACCGCAGATGAGCTTGATCTGGTCGACGTAGCTCGCGCTGCGCACGGCGAACCCGCTCGCGGCGAGGCGTGCGGGGCAGGTGATGCGCGTGAACTCGCTGCCGCCGGTGCCGCCGACGGAGCCGAGGAAGGTCGCATCGTCGCGCACCGTTCCCGCCGCATCGAGCGTCGCGCAGCGCAGCCGCAGCTGATCCACATACGCGGCGGCCTTGCCCGAAATCGACACGATGGCGTGATCGCGCGGGCAGGTCAGCCGCGTCGACGTACCGCCGCTGCCGCCGGCGCCGGTACCGGCCGCCGGTGAGCCGACCCAGTTCCCGGCCGCGGTCGTCGCGACGCACAGCGGCGCGATGCGGTCGAGCCACCAGCCCGAACGCGCGCTGATGCCCGCCATGACCTGGCCGGCCGGGCACGCGAGCGTCGCCGCGCTGCCGCCGCTGCCACCGACCGCGCGGGAGACCCACGGGGTCGCGACCGCCGCATCGAGCGAGCGCTCCGCGCACAGCAGTTGCAGCCGGTCGACCACGAGGCCGGCACGCCCGCGCAGTCCGATCGCCATGCGGCCGTCGGCGCAATGCATCGGACCGAACGACGCGCCGCCGTTGCCGCCCGCGGCGTCGGTCGTGCGCGCGACCGCTGCGAGATCGCTGGGTTCCGAGCAGTCGAGGCGGAGCGAATCGACGAACGCCCCGGCGCGACCGCGCAGGCCCGTGACGACGCGGCCGTCGTTGCAGCGCAGGACGAACGCATCGCCGCCGCTGCCGCCGGCCTTCGCCGTCTCGAGCGTGCTGCCGTCGGCGACCGCGCAGATTCCGCGCACCTGGTCGATGAAGGCACCAGCGCGACCGCGCACGCCCACGAGTGCCATGCCGGCGTCGCAGCGCAGCGTGAACGGATCGCCGCCCCCGCCGCCGGCGCTCGCGGTCGCGCTCTCGAAGCCGGACAAGGCCGCGCGCAGATCGGGCCGAGGTCCGATCGGCGAGCGCGCCAGCGACAGGCCGGCGAGTCCGGCGCGCGGATCGATGCGCACGGGCGGCACGGGCAGGCCCGGCGCGGGCACCGCCGATGCGGGGAATCGCCCCGTTTCGACCAGCACGTCGCGCACCTGCTCCGGCATGAGCACGCCATGGCCGTTCGCCTTGAGTGCGCCCTGCAGTGCGAGCACCGCGCCCGTCACGATCGGCGAAGCCGAAGAGGTGCCGCTGAAGGTCGTCGTGTAGAACTGGTTGACGTCGCTGCCGTTCGCCTTGACGTCGCCGTAGCCGGTCGACGACACGCCGTCGCCCCAGCCGTTGACGTCGACGCGGCTGCCACGGTTGGTGAAACAGGACGGCGTCAGCGATGCCGGGTTGGTCGCGCCGACGAGGATCGCGCCCGAGTCGCGCAGCGTGCGGTCGAAGCGACCTTCGTATTCGGGGCGATCCAGGTCCACCGAGCCGTTGCCGGCCGCCTCGACGACGACGATGCCGCTCGCCGTCGCGGTCGCGATCGCGTCGAAACTGTCCGGGAAGTATTCCATCGGCACGAACTCGAACTGCGTGCAGTTGCACGGGCAGCTCGTCGCGGTCGGCGGTCCCGGCGAATGCTGCTCGACGAGGATCGCGTCGCCGGGCGCGAGTTGCCCGGTGGCGCGCACGACGGCGTCGGCGACGCTCGCATCGTGGATGCCGGAAGCGCCGCGCAGCGCGCCGCGCAGCGAGTCCAGCACGATCACCGACGCCGCACCCCAACGCGCATCGGCAGCGATGCCGGTCACGCCGTGGCCGTCGGCTCGTGCGACGAGGATGCCCGCGACCGCGGTGCCGTGGTTCGTGTTGATGTCGCCGCTGTTGACGAAGTCGGAGATCTCGTTGAGACCCGGCGTGCCCGAAAACCAGAACGGCGACGGCAGGTCCTCGTGGTTGACGTTCCAGTTCGCCTCGACGTCGATCACGCGCATGCCGGCGCCGCGACCGCCGTCGACGGTCCACGCGTAGCGCGCGTCGATGCCGCCGGCGGATGCCGGCTCGAGGTAACCCTGGCCCGATTCGAAGTCCGCGGTGGTCGGCGGATTGTCGGCATCGCGCGGTATCGGCGGCAGGAATGCGACTTCGACCAGCGACGACCGGTTCAGGCGTGTCGCCAGTTCCTCGCCGTGGCTGCCGTCGGCGAGGTCGATCCAGTAGTAGGTCTCGAGTCGCGCGAGGCCGCGGCATGACCGCGCCTCGGCGCGCGCGCGCAGCTCGCGCAGGCGACGTGGATCGAGCGAGAAGTGCGGCCGGATGCCGCGCACGGCGGGGTCCGCGAGCAGTGCGTCGAGTGCAGCGACCGCGGCGGACGCCGGCGCGCCGGACGCGGCAACGAAGCGCCGCGGCGGTGCCGTGCCGGGCCGCGTGGCGGGCAGTTGCGGATCGACGGCGTCGCGCAGCTTGACGACGACGCGGTCGCGGTAGAGCCCGGGCCGGAAGGTGACCGCGTCCGCGTGCGCGTGCGGCGCGCGCGGCTGCGGACAGGCGGGCGTCGCCGGTTCGCGCGGTGGCTGGACGGGCGTCGTCGGCGTGACGGCGTCGCCCGTTGGAGGCGCCACGACGACGGGCTGCGGTTGGGCGCCGAGACCGCCGGCGCCGATGACGAGCGCCGCGATGAACCAGCGGGCGAGCCGATGCGGGTTGGATCCATGTGCCATGAGCGTGCTCCTGCGAATGACGGCGCGGTTGCGCCACCCGCGAACTTGCGACTGCTGCAGGCGGCGAGTCTCCACGGGGCTCTCAGCAATGCTCAGCGAAATCTCGCGGAATCCTCACGGAGCGCAGTTGCGTGCGTCGCGCGAGGCGCTACGCTGTCGTCGATGAAGCCGAGCCGCGCCGACGAGCCGCTGCTGTTCGCCGAAGCCTGGCGGTTCGGGGATGTGCGTATCGACCCGGGCCGGCACGTGCTGCAGGTGCGTGCCGACACGGTCGAGATCGAGCCGAAGCCGTTCGCGCTGCTCATCGCGCTGGCCGAGGCGCGCGGCGACGTGGTCGACAAGCGCGACTTGCTTGAACGCCTGTGGCCGCGCCAGATCGTCACCGATGCCGTGCTCAACCAGTGCGTGCTGCGCGCACGCCAGGCGATCGGCGACGACGACCATCGCATGGTCGTCACCGTGCATCGGCGCGGCTACCGGC
Source organism: Dokdonella sp. (assembly GCA_035760865.1). Lineage (GTDB taxonomy): Bacteria > Pseudomonadota > Gammaproteobacteria > Xanthomonadales > Rhodanobacteraceae > Dokdonella_A. The sequence goes on from DASTSE010000259.1 coordinate 7,683, forward strand.
TCGGTCCCGCGGTCGAGGCGATCCCCGGCGAGCCGCCCGCATCGCCGACCGGCGGTGGGTCGCCACCGCGCCGGCGTGCCGTCCGTGCCGCGATCGCGCTCGTCGGTATCGCAGTCGCCGCCGCGGCCGTCGCCCTGCTCATCGATGGCAGCCGATGGCGCACACCGCCATCGCCGTCGGTCGCGGTGATGCCGATCGAGACGACGAGTGCGAATGCCGACGTGCAGCGCATTGCGAGCGGACTCGGCGATGCGCTGCTCACGCGCCTCGCCGAGGAAGCGTCGCTGCGCGTGCCCGCACGCACGTCCGTGCGCGCGGCGGCGGAGCATCGCGCGGATGTGCGCCGCGTCGGCCGCGAACTCGGTGTCGAGCACGTGTTCGAGGCGGTGCTCGACGAGGCTGGCGGTGGCTACGTCGTGCACGCAAGCCTCGTGCGCAGCAGCGACGGATTCCAGGAATGGGCGCGCCTTTTCGACGTCCCCGATGGCGGTCTCGCGATCGCCGAAACGGCGATCGCCGACGCCGTGATCGCCGCGCTGGACGGCCACGCGGGGGCGCCCACGTCCGCGATCGGTACCGACTCGGACCAGGCGTATCGCGCGTATTTGCGTGGGCGCGCACTCTGGCACCAGCGCACCGAAGCGGCCCTGCGCTGGGCGATCGAGAACGACGAGGCCGCGCTGGCGATCGACCCGCAGTTCGCCCGCGCGCATGCGGATCTCGCGACCGCGTGGATGCTGCTCTACGAGTACAGCAACCTGTCGCTCGAGGACGCGCGTCGCGCGGCCGAGCCGCACGTCCGAGCCGCGCTGCGCATCGCGCCCGATCTGGCCGAGGCGCAGGCCGCGCACGGCCTGCTGCTGCTCGACGGCGGGGACGTCGTCGCGGCCGAGCAGGCGCTGCGCAAGGCGGCGTCCGCAGCGCCGAACGACGCGACGTTCCTCATGTGGCTCGGCACGTCCCTGACCTACCAGGGGCGCGTGACGGAAGCCGCAGCCTGGCACGACAAGGCGCTGGCGCTCGATCCCTTGTCGGCGGTGGCGAACGTCTACGTCGGTGTCGATCGCGCGCTCGCCGGCGACGATTCCGCGACGGCCCGCTTCGTGCGTGCGATCGCCCTGGATCCACGCCTGCCGGAAAGCTATTGGCAGTACGCCCTCGCGCAGCGTTTCGCCGGCCGGCCGACATCCGCGCGCGAGCTGCTCGAACGAGCGCTCGCGCTCGATCCCAGCAGCGAGTACACGCGCGCGATGCTTGCCGACACGCTGCTCGAACTGCATGCGCCGCGGGAGGC
>DASTSE010000260.1:0-2694 GCA_035760865.1 Dokdonella sp.
CCTGGTTCACGAGACGCAGGTCGCGCACCTCCCACGGTGCGCGCAACGCATCGGGGATACGGTCGTAACGCAGCTCGAGCCGGCCGCGCCCGGCGGCGAGCCATGCCGCCGACTGCGCGATCGCGGCCGGATGCAGCGCGCCGTCCGGACCGGTGCCATAGAGCACCCCGGAGACGGAGTAGCGGCTTGCGACGCTGGCCTCGATGCCGACGCCGAGCACGACGCCGGTGCCATCGCCGCGCACGGCGTTGCCGTCGAATCGTGCGACGGGCAGGCTCACCGCGAAGGCGCTCTTCGCGTCGCGTGGCGTCGCGAGCGTGCCGGACGCGACGCCGAACGCGTGCACTTCCCACAGGCCGCGCCCGCCCGCATGCGCGACGTCGGGCGTGACGTCGGCGACGTAGCTGCCGTCGCGCTGGCGCACGAAGTCGATGCTTTGGCTCGCGCCGTCGGGCGCACTGACGAGGCCGCCGATACGCGTGAGCGCGGCGGCGCCTTGCACGCTCGCCCGCACCCGCAGCGATTCGCCGCCGGCGATGCCGTCGCGCTCGGCCGCGAGCGTGAGCACGAGCGTGCTGTTCGGTTCGAACACGTGCACGAGGTAGTTTCCGCGCGCGGTCGGCACCGCAAGCTCGACGTCGCCGGCAACGGTGTCGGCGAGCTTCAGCACGGTGCTCCCTTGCGGCACCTCCATGCCGGCGGCTCGCAAGGCGTCGGCATCGGCCGCGTCGCGGATCGCGGTCGCGTTGTCGAGGCGACGACCGTCGACGCGCAACTGCACGTCCGCGGTCGCGAGCGCCGCGCCGGCGTCGGCGCCGTGCGGGCTGAGGCGCACCACGGCGCCGGGCGCGCTCAGCGCGAGACGGACGCCGCGCTGCAGTTCGCTCGCGCTCGCGTCGATCCAGTACTCGCGGCTTTCGGCGGCATAGGCGTGCGGCCGCGCTGCAAGGGTCTGGGACGGTTCCAGCGGCCACGACAGCGCGACCGGCGCGGTTTCGAGGGTTGCGGTCTCGAGCCGTGCGTGCGCGGGTGTCCGCAGATGAGCGGCGACGAGATCGTCGGGGCGCTGCGCGAGCAGGCGCAACGATTCGCCGGCAGCGACGGGCGCGGTGGCAGCCACTGAAACGATCGTGAGCGCAACGGCGAGGAAAAGCGAACGGTGCTGTGCCTGGGGCATGATCGTCTCCTCAGAGGTCGTTGCGCAGGATGGTGTCGAGGCCGAAGCAGGCGCGCCGGCTCTGGTTGTGGCTCAGCGGCTCGCCACCGGCCATGCGTGCGGTGTCGTAGAACCAGACGCGACCCGCTGCGGCGGCGCTGCTGCATTCGATGAAGCCGTCCGAGCAGCTCGCGAGCCATGCCTGCGTGATCTCGAGGCCGACGTTGAGCGCGTAGCCGCCGCAATAGCTGTCGCCATCCCACACCGCGGTCTCGACGTCGCTGCCGATGACGTCCCAGAAACCCTTGGGCAACGCCGGCCGACCGCTCGTGCCGTACAGGTAGTTCTGGTTGTAATAGGCCATCCAGCTCGTCTGCTGCTGGCGCACGGCGTCGCTCTGGTAGCCGAGCAGCCAGCCGACCGCGTTCTCGAACACGTTGCCGGCGATCACCGCGTTCGCGAGCGGCGTGCCGGCGCTCGACGGGGCGAGCGCGTTGACCCAGCGGATCCTGCTGATGATCGCGGGATAGCGACTGTCGTAGGTCGGGTTGGACATGATCCAGCGCATCACGTTGCCGCCGTTCGAATGCGTGATGACGACGAGGTCCGTGATGCCGCGGCTGTTCATGAAGCTCGTGAGCTGGCCGGCGAGGCATCCGGCAGCGCGGCTGTCCCACATGTACTGGTCGAAGTCGCAGTTGATGACGACGTAGTTGGCCTGGTTGACGAGTCCCTGGCGCACCGAGTTGACCATCGTCGGCTGCCAGTAGTCGTTGTAGGCATCGGTCTGGTGGCCCGTGCCGTGGACGAAGGCGACCCCGGTCGTGGCGGTGGCCGCGTGCACGGTCGTGGCGGCTGCAGCGAGCAGCAGCGCGAAAGCGATACGTAGCATCTCTCCCTCCCGGGCCGCGCGCTGGCGCGGCCGATGCGGGCCCACGGCGGTTCGTGGCGGAACGCGTCCCTGCGGCCGTCTGCGAAGCGGCCGGAGCGTGAACGGAAAGCACGCGCCGACGGGATCTCCCCATTCCGTACGGCTGCGTATTGACGAAGGTATCCATGTGGAAACGCATCGTCAATTTGCAGGTGCAGCATGGATTCCGAAGCAGGTGGTCGCGGCAGCGGCGAAAGCCGCACTGCTTTCAGCCCCGCGCCAAGCAGGCCGTCATCGGCTGGCGCTGCGCGGGCACCGTTCAGCGCGCGGGTCGCGCGCGCAATGCGAACGCGCAGATCAGTGCCGCGAGCGCCGCGATGCCGCCGGAGGCGAGGAAGGCCGTGCGTCCGCCATCGACGTGCCAGAGCGCGCCCGCGAGCCATGCGCCGAGCACGCCTCCGCCGCCCGACGAGAAGCCGTAGAACACGCCCTGTGCGTGGCCGTTCATGCGCCCCGGGAAGAAGGCCGCGAGCAGCTGCATGCACGCGGCGAACAACGCGGCGAAATTGAGCGCATGGGTCGCCTGCGCGAGCACCATGAGCGGTACGTTCTCCGGCAGCAGCGCGGTGACGCACCAGCGCAGCACGGCGGACACGAGCGCGACGAG
>DASTSE010000261.1:0-5259 GCA_035760865.1 Dokdonella sp.
CGAATCCGGAGATCCCGATGTCCCCTCCCCGAGCTGACCGCCGAAATCGCGACCGCCCACGGCACGATCCACCTGCGCCTGTTTTCCGACCAGGTGCCGATGACGGTCGCCAACTTCGTCAATCTCGCGCGCCGCGGTTTCTACGACGACAAGACCTTCCACCGCGTGATCCCGGATTTCATGATCCAGGGCGGTTGCCCGCACGGCAGTGGCACCGGCGGCCCCGGCTACCAGTTCGACGACGAGATCGTCCCCGCCCTCAAGCACGATCGACCGGGCATCCTGTCGATGGCCAACGCGGGCTCGCGCATGGGGCGCGGCACCAACGGCAGCCAGTTCTTCATCACCCACGTGCCGACCCCGTGGCTCGACGGCAAGCACACGGTGTTCGGCAGCGTGGTCGGTCCGGCCGACCAGGCCATCGTCGACAAGGTGGGCGGGGGAGACCGCATCGCGTCGATCACGATCAAGGGCGACGTCGCTCCGCTGCTGGCGCAGGAGAAGGCCCATGTCGACGCCTGGAACGCGATACTCGATCGCGGCTGATGGCGACCGACCCGACAACGGAAAAGGCCGCCCGCGGGCGGCCTTTTCGTTTTGCGCGGATGGAGCGTCAGGCGGGCCTGTTGCGGCGGAACAGGCGGTAGACGATCAGCAGGACGATCGCGCCGATCACGCCGCCGATGAAGCCGGACGGCTCGATCGAGCCGCCGACCGCGGACTTGAAGCCGAGCGTCTGGGCAAGGAATCCGCCGACGAACATGCCGGCGACGCCGAGCAGCCCGGTGACGAAAAAGCCGCCGGGATCCCGGCCGGGCATGAGGAACTTCGCGACGATGCCGACGAGTAGGCCGACGATGAACATCCAAAGATAGTGCATGGGGACAGCTCCTCTGGCGGGCGAGTGGCCGAGCGCACTCTAACCCATGCGCCTGAGGCGTGGCTTGCTGCGTCGCGTCGGCCGCGCGACCGGCGGAGGACGGGGAGCGCAGGACGCTGTGCTAGAATTTTGGGCTGTCCCGCTCGTTCGAGCCTGCTCCCATCTGCCGAGGAATCGCATGCCGACTCTCGCCGCGCGCATGAGCCGCGCCAAGCCCAGCGCCATCATGGCCGTCGCGGAAAAAGCCAAGCGCCTCAAGGCCGAAGGCCGCGACATCGTCAGTTTCTCGATCGGCGTGCCGAACTTCCTGCCCGGCGAGCACGTGTATGCCGCGGTCCGCGACGCGCTCGCGAAGGACAGCGGCCAGTACGGTTCCAACCGCGGCGCCGACGCCCTGCTCGATGCGTTCCTCCATCACCTCGAAGGCACCGGGCTGCGCGGCTACACGCGCAAGAACGTCGCCACCGGCATCGGCGCCAAGCACGTGCTGTACAACCTCGCCGAGGCATTGCTCGACCCGGGCGACACGATCGCGTTCGCGGTGCCGTACTGGACCACCTACGTCGACATCGCCGAAATCGTCGACGCGAAGATGCGCCTGATGCCGTGCCCGGCGAGCCAGAACTACAAACTCACGCCAGCGCAACTGGATGCCGCGCTGCCGGGCGTGAAGGTGTTCCTGTTCAACAACCCGAACAACCCGACCGGCATGGTGTATTCGAAGGACGAGATCGCGGCCCTCGCCGACGTGCTGGTCAGGCACCCGGACGTCTGGATCGTCTGCGACGACATCTACAACCGCATGGTGTTCGACGGCATCGGCTACCACAACTTCGTCAATGCGCGACCGGAACTGCGCGAGCGCACGATCCACGTCGATTCGATATCCAAGACCTATGGCATGCCCGGCTGGCGCGTCGGCTTCATCGCCGCACCCGAGCCGGTGGCCCAGGCGTTCGTCACGCTCAACTCGAACCACATCACGAACGTTCCGGAAATCGTCACCGCGGCGGCCGTCGCCGCGCTGACCGGGCCGCAGGACGTGCCGACGCGAAAGTGCGCCGAATTCCAGGCCAAGCGCGACGAGGTGCTCGCGGTCATGAATGCGATCCCGGGCGTGGTCTGTCCGCGCCCACAGGGCGCGTTCTACGTGTTCCCGGACATCTCGTGCGCGTTCGGCAAGCGCCATGGCGAGCGCACGATCGCCAACGACGTCGACCTCTGCGATGCGCTGCTCCAGGACAAGGGCGTGGCCTGTGTGCCCGGTTCCGCGTTCGGCGAGCCGAATGCGCTGCGCATCTCCTACACCTGCCCGACGGCACAGCTGCCGGAAGGGCTGAAGCGGTTCCGCGAGTTCTTCGCCGAACTGCGCTGACAGCGCCTGGACCGGACGGCGGGATCGTAGGATCAGGTTCCCGCTTCCCGGTTCCCGATCCCGATTTCCCATCGTCGAGGTTCACACATGAAGACTCCCGTCCGTGTTGCCGTCACCGGCGCCGCCGGCCAGATCGGCTATGCCTTGCTGTTCCGCATCGCCGCCGGCGACATGCTCGGTCCCGACCAGCCGGTGATCCTGCACCTGCTCGAGATCACTCCGGCGCTGTCCGCATTGCAGGGCGTCGTGATGGAGCTCAACGACTGCGCGTTCCCGACGCTCGCGGGCGTGATTGCGACGGACGACGCCAATGTCGCGTTCAAGGACGTCGACTACGCGCTGCTCGTCGGTGCGCGTCCGCGCGGCCCCGGCATGGAGCGCAAGGACCTGCTCGAAGCGAACGGCGCGATCTTCGGCCCGCAGGGCAAGGCGCTGAACGACCACGCCAAGCGCGACGTCAAGGTGCTCGTGGTCGGCAATCCGGCCAACACGAATGCGCTGATCGCGCAGTCGAACGCGCCCGACCTCGACCCGAACTGCTTCACCGCGATGGTGCGCCTCGACCACAACCGCGCCTTGTCGCAGCTCGCCGAAAAGACCGGCGCGCACACGACCGACATCAAGCGCATGACGATCTGGGGCAATCACAGTTCGACGCAATACCCTGACATCCACCACGCGACGGTCAAGGGCAAGCCCGCGATCGATGCCGTCGATGGCGCCTGGTACAAGGACACGTTCATCCCGACCGTGCAGCAGCGCGGCGCCGCGATCATCAAGGCACGCGGCGCGTCGTCGGCGGCGTCCGCCGCGTCCGCGGCGATCGACCACATGCGCGACTGGACGCACGGGACGGCGGACGGCGACTGGGTTTCGATGGCGATCCCGTCCGACGGTTCGTACGGCATCGCGCCCGGCGTGATCTACGGCTACCCCGTCACGATCCGCGGCGGCAAGTTCTCGATCGTGCAGGGCCTCGACATCGGCTCGTTCTCGCGCGAGCGCATGGACGCGACCGACAAGGAACTGCGCGAGGAGCGCGCCGGCGTCGAACACCTGTTCGCCAAGCGCTGACCCACGCGGCGCCCGCCGCAGCGGCGGGCGCCTCTTCCTGCCGGACCGTCGTGGGCGGCCTGCAACTTCTGTCCGAAGCACGCGCACTGCCCGGACGCGACGATCCCACGAGGAGTCCTTCCATGTACAAGCTTGCAGTCGGCATTCTTCTCGCGCTCGCCACGGTTTCCGGCGCGCTCGCCGGAGAAGGCATGTGGACACCGGACAACCTGCCGGCCGCGCAACTGCAGGCGAAGTACGGCTTCACGCCGAGTGCCGAATGGACCGCGCACGCACAGCGCGCCGCGCTGCGCCTTGCGGGCGGTTGTTCGGGCTCGTTCGTCTCGCCGAACGGTCTCGTGCTGACCAACCACCACTGCGTCAACTCGTGCGTGCAGCAGCTGTCGACCGCGGAGAAGGACTTCATCAAGTCCGGGTTCCTCGCCAAGGAGGAGAAGGACGAGATCCGCTGCCCCGAGATCGAACTCAATCGACTCGACACGATCAGCGACGTGAGCACGCGCGTGAAACAGGCGACCGCGGGCAAGAGCGGCGAGGCGTACAGCAAGGCCGAAAAGGCGATCAAGTCGGAGATCGAGAAGGAATGCGTCGCGCAGGACAGCGCGGGCACGCGCTGCGACGTCGTCGACCTGTACCACGGCGGCGTCTACTCGCTCTACAAGTACCACCGCTACCAGGACGTGCGCCTGGTGTTCGCGCCCGAGTTCGAGATGGCGTTCTTCGGCGGTGATCCCGACAACTTCAACTTCCCGCGCTACGACCTCGACATGGGCATGCTGCGCGCGTGGGAAGGCGGCAAGCCGGCGGTCGTCGCCGATTATTTCCCGTTCTCGAAGGACGGTGCGGCCGAAGGGGAGATGGTCGTCACGATCGGCAACCCGGGCGGTACCGATCGCCAGCTGACGATCGCCCAACTCGAAGCTGCGCGCGACCTCGACCTGATCGCGCGCCTGCTGCTGCTCGCCGAGCAGCGCGGCGTGATCGAACAGTTCCGCAGCGAGTCGCCGGAGCACTGGCGCATCGGCCAGCACGACCTGTTCAGCATCGAGAATGCGTTCAAGGCACTGCGCGGCCGCTTGCTCGCGCTGCAGGACCCGACGGTGTTCGCGCTCAAGCGCAAGCAGGAGGCCGAGCTGCGCGCATTCGTCGACGCCGATCCCGCGCGCAAGGCCAAGTACGGCGGCGCCTGGGACGCGATCGCGAAGGCGATGGACACGTATCGCACGATCGAGACGCGCTACAAGTACATCGAGGCGCACCGCGGCTTCTTCTCCGAATACTACGCGCACGCGCGCACGCTCGTTCGCGGCACGATCGAGCGCACCAAGCCGAACGCCGAGCGCCTGCGCGAGTACACCGACTCGAAGCTGCCGAGCGTGACCCAGCAGTTGCTCTCGAGTGCACCGATCTATCCCGACTACGAGCAGGTCACGCTCGGCTGGTCGCTGACCAAACTGCGCGAGGCGCTCGGCACCGACGACGCGTTCGTGCGGCAGGTGCTCGGCAACGACGCACCGGAGGCGGTCGCGCGCCGGCTCGTCGCCACCACCAGGCTCGGCGACCCGGCCGTGCGCAAGGCGCTCTGGGACGGCGGCGCCGAGGCGGTGGCGAAGTCGGACGATCCGTTCATCGTGCTCGCGCGAGCGGTCGATGCCCCGGCGCGCGCGATCCGCAAGCGCTACGAGAACGAAGTCGAGGCGATCGTCGACCAGAACTCCGAGCTGATCGCCGCCGCACGCTTCGAGAGGTTCGGCACCAAAGTGTATCCGGACGCGACGTTCACGCAGCGATTCTCCTTCGGCGAAGTGCGTGGATGGGAAGAGAAGGGTACCGTCGTGCCGCCGTTCACCGACATCGCGGGTACGTTCGCGCACGCGACCGGCGCGTACCCGTTCGCGCTGCCGGCATCCTGGCTCGCGGCGAAAGAGAG
>DASTSE010000262.1:0-3809 GCA_035760865.1 Dokdonella sp.
GTCCTTGAGATCGCCGCCGGGCTGCAGCCCTGCGGCCTTCATCTGTTCGACGACGTACTCCACCGTCTTGGTCTCGCCCGCCGTCGCAGGACCGCGACCTTCGAACGCGTCCGAGGACAGCACCTTGACCTCGTCCGACAGGCGCTTGGGATCGAATTTTGGCGCGTAGGCGGCAGCCGCGAGCACCGGCAGGGCGAGCGCGATCGCGATCGCAAGGGTCTTCTTCATGGGCAACTCCGTACGGATAACCCTTCGATCCTAGCAAAGGTCGCGCCCGTGCGACCCGTGACTTTACACACCCTTGCGCTTTGCGCCGAAAGCGGCTCCGCTGCAGCGGAACCGACCGTTCGAACGAGCGCGACGTCGCCACGCGTGAAGTGGAAGCGCCCGCGCCGGACCGCGGGCATCCGTTCGCTCTGGGCGCAAGACTTCCCGATCGCGTGCGCGGCCGTTGACTCGCGGCACGCGCCTGGGGCGGACCGGTGCAGGCTTGCCGCGGCGAGGCTCAGCCGAGGTCGGCTTCCGGGTGGCGCTCGCGCCATTCGGCGAGCGCGCGCTCGTGGCGCTCGAGCGCGTCCTCGTGGACGTCGTAGATGCAACGCACGCAGCCGCCGCCGCAGCAGTCGGCGGGGTCGGGTTCGGGCGGCCGCTGCGGCCGCGGATCGTCGTTCACGGCCACGTCGCCGCCCCTCGATCGCGGCCGACGATCGCACGCGCGCGCGAGGCGCTGCCCGCTGGCGCGCGGTTCGCCCGTGCTGATACTGTCGCGACGCATCCATGACGACGGAGCCGGGTATGCAGGTCCAGTTCAACGGCGCCGCAGGCGGCGAAGTCACCGGCTCGTGCCATCTCGTCGACGTCGCCGGCCATCGCGTGCTGCTCGACTGCGGCATGATCCAGGGCAGCCGCGAAGCGGAGGCGCGCAACCTCGCCCCGTTCCCGTTCGAGCCAGCCTCGATCGATGCGGTCGTGCTGAGTCATGCCCATATCGATCATATCGGGCGCGTTCCGCTGCTCGTCAAGCGCGGCTTCCGCGGACCGATCTGGGCCCACGAGGCGACCTGCGACCTGCTGCCGATCATGCTGCTCGACGCCGCTTCGCTCGCGGAACAGAGCGCCGAGCGCGCGAACCGGGAGCGCGGCGACGGCGAGCCGGAGATCGAGCCGATCTACACGCGCGAGGACGTCGAGCAGACGCGCAAGCGACTGCGTCCTCTGCCGTACCACGAGCCGCACGCGATCCTGCCCGGCGCGACCGTGCGCCTGCACGACGCCGGCCACATCCTCGGCTCCTGCATCGTCGAACTGCGCGAGGAAGGCGCGTCGCCGCGCACGCTGGTTTTTTCGGGCGACATCGGCATGAAGGGCACGCCGATCCTGCGCGATCCGGAGCCGCCGCCGCGCGCGGACCTGCTGCTCATGGAATCGACTTACGGCGACCGCAACCACCGGGATCGCCTCGCGACCGTCGCCGAGCTCGGCCGCATCTTCGCCGAGGCGCACGACGACGGCGGCAACGTGGTCATCCCGGCCTTCGCGGTCGGCCGCACCCAGGAGCTGCTCTACTGGTTCGCCGCGCACTTCGAGGACTGGAACCTCTCGCGCTGGCGCATCTTCCTCGACAGCCCGATGGCGGCGAAGGTGATGGCCGTCTACGGCCGCCACGAGCCGCTGTTCGATGCGGAAGCGGCGAAGGTCTGGCGCGGCCGCATCCGGCCGTTCGAGTTGCCGAACCTGCACGTCGCGCAGAGCGTCGACGACAGCAAGGCGATCAATCGCCTGCACGGCGGCGCGATCGTGATCGCGGGGTCCGGCATGGCGAACGGCGGTCGCGTGCGCCATCACCTCGCGAACAACCTCGCGCAGCGGGCTGCGCACGTGATCTTCGTCGGCTATCAGGCGCGCGGCACGCTCGGCCGCCTGCTCGTCGATGGCGTCGAGCGCGTACGCCTGTTCGGCGCCGACATCCCCGTGCGCGCACGCATCCATACCGTGGGCGGGCTGTCGGCGCACGCGGACCAACGGGGCCTGCTCGACTGGTACGGCGCGGGCGCGGCCCGGCCGCCGGTCGTGCTCGTGCACGGCGAAGACCCAGCGCGAGAGATCCTTGCGAGCGAACTGCGGCGCTGCCACGGCATCGAGGTAAGCCTGTCGGAGCCGGGGATGCGCCGGACCGTGTGATCGGAAACGGCGCGCGACGACGTATTGCAGATCATCACTGCGAGGTACCCGTCCATGACATCGCCGCTCGTCGTACAGGCCCCGCGGGAGCGGGTCGGATTGCCGCTCATGATCGCGCTCGTGTTCCTGTTGTCGTGGCCGAGCACGATCCCGCAGGTCGTCGCGTCCTGGCGCGGCGCGGCGGCCGTGCCCGGCTGGATGCGCTGGCTGCAACTGCTGCTCGTCGCGCCCGGCCTCGTCGCGATCTGGGCGGCGTGGGCCAACGGCGGCGGCGCGGGCGCTCGCGCACTGCTCGGCCGCCTGCTGCGCTGGCGCGCACGCGCGTCGGTGTACGCGGCCGTGTTGCTCGGCCCACCCATCGTCATGCTCGCCTCGATCGCGGCGAGCCGGATGCTCGGCTTCGCGGGGCCCGCGTTGCCCGACGCCGGCACCGTCGCGGCGGCCTTCGGCCCGACGTTCCTCGTCTACCTGCTGCTCAACACCGAGGAGCTCGCCTGGCGCGGCTACGTGCTGCCGCGGCTGCAGGCGCGATGGACGCCGTTGCGCGCGGCGCTCGTACTCGGGGCCGTGTGGATCGTGTTCCACGCACCCTACTTCTTCATGCAGGGCGGCCATCCGGGCGGCTATACGCCATGGCTGTTCGTGCTGCAGCTGCTGCCGGTCTCGATCCTGCTCGCGCGCACGTTCAATGCGAGCGCCGGCAGCGTGCTGCTGCCGCACCTGCTGCATCAGTCGATCAACGCGTGGGCCGAGGCACTGCCGTTCCTGCCGCGCTTCGCCGGCAGCATGGCGCCGGTCGTCGCGAGCATCGTCATTGCGTTCGCGATCGCCGGCCTCGCGATCGCGGCGCGCCCGCCGATGTGGCGCCGCCTGCCGCCTTCATGAGCGTGCTCAGGCGCCGACGCGCGCGCGCACCTGCTCGAAGTCGCGCACCGGCCGCAGTTCGATGCAGCCGAAGCGTGCCCATGGGAATTCCATCGCGATGCGCACCGCCTCGTCGATGTCGGCCGCTTCGATGAGGTTGAAGCCGCCGAGGATCTCCTTGGTTTCGGCGAACGGCCCATCGACGACGCTCGCGCGGCCGTTGCGCACGCGCACCGACTTCGCCGTGCTCGCCGCCTCGAGCTGCTGCGATTCGATCAGCCTGCCCTCTCCCTTGAGCTCGTCGGCGTGAGTGATGCAGCCGTGCATGAGGCGGTCGAATTCCCCTTCCGGCAGCTCCTGCAGCATCGAGTCGTCGGTGTAGACGAGCATGAGGAACTTCATGGCGCCTCCATCGCATCGAGGAAGAACGGCTCGACCTCGCCCTTGAGCTTGATCGTCATCGGGTTGCCGTGGCGGTCGCGCGCACGCCCCGCGGCGACGCGGATCCAGCCTTCGCTGACGCAGTACTCCTCGACATCCATGCGTTGCTTGCCGTTGAAGCGGATGCCGATGCCGCGGGTGAGCAGCCCCTCGTCATAGTGGGGACTCTTCGGGTTGACGCACAGGCGGTCGGGCAGCGTATCGGTCATCGTTCACCTCGGGATGCTTGCGAGCGCGCGCCCGCCCGCGAGGGCGGCACGCGAACGCGAAGCATAGCGGGCGCGGTGCGGGCTGGCGACCTGACGACGGTGTCAATACTCGCC
>DASTSE010000263.1:0-3927 GCA_035760865.1 Dokdonella sp.
CACGGGATCCAGGACGCGCTCGGCTGGGTGCCGTCCGCCGCGCTGCCGGCCGTCGCGCGCGCGCTCGACCTCGGTCGTGCCGAGGTGCACGGCGTCGTCAGCTTCTACCACCACTTCCGCAGCGCGCCGCCGGGGCGCCACGTCGTGCGCCTGTGCCGCGCCGAGGCGTGCCAGGCACTCGGCGCGCGCGCGCTCGCGGCGCATGCGCGCGCGAGCCTCGGCATCGACTGGCACGGAACGACCGCGGACGGCGCGATCACGCTCGAGCCGGTGTACTGCCTCGGCAATTGCGGCTGCGGGCCGTCGTTGCTCGTCGACGAGGACGGACTGCACGCGCGCGTCACGCCCGCGGCATTCGACGCCCTCGTCGCGGGAATGCGCCGATGAACGCGGCTGCGCACGCGCCGCTGCGCCTGTTCCTCTCGCGCGACGCGAGCGCGCTCGCGCTCGGCGCCGATGCGATCGCGCGCGCGATCGAAGCCGTCGCGCGCGAGCGCGGCATCGCGATCGAACTCGTGCGCACGGGATCGCGCGGGCTGCTCTGGCTCGAGCCGCTCGTCGAGGTCGAGGTCGCCGCCGGCGTCGCGGCGTCGCGCGTGGGGTACGGACCGGTCCGGGTGGATGATGTCGCGGGGCTCCTCGACGCGATCGTCGCGAATGCGGCCGCGCATCCGCTGCGCGTCGGCGCGATCGAATCGCTCGACTGGTTCGCGCGGCAGGATCGCCTGTGCTTCGCGCGCGTCGGCGTCGTCGAGCCGACCAGCGTCGCCGACTACGTCGCGCACGGCGGTTACCGCGGCCTGCAGAACGCACTCGCGATGGATGCCGCCGCCATCGTCGGCGCGGTCACCGAGTCGGGCCTGCGCGGTCGCGGCGGCGCCGCGTTCCCGACCGGAATCAAGTGGAAGACCGTGCTCGAAGCCGCTCCATCACAGGCCGCGGGCCTCGGCCTGCAGCCGTCGAAGTACGTCGTCTGCAACGCCGACGAAGGCGACTCGGGCACGTTCTCCGACCGCATGCTCATGGAGGGCGATCCGCTCTGCCTCGTCGAGGGCATGACGATCGCGGGGATCGCGGTCGGCGCGACGCAGGGCTACATCTACCTGCGCAGCGAATATCCGCATGCGCGGCGCGCGCTCGATGCGGCGATCGCGAACGCGTACGCCGCGGGCTGGCTCGGCGCCGACATCCGCGGCAGCGGCCGCCGCTTCGACCTCGAGGTGCGCCTCGGCGCGGGCGCGTACATCTGCGGCGAGGAGACCTCGCTGCTCGAGAGCCTCGAGGGCAAGCGCGGCCAGGTGCGTTTCAAGCCGCCGCTGCCCGCGATCAAGGGCCTGTTCGGGCGCCCGACCGTCGTCAACAACGTGATCTCGCTCGCGTCGGTGCCGTCGATCCTCGAGCGCGGCGCGGCGTACTACCGCGACTACGGCATCGGCCGCTCGCGCGGCACCCTGCCGATCCAGCTCGCGGGCAACCTCAAGCGCACGGGCCTGGTCGAGAAGGCGTTCGGCGTGACCTTGCGCGAACTCCTCTACGACTACGGCGGCGGCTCGTACTCGGGCCGGCCGATCCGTGCCGTGCAGGTCGGCGGTCCGCTCGGCGCGTACCTGCCCGAGTCGCAGTTCGACACGCCGCTCGACTACGAGGCGTTCGCGGCGATCGGCGCGATGCTCGGCCACGGCGGCATCGTCGCGTTCGACGATACCGTCGACATGTTCGAGCAGGCGCGCTACGCGATGGAGTTCTGCGCGGCGGAATCGTGCGGCAAGTGCACGCCGTGCCGGATCGGCTCGACGCGCGGCGTCGAGGTGCTCGACCGCCTGCGTGCCGGCGTCGATCGCGCGAAGCAGTTCGCGCTGCTCGACGACCTCTGCGAGACGATGCGGCACGGCTCGCTGTGCGCGCTCGGCGGTCTCACGCCCGATCCGGTGGCGAGCGCGCTGAAGCATTTCCGCGAGGATTTCGCGTGAACGCGGACCTGCGCGCAGCGGACGTCGCGGGCGCGCGGGCCATTGTCTGAATCAACGCAATCGCGGGGCGGACTGCCATGTTGTCCATCGTCGAAACCGATCTCGGCACGCCGAAATCGACCTCCACCGACCTCGTCGCGCTGACCATCGACGGCGTCGACGTGCGCGTGCCGGCAGGCACGTCGGTGCTGCGCGCCGCCGCCGAGGCCGGCATCGGCATCCCGAAGCTGTGCGCGACCGAGCTGCTCGACGCGTTCGGCTCGTGTCGCCTGTGCCTGGTCGAGATCGAAGGCATGAAGGGCTTCCCGGCCTCGTGCACGACGCCGGTCGCGGCCGGCATGAAGGTGGCGACGCGCGGCGCAAAGCTCGAGCGCCTGCGCCGCGGCGTCATGGAGCTGTACCTGTCCGATCATCCGCTCGACGCGCTCGCGGGCGGCTTCGGCAGCGAGATGGAGCGCGTCGCGCAGCGGATCGGCGTGACCGAAGTCCGCTACGGCTTCGACGGCGCCAACCACGTCGAAGCGCCGTCCGACGAGCGCTCCAATCCGCTGTTCCGGGCCGTCGACGCGTCGAATCCGTATTTCCGCTTCGATCCCGCGCAGTGCATCGTCTGCTCGCGCTGCGTGCGCGCGTGCGACGAGCAGCAGGGCACGTTCGCGCTCGCGGTGCAGGGACGCGGTTACGCCTCGGCGATCGTCGCGGGGCTCGACGAGCCGTTCATGGCGTCGGACTGCGTCTCGTGCGGTGCCTGCGTGCAGGCGTGCCCGACCGGCGCGCTGATCGAGAAGTCGCTGCTCGAGCACGGCCAGGCGACGCGCAGCGTCGTCACGACCTGCGCCTACTGCGGCGTCGGTTGCTCGTTCCGCGCCGAACTCGACGGCGAGCGGCTCGTGCGCATGGTGCCGGACAAGGACGGCCGTGCGAACCATGGCCACTCGTGCGTGAAGGGACGTTTCGCGACCGGCTACGCGACGCACCGCGAGCGCATCCTCAAGCCCATGCTGCGCGCGAAGACCTCCGACCCGTGGCGCGAAGTCGGCTGGGACGAGGCGATCGCGCACGCGGCGGCCGAATTCCGCCGCATCCAGGCGACGTACGGCCGCGATTCCGTCGGCGGCATCACGTCGTCGCGCTGCACGAACGAGGAGACCTACCTCGTGCAGAAGCTCGTGCGCGCCGCGTTCGGCAGCAACAACGTCGACACCTGTGCGCGCGTGTGCCATTCGCCGACCGGCTACGGCCTCAAGAGCACGCTCGGCGAGTCGGCCGGCACGCAGGATTTCGACTCGGTCATGCACGCGGACGTGATCTTCGTGATCGGCGCGAACCCGACCGACGCCCATCCCGTGTTCGCGTCGCAGATGAAGCGGCGCCTGCGCCGCGGCGCGCGCCTGATCGTCGCCGACCCGCGTCGGATCGAGCTCGTGCGCGCGCCGCACGTGCGCGCGGACCACCACCTGCAGCTGCGCCCGGGCACGAACGTCGCGCTGCTCGACGCACTCGCCCATGTCGTCGTCGACGAGGGCCTCGTCGACGAGGCGTTCGTGCGCGAACGCTGCGAGCCGGACTCGTTCGCGCGCTGGCGCGCGTTCGTCGCCGACCCGGCGAACTCGCCCGAGGTGCTCGAGGCGGTGACCGGCGTGCCCGCGGCCGACGTGCGCGCGGCCGCGCGCCTGTACGCGACCGGCGGCAACGCGGCGATCTACTACGGCCTCGGCGTGACCGAGCACTCGCAGGGCTCGACCGCGGTGATGGCGATCGCGAACCTCGCGATGGCGACCGGCAACCTCGGCCGCGTCGGCGTCGGCGTCAATCCGCTGCGCGGCCAGAACAACGTGCAGGGCTCGTGCGACATGGGTTCGTTCCCGCACGAGTTCCCGGGCTACCGGCACGTTTCGGACGACGCCGTGCGCGCGACGTTCGAGCAGGCCTGGGGCGTGCGGCTGCAGGCCGAACC
>DASTSE010000264.1:0-5286 GCA_035760865.1 Dokdonella sp.
GCAAGACCCGTGCCATGGAATTTGCCAGGATCGATCCCGGCTTCCTCATGTGGGCGAACCGTCGCACCACAAGAGCTCCCGACCGCACCGTCCGGTCGCGGGGGAGGGAGAGAGACCCGGACGGTGCGGCGAGAGACTGTCAAAGCGAACGAAAACAAGCATGTCCGACCCGTCATGGCCTACGCCTGACAGGCGTCAGGCGGCATAATCCGGACGGGAGCGGAGCGGCGATGCCCGGTGGGGAATCCGGTATGGAAACCGCGGGAGATCGCCACCATTCATGAACTTGCGGGTATAGTATCGAATCTGTACTCGGTAGTCCAGCTAGTATTCGTCGACATGAACGCAGCCATCGCCAAAACGTGCGGACCGGGTCGTCCGAAGGACCTCGAAAAGCGCGCCGCCATCCTCGACGCGGCCAAGCGCTTGTTTCCGCTCAGCGGCTTCGAGGGTACGAGCATGGACGCGATCGCCGCCGAAGCCGGCGTGTCGAAGCTCACCGTCTACAGCCACTTCACCGACAAGGAGACGCTGTTCTTCGCCGCGATCCGCGCGCGCTGCGAGGAGCAGATGCCGGCGACCTTGTTCGAGATCGACGTCGAAGGCCCGGTGCGCCAGCACCTCGAGGCGATCGCGCGCGCGTTCTTCGCGCTCGTGACCGCGCCGGAGTCGATCTCGCTGCATCGCCTGCTCACGTCGGGCACGGGCATGTCGGAAAAGCTCGTGCAGATGTTCTGGGAAGCCGGCCCGCAGCGCGTTCAATGCGGCTTCCAGCAATTCCTGCGCCGCGAAGTCGAAGCCGGCCAACTCGCGATCGGCGACATCCCGCGCGCGTCGTCGCAGTTCTTCGCGCTGCTCAAGGGCGAGCTGCACGCGCGCCTGCTGTGCGGATGCTCCGGTCCCTTCACGGAGCAGGACATCGAGACCCACATACGCGCGACGGTCGAGTTCTTCCTGCGCGCCTACGCCGTCCGCGTCGAGCGCGTCGTCGCGCTCTGAGGGCGCGTGGGCTGTAAGGCCCGCCCCGCACGGCGATTCAGTCGACGAAATCCTGCGCGTGCATGAGCCAGTCGCGCAACACGGTGGCGTCGTCGGGCGCGATATCGATGAAGCGGAATCCGACCCAGCTCTGTCCGCGCATCGTGCCGGGCGCGCTCCACTGCTCGTGCACGCCGACTTCGATCGGATAGAGGCGTCCGTGCGCGTCGGGCAGGTGGAAGGAGAACTGGTAGAGCGCGTCGTCGGCGATCGGCCGCTGCGCGAGCAGCAGCATGCCCTCCATCGAGAGATTGCCGAGGTGGCCGACGACTTCGCCCGTCATCGTGTCGGTCACGTGCAGCGCGACGTCGGGCCGCTTGCGCGGCAGCCTGCGCTTCTCGTTCATGGCGCCGCTCCCGCGGTCGCGCGCGCGGGCTCGTGCGTGCGCAGCAGCCCGACGATCGCCTTCCACGCGCGGTCGATCAGCGAGCCCTGTTCGGTCGCGACGGGGCGGATCTGGCCGCGTGCCATGTCGCGCGCGACCTGCTCCAGCGTGTGGTCGTCGACGCGCACGCCGCGCTGGTTCACGAACAGGCAGTGGCCGGTCACCGGCGAGAACCAGGCGAGCTTGCGTCGCACCGTGTCGCCTTGCTGGTTGCGCACGAATTCGAACCAGGTGCCGAAGGGCGTGCGCTTGAGCTGCTGCAGCATCTCTGCCTCCGCGGGCGTCAGCGGCGCCGGCGTGGCGCGCGCGGGCGCCGACGGCGCGGTCTCGCCGCCGAGGCGCGGCTTGTCCTTGAGCGCCTCGTCGATGCGCTGGAGCTGCGCGGAGGCTTCCGGTGTCGGCGTGCGCGTGAACAGGTTCTCGACGAGGCCGCGCACGTCGTCGCCGTGCAGGCCGACCTGGTGCAGGCCGGCTTCGAGTTCCAGCCGCACCGCCTGGTCGTCGGGCGTGTCGGCGAGCGGCGCGAGGCCGCGCCGCGCGATCTTCTCGGCGACGTCGACCCGGCGCTTGAATTCGCTCCCTTCGGACCCTTCGCGCAGCGCGCTGAGCGCGAGCGCGTCGGTCCACGCCTGTTCCAGCAGCGAGCGCACGCGAGGTGCGGGTATCGTCGCCTGCAGGATGCGGATCACCGCCGCGCGCGCCGCCTCGCGGGCGATCTCGAGGCGATCGCGGCCGCGGGCGGCGTCGATGTTGCGCCGTTCGACCACTTCGGCGCGCCGCGCGAGCAACTGCATGTGCTTGCCGAGATCCCCCAGCAAGTGGTCGAACACGCCGATGTCGCCGTCGAAATTCGCACTCACGTGGTCGACGACCATCTGCATCTTGCGCGCGAGATCGGGGTCGGTGTCGGCGTCGTCGAACCAGTGCGCGCCGGTCTCGGCGATCGTGTTGAGCAGTTCGCGCGCGGGATGGTCGCGGCGCGTGAAGAAACTCTTGTCGCCGAGCGCCACGCGCAGCACCGGCACGTGCAGGCGGCTCAGCAGCGAGCGCGCGCCGCTGCCTTCGCGCACGTTGCGCACGACGTAGTCGAACAGCATGCCAACGAGGTCGACCGTGTCGAGGTCCTCGTCGCCGAGGCCGAGCGGTCGTCCCTCGGGGCTCGCGCGGCGCAGTTTCACCAGCAGGGTGTTCTTGAAGTGCTCGCTGTCGTAGCGCGCCTGCTGGGCCGCCGTGGTCGGCGCGCGCTGCAGCGTTCCGAGCACGCTTTGCAGGTCGTCGCGACTCGCCGGCTGGTACGCCGTCGCGCTCGCACCCGTCCCGCCTTCGGCGCGGCGCTTGGCGCCGAGCAGGTCGCGCAGGGTACCGAACAGCTCGGCATCGGGCGTTGCCTGCCCGGCGTCAGCGCCGGCCGCCGCGGGCTCGCCCGCGGGCTGCGCGTCCGGCGCGCCCGCCGCCTTGGCCGGCTCGTCGGTCGCATGGGCGACGTCGGGGCGCCGGAACGACGGATGCTGCAGGTTCGGCAACACGCGCTGTCCGCCGAGCCAGGTGTTGATGCGGTCGTAGAACGGTGCGAGCGTCGCCATCACCGCGCGATCGAACTGGCGATAGGCGAACAGGCGATGCTCGAGGTCGAGCTCGACCTCGGACAGCGCGTAGCGGAATGCCTCGGCGATGCGCGTCGGCCCGAGCGGCACCGATTCGATCGCCGGCACCGCGCTGCCGGCGACCACCGCGAAGCGGTGCGTGAAGGCGTGCAGCGCCTGGCCGTTGCGGATATCGGCCTTGCCCGCGATTTCCTGCAGGCCCAGATCCTCCTCGAGTACCGCGGCATCGACGAGTTCGAGCGACGAAGCGGCGCGGGTGGCTTGGGCGGCTTGCGCGGGCGCGGTCGCCGCCGCCGTGCGAACCTGCGCGAGGTCGGCTTCGAGGTGGTGCTGGAAGCGTTGCTGCACGCTCGCACTCGCCTGCTTCAACGCGCGCATCGCCTCGAACCGGCGTTGCTGCTCTGCGCTGTTGCCCGAGCGCTCCGCCATGCGGAACAGGCTCGTGTCGATATCGACGAGGGCACGCGCGAGCGCGGGCTGGAACCAGCCGGCGGCGTGCTGCTGCAGGCCTTCGAGCAGATTGCGTACGCGCGGGGGCAGGTCGGAACGACGGCCGAGGCTGGGCAGCCGCTCCTGTCCGCCCATCCGGGTGCCGCCTGGCGCTCGCTCGCCGCTCGTCATCCGCCGAACGTCCCCATCCGCCTGCGCCGCGCCTGCCGCGCGGTTCGAGCCGGCGCCGAGCCGGCTCCCCCGTGCCGGCGCTGCGCGCCGGCGTCGCGGTCATTCTGGCACGCCGCGCGTGCGTGCGAACAGGGGCGTTCGGTCAGCGTACGCGCGGCTGCCAGGTCACCTCGATCCAGCCGGAGCGGCCCGCGGTGTCGTAGCCGTGGACGAGCTCGTAGGCGCGGTCGGTGACGTTCTCGGCGCGCGCGCTCACGCTCCAGGCGTCGTCGAGTGCATAACGCGCGCGCAGGTTGAGCAGTGCGTAGGCGGGCAGCTGGATGCCGCCGATGTCTTCGCGGCGGCTCGCGTACTGCACTTCGGCGCCGGCGCTGAAGCGCGTGCCGAACGCGCGTTCGACGATCGCCGACGCCTTGCTGCGCGCGCGGCGCAGCAGGCGGGCGCCGGTGTCGCCGTCGCGCGCGTCTTCCCATGTCCAGGTCGCGCGCGCGGACCAGGCACCCAAGCGCGCGTTCCACGCGAGTTCGGCGCCGTCGATGCGCGCATGCGCGATGTTGATCGCCTGGTTCTGCGCGCCGGTGAAGCTGATGAGGTCCTCGACGCGGGTCGAGTACAGGTTCGCCTTCAGGCGCTGGTCCGGCGAGGCGGCGTACTCGAGGCCGAGTTCGCCGCTGCGCGAACGCTCGGGTTCGAGCTCGGGGTTGCCCGCGTAGTAGCCGCCGTAGCCGGGGTCGAACAGTTCGTTCATGGTCGGGCTGCGGAAGCCCTGGCCGAAGCTCGCGTACGCGCGAAAGGCCTCGTTCGCGCGCCAGCCGAGCGCGAGCGAGCCGGTGGTCGCGCCGCCGAAGTCGCTGTCGCGGTCGTAGCGCGCGGACAGTTCGGCGTCGAACGCGCCCGACGTCGCACGCCAGCCGCCGAACGCTGCGCGGCCGTTGCGGCTCTCGTCGTAGCGCGCGCTGCCCGCGAACGTGTCGCGCGTCTCCCCCTGGTCGTGCACGAAATCGACGCCGGCGACGAGCCGCTGCCCTTCGCCGGGCTGGAATTCGTTCTGCCACAGCAGGCTCGCGCGGCGGGTGCGGTAGAGCGTGCCGTACGCAGGCGTGTCGAGATCCTCGCGCGTCTGGCCGAACGCGAGCCGGTGGCTCCAGCCCGGCGCGAGTTCGCCCGCGAGTTCGGCGCCGGCGGTCTGGTCGATGACGTCCGTGTAACCCTGGTCGAACTGCGACTGGCCCTGGCTGCGATACAGCGAAGCCGACAGCCGCTGGCTTCCGAATTCGTGCGCGCCACGCAGCACGAGGTTGCTGTTGCGATACGCGTCGTCGTCGGGGTCGTAACTGCAGTACGGGTCGTCGGGGCCGTCGCAGATGCCCGGGTTCGTCGCCGAGAAGCCGCCGACGTGACGCGCGCCGACCTGGATGCTGACGCCGTTCGCGCCGTCCCAGTGGCCGATGCCCGCGCTCGCGTCGGCGTCGCGGTAGCTGCCGTAGGACACCGCCACTCGCGGTCCGTCGAGCCTGCGCGTGAAGATCTGGATCACGCCGCCGAGCGCATCGGAGCCCCAGTAGCTCGCGCGCGGACCGCGCACGATCTCGATGCGCTCGATCGCGTCGAGCGGCAACTGCTCGAACGCGAACGCGC